>PXTQ01000047.1:7032-18136 GCA_003022505.1 Bacteroidetes bacterium QS_8_64_10 | reverse complement strand
GCTGTGCGCTCATCGGCGGCGAGATCGCCGAGATGCCGGACGTCTACGAAGAAGAGGACTTCGACATAGCGGGGGCGGTCGTGGGCGTCGTTGACAAGAGCGCCATCGTGGACGGCAGCCGCATCGAGGCGGGCGATGTGCTCGTTGGATTGCCAAGCACCGGACTGCACACGAACGGCTACACGCTGGCTCGCGCGGTGCTGTTCGAGCACTTCGACGTGGGCGACGCCCCGGCCGAACTCGGCGGCGCAACTGTGGGCGAAGCGCTCCTGCGCGTGCACCGCTCGTACCTGGAGCCGATTCAGACGCTCATCGAGAACGACTTGGCGCGCGGCTTCGTGCACGTCACCGGCGGCGGCGTCGCGGGCAACGCGGCGCGCGTCGTGCCAAGCGGTCTGACCGCCGAGGCGGACTACGACGCATGGGCGCGCCCGGCTATTTTTGACATGATCCAGCGCCTCGGCGACGTGCCGGAAGACGACATGCGGCGAACCTTCAACCTCGGAGTCGGGTTAATAACGATAAGCGCCCCGGCCGACATCGAAGAAACAATGCAGGTGCTTCGGGAGGCGGGCGAAGAGCCGTTCCGCATCGGGCGAATCGTAGACGAGAGTTAAGAAGGAGAGTACGAAAGGACGGGAGTGCGAGAAAAGCTTTCGCCTGTCCTTGCTCGTCGGTAGTGGGCCTGCTATGTGTTGCTGTGTGATTGACCGCAAAGATCGCGGAGGGCGCAAAGACGAAAAACTCATTCTCTGCGCTCTCAGCGTACTCTGCGGTAAGAAGAAAGTGGAGGCGTTTTGCTAAAACAACACACAATAGGCCCTCCACCTGCTCGTCGTACTCTCGCTCTCTCGTAGTTTCCTTCTTCCGTAAAAGCCGGAAGCGCTTTTTAGGCAAAATCGTTTAGCAACTTTTCCTTTAGGTCTCATGCTACACCTGTTGCTCATTCTCGTGCTGAGCTATCTGATCGGCGCCATCCCCGGCAGCCTGTGGAGCGGAAAGCTCATTTATGGCGTGGACGTGCGCGAGCACGGCAGCGGCAACGCGGGCGCGACGAACGCTTTTCGCGTGCTGGGCTGGAAGGCGGGCGTCATCGCCACCGTCGTGGATCTGGGCAAAGGCATCACGGCAGCGGGCGTCATTCCGTACCTCATCGGGATGGGTGTTATCCCGCACTGGGGGCTGGTGCCGTGGGAGTTGCAGACCGTCGTGTGCCTCGCGGCGGGCGTCGCGGCCATCGTGGGACACATGTTTCCGATCTACGCCCGGTTTGAGGGCGGCAAGGGAGTGAACACGGCAGCGGGCGTGCTTGTGGCGGTTACGCCCGTCACCACGCTGATTGCCATCGGCATCTTTCTGGCCGTGCTCATTGTCTTTCGTTACGTATCGCTGGCGTCCATCACGGCCGCCGTGGCGTTCCCCTCCACCGTCGCCATCCGGCGTTATCTGTTCGACATCGGACTGGATCCGAGCTTGCTCCTGGCGCATCGCGGCAACATCCGCCGCCTCCTGAACGGCACCGAGAGCCGCATCAGTTCGTTTCGCCCCGCGCGTGGGATGATCGGGAAGGATGAGCTGTGATTGCAGTCTGACCGCTCATGATTTCCATAGAACGCGAATCCGCACCGTAAGAGACGTTTCGCCGAAACGTCTCTACAATCCAAAAATAAATGTCCGATCCATCGCGTATCACCATCTTCGGCGCGGGCAGCTGGGGCACGGCGCTGGCCGTGACGCTGGCGCGGGCGGGCCGTCGCGTCACGCTGTGGGCGCGTCGCCCGGAAGCCACCGAAAAAATACGCGACACGCACTACAACCCGACGTACCTGCCGGAGGTCGAGATTCCCGAAGCGGTCGCCGTTACGTCAGATCTCGCAGAGGCGGCGCAAGTGGAAGGCCTGTGGACCGTCGCCACGCCCTCCCACGCCGTGCGCGCCGTGGCCGAGCGGCTGCGCCCTTTCGCCGACGCGGAGCGCCTCGTCGTCTCCGTCGCCAAAGGCATCGAGAACGATACGCTCATGACGACCACGCAGGTGCTCGTCGACGTGTTCGGCGACAGCGTGCCGGAGCGCAACATCGGCGCGCTCTACGGACCAAGCCACGCCGAGGAGGTGGGCGCGCGCCGCCCCACGACCGTCGTGGCTGCCGCCGACGACGAAGCCATCGCCGAGCGGATGCAGGAGGCTTTCATGACCGACCGGCTGCGTGTCTATGTGAACACCGACGTGCGCGGCGTCGAGATCGCCGGCTCAGTCAAGAACGTGCTGGCGATTGCCGCCGGCATCAGTGACGGGCTGGGCTACGGCGACAACACGAAGGCCGCCATCGTCACGCGCGGCGTCGCCGAGATCAAGCGGTTGGGCATGGCGATGGGCGCGCGGGCGCAAACGTTCGCCGGGCTGGCGGGCATCGGCGACGTGGTGGTGACGTGCATGAGCCGCCACAGCCGCAACCGGCACCTGGGCGAACAGATCGGACGCGGC
This sequence comes from Bacteroidetes bacterium QS_8_64_10, assembly GCA_003022505.1. Classification (GTDB taxonomy): domain Bacteria; phylum Bacteroidota; class Rhodothermia; order Rhodothermales; family Salinibacteraceae; genus PXTQ01. Next base: position 15,653 of record PXTQ01000047.1, on the reverse strand, counting down.
AAGACGCTGGGCGAGATCGAGGAGGAAATGACGATGGTCGCGGAGGGGGTGCGCACGACGCGCTCGGTGCAGGCGCTGGCGCGACGACGCGGCATCGAGATGCCCATCACGGAGGCCGTTCACGCCGTCTTATTCGAAGGCAAAGCCCCGACGGCGGCAGTCGACGAGCTGATGACCCGCTCCGCCAAACGCGAGAACTGGCTGCCCGATTCACTCCTATAAGCGCGAGAGCGTGAGAGTGCGGGTGTGCAGACTTCCCACAACCGCCCTTTCCTCAAACGCTTCATGAATTGTACGGGCGAGTCGGCGACTCGTCCCAACTCGCCAACGCGAAAACACGCCAACGCAAAGCCTATGACTGAGCGCGAACTGACCCAGCTGGCTTCTACCGGCGAGAGCGCGTCGCTCGAATTCAAGCATCGCGTGCCCGACGGCGACCGCATCGCCCGCGAGGTGATCGCCTTCGCCAACTCCGAAGGAGGGCGCTTGCTCGTAGGTGTGCAAGACGATGGCACCGTAGCAGGCGTCGTGGATCCGGCGGAGGAAGAGTTCGTGCTGCGGCGGGCGCTGGAGCAGCACAGCCAGCCGGTCGTTAGCTATGAGGTCGCGCGCGTCGCATTGCCGTCGTCGGGGCGGCACGTGCTCGTGGTGACGGTGCGGGAGAGCGGGCGCAAGCCGCATCTTCTGGTGAATGGCTCCGGCGAGCCGGGCGCGGCCTACGTGCGCGTCGAGGACATGAGCGTGGAGGCCAGCCCGGAGGCGCTGCGGCTCATGCGCTCCGGCGACGACGAAGCCAACGGCGTCACCTTCGAGTTCGGCGACCGCGAGCAGATGCTCATGCGCTACCTCGACGACTACGGGCGCGTGACGGTGCGGCAGTTCGCCACCCTCATCGACGAGCCGCGCGAGGAGGTTTCCGGCGTGCTCACGACGCTCGTCCAGGCCGGTGTTCTCCAGCTCCACACCAGCGACGAGGAGGACTATTTCACGTTAGCTTACTGACCGGACGACGGACAGCGGACAGCAGACCGCCGTTCTCTCACCGAAAATGGAGGTGGAGATGCGGTCTGTCGTCCGCGGTCTGCGGTCCTACAGCACAATCGATCCAGCAAAATACAATCGCTTGTCATATGGCTTACAAGTTTGAAAAGCTGCGCGTCTGGCAGCGGTCGCTGGATTATGTGGATGCGCTCTATGAAATTGCTGACTGAGCAGCTTCCGTCGTCAGAAAAATACAACTTGGAGAGTCAACTCACGCGAGCCGCCAGCAGCATCTCGCTAAACATTGCTGAAAGATCGACTGGTCAGAGCGATGCCGAGTAACGCAAGTTTATCGGATATGCGATCCGTTCCGTCGTCGAAACCGTGAGTTGCATTCATCTGATTCGACGTCGAGATTACTTCGACGATCTCGAACCGCTCCGGGACGCCCCGCTGTCTGCCGTCCGCCGTCTTCTTGCAGTCTGCCGTCCCACACCTGACACCACGTTGTCAACCCCGCTTCGTATCTTCCCGAACACGTGCACGGGGCGAGGCGCCGACTCGCCCCAACCGTAAGAGCGAGCAGCCATTCGCTACAACTTGCGAACTTGAAACTTGCTAACCTGAAACCTGCAATCTGATCCATGCCCATCGTAGACACCATCTCGCTCCACAAAACGGCTCAGGAGCGGTATCTGAACTACGCCCTCTCCGTCATCACGAGCCGCGCGCTCCCCGACATCCGCGACGGCCTCAAGCCCGTGCAGCGCCGCATCCTCTACGGCATGTTCAAGGGGCTGAATCTGTATCCGGATAAGCGCTATCGCAAGAGCGCCACCGTCGTCGGCGAAGTCATGGGAAAGTACCACCCGCATGGCGATTCCGCGATCTACGATGCGATGGTGCGCATGGCGCAAGATTTCTCGCTGCGGGATCCGCTGGTGGACGGCCACGGCAACTTCGGTTCGCTCGACGGCGACAGCCCGGCGGCGATGCGCTACACGGAGGCGAAGCTGCGTCCGCTGGCGATGCAGATGCTCGAAGAGATTCGGCAGGACACCGTGCCGTTCCGTGCCAACTACGACGGCACGATTGAAGAACCGGCGGTGCTCCCGGCGCGCGTGCCCAATCTTTTGGTGAACGGCTCCACCGGTATCGCCGTGGGCATGGCGACCAATATCCCGCCGCATAACCTCGAAGAAGTAATCGACGCCGCCATCCACGTCAGCCACTCACCCAACGCCTACGTGCGGACGCTCGTGCAGAAATACATCAGCGGGCCGGATTTCCCGATCCGTCGAGCTGCGCGGCGAGTACGAGATGGAGGGCAAGACCACGATCATCATCACGTCCGTGCCCTACACCGTTGATAAGGGCAAGCTCGTCGGCAAGATCGGCGACCACATCGCCAACGAGAACGTGCCGCAACTCTCCGACGTGCGCGACGAATCGACGGACGAGGTGCGCATTGTGCTCAACCTGAAGCGCGGGGCGGACGCCGAGGCCGCGATGGCGTACCTGTTCAAGCAGACGAAGCTCCAGACGCGCTTCCACGTCAACCTGACGTGCCTCGTGCCGAGGGAGAACGCGGAGGTCGGGCAGCCGGAGCGCGTGAACCTGCAGGCCGTGCTGCGGCACTTCCTGGCGCACCGCATGGAGATCGTCGTGCGGCGCTTGCAGCACAAACTCGACAAGCTGGAGCGCCGGATTCACCTGCTGGAAGGCTTCGAGATCATCTTCGACGCCCTCGACGAGGCCATCAAGATCATCCGCTCTTCCGAAAACAAGAGCGACGCCTCACAGCGCCTCCGGCACCGCTTTACGCTCGACGACGACCAGACCGACGCCATCCTCGAAACGAAGCTCTACCGCATCTCGAAGCTCGAAATCGACGCCATCCGCGACGAACTCGAGGAGAAGCGCGAGGAGGCCGAGGACATCCGCGGGCTACTCGGCGACGAGGCCGCGCGCTGGAACCTGATCCGCAAGGAGCTGCGCGAAATGAAAAAGCAATTCGGCACGGAGCGGCGCACCCACGTCGCCGGTCCCGACGACGTGCACGACTACACCGAAGAGGATTATATCATTGAAGAGGATCGCTACGTCATCGTCAGCCGCGACGGCTGGGTCAAGTGCCAGGGGTCGTACTCCGACCTCGACTCGATCCGCGTGCGCGACGGCGACGAGGTGGGGTGGGCGTTGCCCGGCTCCACGCGCGCCACGGTCGGTTTTTTGACGAACAAAGGCAAGTGCTACACCGAGCGCATCGACGAACTGCCCTACACGACCGGCTATGGCGACCCGATCCAGAAGCATTTCTCGTTCGAGGACCGCGAGCGCGTTGTCGGCGTCGTGAGCTTCGACGACCGCGCCCTCCCCGATCCGAAGCCGGACCCGGAGCTGGAGCCGGAGCTGTTCGAGACGGTGCGTGAGGAGCCGGACGTGCCGTACGTGGTGGCGCTCTCGCGTCAGGGCCGCGCCGTGCGGTTTTCTATCGACGGCTACCGCGAGCCGTCGATGACCAACGGGCGCACGTTCATGCGGCTGGAGGAGGGCGACGAGGTAGTGGGCGCGCACCTGGCTGCCGGGCATGAGAACGTCTGCCTTGCCAGCAAGGAGGGGCGCGCGCTGATTTTTCCGGTGCACCAGATCAAGATCTACAAGGGGGCGGGCAAGGGCGTCACCGCGATCCAGCTGGCCGACGAGGACGCGCTGCTGGGCTTTACGCTCTCGGACGCCGCGCGCGACGGCCTCAAGGTGGAGACGAACCGGGGCCGCGAGGAAATCGTGCGCACCACCAAGTTCGACGTGACGAATCGGGGCAACAAAGGGCGATTGGTCATCAAGCGCGGCCACCTGGCGGAGGTGTTTCCGGAGACGACGGAAATTCGGATGGAGGAGAGTTAGTTTTAGGTTGCAGGTTTAGGCACCCGGATTATGACGTTTGATTATTTATTTTGGCAACGTCTCTTTTTCTCACGCACCCGGATTAATCCGGGTGTTAGAAGGGGGGTAAGGAAACAAATCGTCATGGCGCTGCACAGCTTATACGCAATGCTGGCTGCCTCTGGTGGGGGCGGCGAGGCACCGTGTGCAAATTCGCAGCCGTGAGGCGCGCGCTCAAATTTCGGATTTCTTGACCAGACAAGTCAACGAGAAGAGCATTTCGATGTGCGTCAACTACGTGAATCCCGATCACGTGCACGCGCTTATCGATTTGCCGACGACGTTATCGGTAAGCAAAGCTGTTCAACTGCTCAAAGGCAGTTCATCGCCCTGGATCACCAAGCATGAAATCACGCCCCCCGAAGGTTTTGGGTGGGCACGCGGTTACGGAGCGTTTTCAGTGTCGCCGCGTGATGTAGATCGCGTGACGCGGCACATCGTCAACCAAGAAAAGCATCACGCGAGAACGAGCTTCGAAGCGGAATATGAGGCCAGAAGGCAGCTGCTCACCCTCGGTGACTTCGCTTTCACGCCAATAGACCTCAATTTTTCTAACACCACGATTCATCGTGGTGCCTGACCTGCAAGACCTGCGACTTTCGACTTTCCGACCCGAAAACGCGCTAACACGAGAACGCGAAAACGCACAAACACGCAAACGCTATGGAAGTCCCCACCTACACCGGCGAAGACATCCAGGTCCTCGAAGGCCTCGAACCTGTCCGCAGGCGCCCCGGCATGTACATCGGCGGCACCGGCAAACCCGGCCTGCACCACCTGCTGTGGGAGATCGTCGACAACGCCGTCGACGAAGCGACCAACGGCTACGCCTCCCGCATCGAGGTCGTGCTCCATGCCGACGGGCGCAGCATCACCGTCAGCGATAACGGGCGCGGCGTACCCGTAGACGAGCACCCCGAAGAGGGCGTCCCGGCGGTCGAGCTAATCCTCACGACGCTGCACTCCGGCGGCAAGTTCGACGCCTCCAACTACATCACGAGCGGCGGGCTGCACGGCGTCGGCGCTTCGGTCGTGAACGCGCTCTCCGCCGAGATGGTTGCCACCATCAAGCGCGACGGCGCGAAGTACGAGCAGCGCTACGCCAAGGGCACGCCCGTCACCGACCTGCAGACGACCGATAACGGCGCGCGCGGCACGGGCACGAGCATCTTCTTCCGCCCCGATCCCGAAATCTTTGAGGCCACCGACTTCGACGTCGCTAAGATCGAAGAACAACTCGAAGTCAAGACGTACCTGAACCGCGACCTCAAGATCGTCTTCAAGGATGAGAAGCGCGGCGAGCGGTACGTCTACCATCACGAGGGCGGCATCCGGGAGTACCTCGGAGCGCTCGTCGAGGAGTTTCAGGCGCGACCCGTGCACCAGGAGCCGTTCGCGTTCGTCGAGGAAGACCCGGACGAGGCCAGCCGCCTGGAAATCGTCTTGCAGTGGACCGAGGACCCGAAGGAGCGGCTGCGCACGTTCGTCAACGGCATCCCGACGCAGGACGGCGGCACGCACGAGCAAGGCTTCCGCAGCGCCGTCCGCAGCGCCGTGCAGAGCTTCATGCAGACGCACGAGCTGGTTCCGCGCAAGCTCGAAATCACCGCCGACGACATCCGCGAGGGCATCGTGGGCATCGTGAATCTGTTCATGGGCGACCCGCAGTTTCAGGGGCAGACCAAAGACAAGCTGAACAACCCGTCGGCCCGCTCGCTCGTGGCCGGGCACCTGCGGCGCGAGCTGGAGCACTATCTGAACCGCCACATCACCACCGGCAAGGCCATCGCCACGCGCGTTATTCAGGCGGCGAAGGCGCGGCAAGCGAGCCGCAAGGCCGCCCGCAAGACGCGCCGCAAGAAAAAGGTGAGCCACCGCTTGAATCTGCCGGGCAAGCTCGCCGACTGCTCGTCCACCGATCCCACCGAGAGCGAGTTGTTCGTCGTGGAGGGCGATTCCGCCGGCGGAAGCGCCAAGCAGGCGCGCGACCGCAACACGCAGGCGGTGCTGCCGCTCCGGGGCAAGGTGCTGAACGCCGAGCAAGCGTCGCTCAAAAAGGTCGAGGCCAACAAGGAGCTGTCGAACATCGTGCAGGCGCTCGGATGCGGCGTGGGCGATCATCTCCACCTGGAAGACCTGCGCTACCACAAGGTGATTCTGCTGATGGACGCCGACTCCGACGGCCACCACATCGCCACGCTGCTTTTGACGTTCTTCTACCGCTACCTGCGTCCGCTCATCGACGAGGGGCATGTTTATATAGCTCAGCCGCCGCTCTACCGCGTCGACATCGCCAAAGACACGCACTGGGCGCTCGACGAGGCCGAGAAGGAGCAGCTCGTGCGAGAAGCGCCGGGCAACGCCCGCGTCGACATCCAGCGCTTCAAGGGCCTCGGCGAGATGATGCCCTCCACACTCAAGGAGACGACGCTCGCCCAGGCCCAGCGGCATCTGCTCAAGGTGAGCATCCCGGACGAGCAGCGCCTCGAAACCGAGCAAACGATCAGCGACCTCATGGGCCGCGACACCTCCGCCCGGCGCGGCTTTATCATGGAGCACGCCACCGACGCGGAGGCGCTGGACGTGTGAGCGCGGTTGCAGGTTTCAGGTTGACAGGTTTCAGGTTGGCGAACGTGCAACTTGTAACCTGCGAACCTGCAACTTAGCTTCGTGCCGTCAGCCACGTCCCGGCAATCACGAGGGCGGCCCCGCCGACGCTCGTCCAGTCCGGCACCTCGCCGAAAAAGAGCAGGCCCCAGGCCCCCGCGAACACGATCTGCAGGTAGCTGACCGACATGGCGCGGCCCGCCCGCTCGCGGTAGAGGCCATGCGTCAGAAAGATTTGCCCGAGCTGCGCGAAGCCGGCCACGCCTACCACCAGTAGCAGCCACTCCAGCGGCGTCGGCCACTCGGCGGTGGGCAAGGCGGTCGGCAGCGAGGCGAGCGTGGCGACGAGCGGGAAATAAAAAACAATGGTGAGCGCATGTTCGTCCTCGCGGAGATGCCGCACGGTCACGTAGGCGGAGGCGCTGAAGAGCGCTCCCAGGAGCGCGATGCCCACGTACAGCAGCGAATAGTCGGCGGCTTCGCCGAACAGAAAAGCCGGCTGCGCCACGAGCGCCACGCCCGCCAGGCTCAGCGCGATGCCCACGCTCGTCTCCCGGTTGATTTGCTCGCCCAGAAAGAGCGCGGCGAGACCGGCGGTGAGTGCGGGATTCGTGTAGTGGATCACCGTCGCGTCGGCGAGTGGCAGCTTCGTGAGGGCCAGGAAGAAGCAACTCAGCGCGCCGAAGCCGAACAGCCCGCGGAGGGTCAGCCAGCCCTTGTGGTTACCCCAGAGCGGGACCCCGCGCCATCGCACCAGCGCCCAGCTGTACCCAAGCGTCACGGCGCTGCGCACCAGCACGATTTCCTGGCTCGGCAGGCCGCGTCCGGCCCATTTCACGAACGCGCTCATCAGGCTGAAGGCCAGCGCCGTCGCCACCATGTACCAGAGGCCCGCCGAGAGCAACGGCGGGCTGGTCTCGGTGTCAGGGGTGGGCATGATGGAAAGCGACAGGCCGTGGGGCGTCTCACAATAGCACGCTTTCCATGCTACCCGCCTTTCTGTGAACAAATCCAGTCGCCGCGCGGGTTTCACGGAATTGTCGTGAGGCGGCCCGAAAGGCATGATGAACCGGATGGCGGCTTTCCCGTAGGACGGCTTACAATTAGGCTCGTAGCTCAACTGGTAGAGCAGCGGCCTCTTAAGCCGCGAGTTGAGGGTTCGAGTCCCTCCGGGCCTACTTGCGATCACATCCTAAGCCCTATCCTTTCAAGGGTTTAGATGAATCAAAAACAGGGAGTGGGTAAGACTTTTTCGCCGTTACCTCCTGCCTGAAAGCCGCAACTTGGAGATGGTTACGCGGCGGCTCGCGTGCCGTCGGGGAAGCTTATCTCGACCTCAATTCCGGCAGCCGCGCACATGTTCAGGAGCACGTCGATAGTAAACTTGCTGATCTTGCCTTTCAGCAGGTTGGAGATGCGAGGTTGCCCGATGCCGAGTTGAGTGGCGGCTTCCTCCTGGGTGAAGCCCTCCTTTTCCCCGCAGTCAATGAGCCAATCCAGAAGCCGCGCCCGCACTTTCAGGTTCGTTCCTTCTTCCGGGCCGAACAGGTCGCGGTCGTCGAAGATGCTGCCGGGCGTGAGTTGTTCTTCACTGCTCGCGTTCATGGCTTGCCTCGTCTGTGATTGGTTCGGAGTTAGCGTCGCGCGGGGCGGTGTTTCTTCACTAAAGGGAAGCGTTCCTCACGGGGCGGCGGCCTGTCCGCTCCGGGCCACACGCCCGGCCCGCGCCCGTTCTGCGACGGCACGTCCGCCCTGTGTGAACGGCGGGGTTCTCTGAAACGAAAAAAGCCGTCGCCTGCTTTTCGGCGGACGGGCACGCTTCTGCCTGAGGTTCGGAACGGGCAGGGCGCGCTTTCGTCTTCGCAGGCGAGCCTCGCAGAAATTATTCACCAATCACCACACGCCAGTTATGTCCACCATGAAAGCCGTTCAGGTGCCCGAAGCGGGCGCTGACTTCGAGGTCATTAAAAAGGATATTCCCGAACCCGGCACCGGCGAGGTGCGCGTTGAGGTGGAGGCCTGCGGCATCTGCCATAGCGACGTTTTTGCGAAAGAAGGTACGTTTCCGGGCATCGAATACCCGCGCG
>PXTQ01000047.1:0-6979 GCA_003022505.1 Bacteroidetes bacterium QS_8_64_10 | reverse complement strand
GCACGGCGGACACTGCTTCGAGTGCGAGCCGTGCCGCGAGGGCGACTTCGTGAACTGCGAGAACGCGCAGGTGACGGGCATCTCCTTCGACGGCGGCTACGCGAAGTACATGACTGCGCCGCAGGAGGCCGTCGCGCGGATGCCGGATGCTCTGGACGCGAAAGACGCCGCGCCGCTCCTGTGTGCGGGCATCACCACCTACAACGCGTTGCGCAACAGCGGCGCGCGGCCCGGCGACCTGGTAGCAGTACAGGGCATCGGCGGGCTGGGGCACCTGGCCGTGCAGTACGCCGAGAAGGCGGGCTGCGAGGTGGCGGCGCTCTCGCGCGGCACAGACAAGGCCGACCTGGCCGAAGACCTCGGCGCGGATCACTTCATCGACACCGAAGCGCACGACCCGGCGGAGACGCTCACGGACCTGGGCGGGGCGAGCGTCATCCTGGCGACCGCGCCGAGCGCGGACGCCATCTCGTCGGTCACGGGCGGCCTCGGGCGCAACGGCCACCTCGTCATCGTGGCGGCCATCGGCGATCCCATCGAGGTGTCGCCCATGGCGCTCATTCAGGGGCGGCAGGCGGTCAGCGGGTGGCCCAGCGGCTCAGCCGACGACTCGGAGGATACGCTTCGCTTCAGCGCGCTCTCGGACGTGCGCCCGAAGATCGAAACGTTTGCGCTGGAGGATGCTTCCGAGGCGTACGACCGGATGATCAACAACGAGGCGCGCTTCCGTGTGGTGCTCGTTCCATGAGGACGGTGGACCGCAGACAGCGGACGGCAACCCGTTCGCGGCTCAGTATATGCGGCTGCTGGGTGGAAAATATCCGACGCTCGGCTCCTTTCTGTTTATCAGACAGCTTCACAGTTTCGTAGACTCTTCCTTTGCGCTCTGTGCGACCTCTGCGGTAGATTACGGTCCGACGTGAAAGCGGACCATCTCGACGAGCACCATGCCCGACGAAAGCACCGACTGGGTCGTCTTAAAATTCGGAGGCACGAGCGTCTCCACGCGGCGCGAGTGGGACACTATCGTCCGGCTCGCGCGCGAGCATCTGGACGATGGCGCACGCCCGTTCGTCGTCTGCTCTGCCGTAAGCGGCGTCACCCGGACGCTCAAGCGCCTTCTGGAGGCTGCTCTGCAAGACGAGCACGAACCCGTCCTGGACGAGATTCGCCGGACGCACCTCGATCTGGCCGACGCGCTGGACGTAGACGGCGAAGCGCTCCTGGACGAGTATTTCGAGGAACTGGAACAGTTGGCGCTTGGGGCGTCGCTCACGAAGCAGATCAACTCGCCGTTCCGGGCGCGCGTCTTGGGCCTGGGTGAACTGATGTCCACGACGCTCGGCGCGGCGTATTTCGAGCAGCAGGGCCTCACCGCCGACTGGCAAGACGCGCGTCAGATTTTGCGCGCCGAGCACGACCCGCGCGCTCCCGAACGACAGCGCTACCTCGCCGCCACGTGTCACCACGAGCCGGACCCGGCCTTACAGCAAAATCTGGCCGGCAGCGACGCCGACCTCGCGCTCACGCAGGGCTTCATCGCGGGCACCGAATCCGGCGAGACGGCGCTCCTGGGCTGGGGCGGCTCCGACACCTCCGCCGCTTACTTCGCCGCCAAGCTCGAAGCGGAGCGGCTGGAGATCTGGACGGACGTGCCAGGTCTCTTTACGGCCAACCCGCGCGAGATTCCGTCGGCGCGTCTGCTTCGCCAGCTCGACTACGAGGAGGCGCAAGAGCTGGCGACCACGGGCGCGAAAGTGTTGCATCCGCGCTGCATCGACCCGGTCCAGCAGGCTGGCATCCCGCTGCACGTGCGCTCCACGCAAGAACCCGACCTGTCCGGCACCGTCGTCACGGGGGGCGCGGCCACCGCCGGCGCGCAGGTCAAAGGCATCGCCACGCGCCGCGACCTCACGCTCGTCTCGATGGACACGCTCGGCATGTGGCAGGAGGTGGGCTTCCTGGCCGACGCCTTCGCCGCATTCAAGGAATACGATCTGTCCGTCGATCTCGTGGCGACCTCCGAAACGAACGTCACCGTCTCGCTGGACCCCGCGACCGATGATCGTCCCCGGCCGGGCGTCGTGGATGCGCTGGTCAACGACCTGAAGGACTTTTGCGACGCGAGGGCGCAGGCGGCGTGCGCTTCCATTAGTTTGGTGGGGCACAACATCCGCTCCGTGCTGCACGAGCTGGGACCCGCTCTGGAGGTTTTCGACGAGCAGAACGTGTACCTGACGACGCAGGCGTCGAACGATCTCAACCTGACGTTCGTGATCGACGAGGCGCAGGTTACTCGTCTATTGCGCGAGCTGCACGCGCAGCTCTTCGACGCGCGCGGCGAGGATACGCTCTTCGGCCCGACCTGGCGCGAGCTGCACGACGAGGCGGAGCGCTCGCCCCCCGTCGGCCCGGCCTGGTGGAAGAACCGCCGCGAGGATCTGCTGGACGCAGCCGACGAGAGTGCGCCCGCTTTCGTCTACGACGAACGCACGCTCCGCGAAGCCGCTCACTCCGCGCGAGAAACGCTTCCCGCCGTGGACCGGATGCTCTACGCCCTGAAGGCGAATGCGCACCCCGACGTGCTGCGCATCTTTGAGGAGGCGGGTCTCGGCTTCGAGTGCGTCTCGCCCGGCGAGATCGAGCGCGTGCGATCCGTCTTTCCCGATCTGGACCCGGATCGCATCCTGTTTACGCCCAACTTCGCGCCGCGTGAGGAATACGCTTTCGGGCTGGAGAACGCCGGCGTCGTGACGCTCGACAACATGCATCCGCTGGAGCATTGGTCGGATCTCTTCGAGGACCGCGAGGTGTTTTTGCGCCTCGATCCGGGGCGCGGGCGCGGCCATCACGAGCACGTGCGCACCGCCGGGCCGGAGGCCAAGTTCGGCATCGCCCCGGACGAACTGGACCGGTGTCAGGAACTGCTTCAGGACGCAGGCGCTACGGTCGTGGGCTTGCACGCGCACCTCGGCAGCGGCATCAAGCGGCCCAGGACCTGGACGGAAACGGCGGTCTTTCTGGCCGAGCACGCCGAGCGCTTTCCTGCCGCGCACATCGTGAACGTGGGCGGCGGCCTCGGCGTGGCGGAGCGCCCCGGCGGCGTGCACCTCGACCTCGACGACGTGAATGAGCACCTGGCGCGCTTCCGCCGCGCCCACCCCGACTTAGAGGTGTGGATGGAACCGGGCCGTTTTCTCGTTGCGAGCGCCGGCGTGTTACTCGCGCGCGTCACGCAGAAGAAACGGAAGGAGGCCGTTCAGTACGTGGGGGTGGAGACCGGTATGAACTCGCTCATCCGCCCGGCGCTCTATGGCGGCTACCACCGCATCGTGAACCTGAGCCGCTTGGACGACCCGCCCGCCCAGCTCGCCGAAGTGGTGGGACCGATCTGCGAGTCGGGCGACGTGCTGGGCCACAGCCGCCGCCTGCCCGCCACCGAGGAGGGTGACGTGCTGCTCGTGGCGAACGCTGGCGCGTACGGACGCGTGATGAGCAGCCGTTACAATCTGCGCGATCCTGCCGGGGAGGTGATGCTGCGTGCCGAGGAAGAGGCTGAGAGTTCGGGAGGCTGCGACCGGCGCTTGACCGACCGGTAGCTGCTTCGTGCCGGTGTTGCCGTTTACGGATCCCGCTGGTGCTGCTCGTAGAGATAAAACGCCGCCACGACGAGCGCGTGCGTGATCTTCTCTTCCGTGATGAGTGCGGGTATCTTTGCCGGGTCGATGAGCGTCGTCTCGATGTCTTCCCCGACGTCCAGCTCCGGCGCGCCGTCCTCGCGGGCATTTTCGGCCAGAAACGTGTGGCAGCGGTTGCTCTGGAGGGCGGGATTGGGCGAGACCGCGCCGAGGTCGGTCCAGTCCTCGGCGGCGTAGCCCGTCTCCTCACGCAGCTCGCGCCGCGCCGCCGCTTCCGGCGTTTCGCCTTCGTCCACCATGCCGCCCGGTATTTCGAGCGTGACGGCGTCCGTGCCGGGCCGGTACTGCCGGATGAGGACGAGCTGCCCGTCCGCCGTCACGGGCACCACGTTGATCCACGCAGGCGCGTCGATCACGTAGAAGTCGTGCTCACGGCCCGTGTGCGGGGCACGCATCCGGGTGCGGCGCACGCTGAAGATGCGGTAGTCGGCCTCGTCGTGGTGCGAGAGGATGTCCCAGGAATCGATCATGTTGCGTTTTCAAGTTAACAAGTTGCACGTTGTGGGGAGAGCAAGCGGTGCGTGCGACGTTGGTCTAATACTGACTCGAAGGTTGTCTGCTAAACTTCACGGGATTTGTTTCGGAAAGCGATAGGAGGTTGAGAAGATGGTACGGTAGGAAGCGGAAATGGTATCAGCACGCTCAAAACGTCCGACTTCGCAGCTGTCTGGCCGCACACCGGGTTGCACTTCGGCGAAGGTCCCACGCAGATCGCGCTCGGCGTGCGCGGCGATTATCGCTCGCAGAACGGTTGGTTTCGGCTCCTGCCGCGGAGGCGTCGCTGGGCTACCGCGACGGCTTCTCGCTGCACCTGGCCGCCAACGCGGTCGTTCCGCTGCTCAAGGCGAAGTTCTATCGCCCGTATGCCGGCATGGGTGCGGCGCTCTACATGGAGCGCTGGCTGTCCGGCCTCGATCTGGGACTGCACTTGCTTCTGGGCGCGGAGCGCGATCTCGGACGCCGGGGCACAGCTTTCGTTGAATACGGAGCGGTCGATTTCTTCGATCAGCACCGCCTGCTCGTGGGTTACCGGCTGGCGTTTTGAAAGACGACGACAAACGGCAGACGGCGGCTTTCAGAAGCTGTTTAGTAAGCGGAAAGCGCATCAGCCGGAATGCGCGAGCGTCTTCCTGGCGGCGGGGGTCACGCCCGTCAGGTCGTGAACGCTGTGGAAGCGATCAGCGCCGCGCCCATAGGCAACGAGCGGCACGGGCGCGAGTGTGTGCGTCTTCACCGACAGGTCTTCGACGTTACCGTGATCGCTTGTCACGATGAGGAGTTGCCGCTCGGTATCGAGTGTGTCCAGCAGGCCCTCGAAAAAGCGATCCAGCGAGCGGAGCACGTCTCCGGCGGAGCGATCCGCGAGGCGACCGTGACCGACCTTGTCGGTTAGGTAGTACTCAAAAAGCGTGAAGGCGTGCTCACGGCTGACGGCGGCGAGGCGTTGTCCGGCTTCCGCTTCGCTAATCACAGGCACGTCGCACCCCAGGTGCTCGCGCCAGGCGGTTCCGGTCAGGTCGGCGGGGAGGGCACGGCCTGCTCGCAGGTCGTCTTCGGTGCGCAGGCGCACGTTCGCCATGCGGCAACAGAGCGTCGTGACGGTCCAGCGATCCTGCTCCTCGGCGTGTGAAAAAAAGCGCGGCGGATAGGCGTTGGCAAAAGCCGCCGACTCCGTGCCGTCGTCGTCCGCTCGGAGCGCCTTGACCTTGCGGAATACGTTCTCGGTTTCGAGGACGGGCTTCGTCTCGGAATGCGGGAACGGCCCGAAGTGATGCCCCACGATCTTTGCGCAGTTCGTGCCCGTAAAGAGCGTCGCCTGCCCGGTGCCGCTCTGCGGCAGGCCGTCCTTGCCCAGCGTCGCGTCAATAGGCCGAAACAGGTGCATCTCGCCACGGACGGGCGCGGCGTCGGCGGTCCAGGGTTGCCCGTCCACCATCTGCTCGAAGGCCGGCAGGTACGTCTCCGAGAGCGGGTTGTGCGCGTCCGCTTCGCCAAGGCCCACGCCGTCCAGAAAGACCACCAGCACGGAAGGTTCAGGCATGAGCGGCTATTTGATCCGTGAGCGGGGCTGCTAAAGTTGAGAGGAAGAGAAAGTTGCGAAAACGCACTTGTCAGGCCGCAAGGCAGGCGAAAGGCGAAGGAAGCAAAGGGGAGGCAGATGCTCTGCATTCGCTTTTACTCGAAGGCTACGTCTTTCGTAGCTGCTCTTTCTTTGAACGGGTGAAAGTTCAGCGACCCATGCGCGACTCAGAAGCTGTTTGGCAAGCGGAAAGCAAGCGAGCGTAGCGAATGGTGCGCCCAACAGACCGCGACTCTCGAGGCGCATAGCCGCGCTACGGGCCGAGGGAGCGGGAGGATGGCACGCGAAAAGGATGCACGCGCGCAGCCCGTGATATTGGCCAAACAGCTTCCCGTTTCTCGTACGGGTCACGGCACCTGTAAAGCAAAGGCGGAAGTAGGGGTCAAGTTTCCGTGAAAGGCAAAAGCACCGGAACCCGCCGTAGGGGGCATCGTTGGACAGCAATCCGAGCGGGAAAAACGAGGTCGGCGGGAGCTGATCTGACCCACGAGGAAAAGTTCTTTGAAAGATTGGAGACGAAGCGAGCCCTGTCAATTTCGGGGCGAGATGGCTTCTTACGAAGCGGCCTCGCCCCGTTGGCAAATCAGCTTGTGAACTGATAGAAGATCAAACTACTACGGAGAGTTTGATCCTAGCTCAGGACGAACGCTGGCGGCGGGCTTAACACATGCAAGTCGCACGGGAAAGCGCCCTTCGGGGCGTGAGTACAGTGGCGAACGGGTGCGTAATGCGTAGACAATCTGCCTTCGGGAGGAGGATAACTGCCGGAAACGGCAGCTAATCCTGCATACCGGTCGTGAGGTCGCCTGGCTTCACGATGAAAGCTTTCGAGCGCCCGGAGATGAGTCTACGTCCGATTAGCTTGCTGGTGAGGTAACGGCTCACCAAGGCGACGATCGGTAGCTGGTCTGAGAGGATGATCAGCCACACTGGGACTGAGACACGGCCCAGACTCCTACGGGAGGCAGCAGTGAGGAATCTTGCGCAATGGAGGCAACTCTGACGCAGCCACGCCGCGTGGAGGAAGACACCCCGCAGGGGCGTAAACTCCTTTTGCGTGGGAAGAACCCCCGGATTTCGATCCGGGCTGACGGTACCACGAGAATAAGCACCGGCTAACTCCGTGCCAGCAGCCGCGGTAATACGGAGGGTGCAAGCGTTGTCCGGAATCACTGGGTGTAAAGGGTGTGCAGGCGGACCT
>PXTQ01000046.1 GCA_003022505.1 Bacteroidetes bacterium QS_8_64_10 | reverse complement strand
AGCGCGGGCGCACGCCTCCGGCAAGCAATCGCTCGCAGGCGCTCGTTCCCGAAGGCGCTACGGTGCTTCCGAACCCGAAAGGCACCGCACCCGGCCTCTGGCACGCCGCCAACGATAAGCTGCTGGCCGTGCTGCCGGGCGTGCCTGCGGAGATGAGGCACCTCTTCGAGCACGAAGTGCGGTCCCGCCTGCGCGAGCGCCGCGACGGGCAAGTCATCCGCCACCGCACGATTTGCACGGCAGGCATCGGCGAGTCGCACCTGCACGAGCGCATCGGCGACGTGTCGGACCTCGTGAGCGCGGCGACGAAGCTGGCCTTTCTTCCGTCCCCGCAGGGCGTGCGGCTGCGCCTCACCGCACGCGGCGACGACGAAGTCGTCGTGGAGGAGCGCCTCGACCGGCTGGAGGAACGCCTGCGCGAACGAGCAGAGAAATACATCTTCGGCACCGGCAGCGACACCACCATCGAGGCAGTCGCCGGAACAATGCTGCGAGATCGCAGCCTGACCGTCGCTGTGGCGGAGAGTTGCACGGGCGGCTACGTGGCGAACCGGATCACCAGCGTCAGCGGCTCATCGGCGTACTTCGAGGGCGGGGTGGTCGCGTATTCATATGCTTCTAAGACGAGCCTGCTGGACGTAAGCGTTGACGACCTGCGCGAGGTGGGCGCGGTCAGCGAGGCGGTGGCGCGCCAGATGGCCGAGGGCGTGCGCCGCCGCTTTCAGGCCGACGTGGGCCTCGCCACCACCGGCATCGCCGGTCCCACCGGCGGCACGCCCGACAAGCCCGTCGGCACGGTCTGGATCGGGTGCGCGCGCCGGGGCGAAGGCGTGGAGGCGAAGCTGTTGAACCTGACGAAGGAGCGCGCGCTCAACAAGGCGCTCTCTTGCACGGCCCTGCTCAACTTCCTGCGGCGGCTCTTGAGCGACGAAAAACAACCTCGACCGGCGTGACGTTATATTCACCGCGCTCATGTGTCTACCGTAATGAAGGACGACCCGAAAAGTGTGGAGGGGTGGATGAAAGTTTGGATGTGTGAACGTGAGAACGTAGACACGTAGACACTTTCACTTCTACACACTTCACATCTTGCACACATAAAAGGGGTGACGATACGGTGTCACCTTCGGTTCGTACCTTTACTGAGCGACGACTTTTTCGACTAATCCAAAGAGGTAATCGACATGGCTAACAACAACGACGAGCAGGCCAAACAGAAAGCACTCGAACGCACCGTCAAGCAGATCCAGAAGGATCACGGTCAGGGCGCCATCATGCGGCTGGGCGACGAGCCGGTGCAGGAGGTGGACGCCATTCCAACGGGGTCGCTCAAGATCGACGCGGCCCTCGGCGTGGGCGGCGTGCCGCGCGGTCGCATCGTGGAAATCTACGGTCCGGAGGCGAGCGGCAAGACGACGCTCGCGCAACACATCGTGGCGGAGGCGCAAAAGAAGGGGGGCACCTGCGCCTTCATCGACGCCGAGCACGCTCTGGATCCGAACTACGCGGAGGCGCTCGGCGTGGACACCGACGAGCTGCTCCTGAGCCAGCCCGACACGGGCGAACAGGCGCTCAACATCTGCGAGATGCTGGTGCGCTCCGGCGCGCTCGACGTGGTTGTGATCGACTCGGTGAGCGCGCTCGTACCGGAATCCGAGTTGGAAGGCGACATGGGCGACACGCAGGTCGGCCTGCAGGCGCGTCTCATGAGCAAGGCGCTCCGCAAGCTGGCCGGCACGATCAACCGCACCAAGACGGTGCTCATCTTCATCAACCAGATCCGCATGAAGATCGGTGTGATGTACGGCAACCCGGAGACGACCTCCGGCGGGCGCGCGCTCAAGTTCTACTCGTCAGTGCGCATGGACATCCGACGCATCGGAGCCGTCAAGGACGGCAAAGACGTGATTGGCAATCGCACGCGCGTTCGCGTCAAGAAGAACAAGGTGGCGCCGCCGTTCAAGAAAGCCGAGTTTGACATCATCTACGGCGAGGGCATCTCGCGGCTCAGCGATCTCGTGGACATGGGCATCGAACTCGATCTGATCGAGAAGCGCGGCTCGTGGTACTCCTACGATGGGAACACCATCGGGCAGGGCGAGGCGGCGGCCAAAGAATGGCTCGAGGAGAACGACGAGATCCGCGGGCAGATTGAGCGCCAGATGCGCATTGAGCTGGGCATGATCGAGCCGGAAGAGAACGGCGAAGCGGAGGCCTCCGGCGAAGCGGACGAGGAGGAGGCCGCCGAGGCGTAGCGTTTCGATGGCAGGAATATCAAACAGGTAGCCGCGTTGCGCCGCACCGCAACGTGGCTACCTGTTCGTTAAAAAGATGGCCCATGCCTCTTCGCGTCCACGTTTTCTGCGCGTTCGTCATGCTTGTGGCCGCGCCTGCCACGGCGCAGGAGCGCTCGCTGGACGCGCGAGCCGTGCGGGCGTTGAGTAGAGTGGAAGCGCCTGTCGTGACCGTGCCGCTGCGCGGCGCGGACTGGTCGGCGTACCCGGCGTTTGCACTGGCTCCCGCCGGCCTGTGGATGGGCTCGCTTGCTACGGGCAACGAATACGACGCGGCGTACCGCCTCGCGGCGTCCGAGGCGTTGGCGTTCGGTGTGGGGAGCGTACTCAAGCGCGTCTTCCGGCGCGGGCGTCCTTATCTGACCGTGCCGGGCGTAGAGGAGCGCATGAACGTTCTCGACCGCTGCTTTGCGAGTCCGCGCCACTCGCTTCCATCCGGTCACGCCGCGCTCTCGTTCGCGCTGGCTACGTCGATCAGCCTGTCGTACCCGCGGCGTGCGGCAGTGGCCCTGCCGAGCCTGACATGGGCCGCGCTCGTGGCCGCGAGCCGAGTGTGGCTGGGCGTGCACTACCCGAGCGATGTGCTGGCGGGCGCGCTCTTGGGAGCGGGAGCGGGAGCCGGCGTACACGCGCTCCGCGAAACGATCACGCCTCCCGCCTGGCAGGACGATGATGCCGAGCCAGATGTGCCCGCTGTCATCGCGGTGCGGCTTCAATTCTGACGCAAAATAAAAAGCCTCCCTCCAGGGCTTACCGGAGAGAGGCTTTCGGTAATAGTAGCGGGGGCAGGATTCGAACCTGCGACCTTCGGGTTATGAGCCCGATGAGCTACCAGTCTGCTCTACCCCGCGATATTGGCAGCACTGAGTGGCTCGAAGCCAACTTTCAGCGTTGCATCGGCATTTTAAGGCTACCGGCCACGGAGGTTCCCGCAGTGCCTCGTGAAGCTTTGGGCAAGTGAAAGGATAGGCAAAAAAGTTTGCTTTACGTCTCTGTCTTTTGAGCCAAGCGCACTCTGCTTGCAGAAAAGCCCTGCGCCGCATAAGTTACAGACATGTGCATTCAGTACGGCTCATCCGCCTGGTTGTGGGGAAAGAAGATCGAGTGATAGGAAGATGGGATGATGAGAGGTTCTAACCTCTGGGGCTGTTTTCATATCCTATTTTTCCTATTCTCCCGACATCTGCCCAGCGGCTTGATTGCAAAGAATTAAGTTTGAACGTCATTTTCTAAGAAAACACCTCCCGTGAACGCCTCTGTCTACGAGCAGCTGCTACGCATCGTCGAACAGCGCGGTGCGGGCTTTATCGTGCTTATCGACCCAGATAAGCTGGGCCTGGACCGCGTGCCGGACTTCGCACGCCGGTGCGTCGAGGCCGAGGTGGACGCGCTGTTTGTGGGCGGCAGCCTGCTCCACGCCACCGAGCTGGGCGAGTACGTGGAGCGCATCAAGGCCGCGTGTGATCTACCCGTGATCGGCTTTCCCGGCTCGCTGAGCCAGCTCTCTCCGGCGCTTGACGCGCTGCTGTATCTGTCCGTCATCAGCGGGCGCAACCCGGAGTACCTGATCGGGCAGCACGTTTCCGCCGCGCCGCTCATTCGTCGCCTAGAGCTGGAGCCGATCTCGACGGGCTACATGCTCGTGGAGAGCGGGCGCTCTACCACCGCGCAGTACATGACCGGCTCGGAGCCGCTCCCGCGCCACAAGCCCGACATTGCGGCCGCCACGGCGCTCGCGGGCGAGATGATGGGCATGAAGCTGATCTACGCCGACGGCGGCTCCGGCGCGGATCAGCCCGTGCCCGACGAACTCGTCGCCGCCGTCAGTGAAGCGTGCTCGGTGCCGCTTGCGGTGGGGGGCGGTCTCTCCTCACCCGACGAGGTGCACCGCAAGGTGCTGGCCGGCGCGCAACTCGTCGTCATCGGCGACGCCATCGAGAACGACCCGGCGGGCGCGTACGTCTCGGAGCTGGCCGCCGCCGTGCACGGCGCGCGCGCCGCAGTGGAGCCGTCGCAGTAGAACACGCAACGCAAAAACGCAAAACCCAGAACGTGAGCGTCGCAAACCAAAACGAGCAGCGCTTTTCGTCGCGCCTGGGCCTGATCCTGAGCGTGCTGGGCATCGCCGTGGGGACGGGCAACATCTGGCGCTTCCCGCGCATCGCGGCCACCAACGGCGGCGCGGAGGGGGCCGGCGCTTTTCTCGTGGCCTGGATCGTGTTCCTGCTGGTCTGGAGCGTGCCGCTCATCATCGCCGAGTACGCGCTCGGACGCCACAGCCGCATGGGCGTTGTCGGTACGTTCGCCAAGACGGTGGGCGAGCGCTTCGGCTGGATGGGCGCGTTCGTCGGCCTCGTGGCGACGGCCATCATGTTTTACTACGCCGCCATCGTCGGGTGGTGCATCTATTATTTCGGGCGCATGGTGGTCGCCCCGCTTCCCGCCACGAGCGAGGCCGCACGCGGCATCTGGGACGCCTTTCAGGGTGGACTGTGGCCGGTGCTGTTTCTCGCACTCGCCGTCGGAGCGGGCGGCTTCATCGTGTGGCGCGGCGTCAACTCCATCGAGCGCGCCAACAAGGTGCTGATCCCGACGCTCGTGGCTGTCGTGCTCGTGGCCGTGGTGCGCGCCGTGACGCTGCCGGGCGCGGGCGAGGGCGTGAGCTTCCTGTTTACGCCGCAGTGGGATCTCTTGAGCGAGCCGACGCTGTGGGTGAACGCCCTCGCGCAAAACGCCTGGGACACCGGCGCAGGCTGGGGCCTGATCCTGACCTACGGCGCGTACATGCAGGAGAAACACGGCATCGTGCAGAATGCGTTCATTACCGGCGTAGGGAACAACTGCATCTCGCTGCTCGCGGGCATCATCGTGTTTGGGACTGTTTTTGCAGTGCTGGGCGCAGAAATGCCGCGCGCCGAGGTGCTGGAGGTGATGAAAGACAGCGGTCCGGCGGGTACCGGATTAACATTTATTTGGATGCCGCGCCTCTTTGCGGAAATGCCGCTGGGCCGGCTGTTTGCGATTCTGTTCTTTCTGGGGCTGATGTTCGCTGCCTTCAGTTCGCTTTTTTCGATGATCGAGCTGGCGAGCCGCATCCTCGTGGATCTCGGATGGCGGCGGCCAACGGCTGTGGGCAGCATGGCGGGCGGCGGTTTCCTGCTGGGCCTGCCGTCGGCGCTCTCGACGCAGTTTCTGGCGAATCAGGATTACGTGTGGGGCGTGGCGCTCATCATATCGGGCGGTTTCGTGGCCTTCGCCGTGGTGCGCTACGGCGCGCGCCGCCTGCGACGCGATCTCATGCGGGGCAGCCCCGGCGACTGGGATCCGGGCGGGGGCTGGGACGCGCTCATCGGTGCCCTCGTGCCCGCGCAGGCCGTGGCGCTGGTAGGCTGGTTTCTCTACGGCATCTACGACGCCTCAGGCGCGGCGCGCTGGAACCCGTTTGAGTTGGGGGCGCTGGCGAATTTCCTGATGCAGTGGGGCCTCGCCTTGATCGTGCTGGTGGCGGCCAACGGCTGGCTCGTGCGTCGCACGCTGGCGGGCGAAACGAGGGAGGCGTGAGGTCCGCTCGTTCATCTACCGCAGAGGTCGGCCTCCTCGTAGCGCGCGAGCAAGTCGCTCAGGTTGCTCCGGAATTGCCGAAGGCCCTGCCGGTAGGCCGGCGATCCGAACGGAATGGCGCGCTCCTCCACCATCCGTTCCATCAGCGTACCGCCGGACGCCGACGGGGTGGGCGTGAGGGAGCGCGAATCGCTCACAACCGTTTGGTGTTCGGGTGTTCAGGAATAATCAGGCGGCGAGGCCTGGTGCCGGTCCGGCTTTCCGATTACGTCCAGCACCTCCTTCGAGTCGAGTTCGGACGTGTGAAGGACGTTTGCGACGGGACAGACACGTGCGAGCTGCAACCTCTTGCGGCTACCAACGCCTCAATCGAAGCGGAAGCAGCATCAGGTGGCCTCCTCCTCGGAGGATTCAGCGTCGTCAGCTTTCCACACGTCCTCGCGCACGCCGGCCTGCCGGTTGGCCCAGCGCGCCAACACGAAGAGCAAATCGCTGAGCCGGTTCAGGTAGACGAGCGCGGCGTTGTCGAGCGGGACGAGGTCGGCGGCCTCCACGGTAAGGCGTTCGGCGCGGCGGCAGACCGTGCGCGCCTGGTGCAGCGTGCTGGCCGCCACGGTGCCGCCCGGCAGCACGAAATTCTTGATCGGCGGCAGCTCGTCGTCGAAGGCGTCGATGTCGCGTTCGAGGTGCTCGGTGTGTTCTTCCGTGATGCGCGGCACGACGGGTTTGGTGTCCCGCGGCGTGGCGAGGTCGGCCCCTAGGATAAACAGCTCTTCCTGGAGGCGCTTCAGGACCGCTCGCAGGCGCTCCGCGCCGGGCGTGTCGTCGTCAGTATGCGCCAGCGCCTGCCCGATGAGGGCGTTCACCTCGTCCACGGTGCCGTAGGCGTCGATGCGCGGGTGGCTCTTCAGGACGCGCTCATCGCCGAACAGCGAGGTCGTGCCGTCGTCGCCGGTGCGGGTGTAGATTTTTTTCATAGCAGAAGGTTGCAGGTTAAGCAAGATCGGCAGGTCCGCCTCGTCTGTCAAGTCTTATCAAGTCGCAGGTCAAAAGGTCGCAGGTCAGCATGTCGCCCCTTCTCCGGCTTACAAACCTTCATACCTTCAACCCTTCCTGATAAGTGATGCGCGGCGGCACGTCGGGAGCGTGGCGCACGGCAGCCTTCATGTGAAAGACGCGAGCGATCAGGTCCTCATGCAACACCTCGTCGGGAGGGCCGGAGGCGGCGAGGCGGCCTTCGTCGGTGAGCACGAG
>PXTQ01000045.1 GCA_003022505.1 Bacteroidetes bacterium QS_8_64_10 | reverse complement strand
GACAACGCGCTGGCCGGGGCCGTCCGCCGCGCCAAGACGCGGTGCTTTATCTCTACGCCGTACTTCGTTCCGCCGCCGTCGCTCTCGCGGGCGCTTCAGGACGCCGCCCGGCGCGGGGTGGACGTGCGGGTGCTCACCGCCGGGCAAACCGACCGCGCCGTGGCGCGCTGGGCCGGCTGGCATCGCTTCGAGAGGTTCTTGCGCGCAGGCGTCCGCATCTTCGAGCTGTTCGGGCGCATCCTGCACTCCAAGACGATGACCGTCGACGGCGCGTTCGGCTCCATCGGCTCTTACAACATGGACGCCTGGACCATTCGCCACATGCTGGATCTGAACTTGCTCATAGCCTCCTCCGACGTGGCGCGCTCCATCGAGGAGGAGTTCCAGGACGACATGCCCGACGCCAAAGAGATTATGCTGGAAGAAGCCGAGGACCGCGATCCGCTGCACCGGCTGGCGCACGGCCTGACGTACCACGCCTACCGCTGGCTGTGAGTTGCGCTTACGCGCGTTTCGGCATTGGGGGGCGATTGAAACGAACAATCTTTCCATATATGCTTTACGGGCAATTATTTGTGGGAGTCAGCGGCGACGGATCCGTCGCCGCTGACAGCCTAAGTTGAAATTTTTAACTTTCATTTGCGTACCTTTTCTCTTCTCTTTCACATGCTTCCGCCCTATCTCTCCCACGACGACCTGGACGACCTCATCGAGCGCGCGCTGGCCGAGGACGTGGCCGACGGCGACGTGACGACGCTCACTACCGTCGAATCCGGGCGCGCGGCCCGCGCGGAAATTCAGGCCAACGAGGACGGCGTGCTGGCCGGCGCGCGCGGTGCTGGGCGCGTCTTCGCGGCGCTGAGCGATCACGTAGAGATAGCATGGAAGGCCGAAGACGGCAACGCGATCTCGGCGGGCGCGGTCGTGGGCGTGCTGAACGGCCCGGCGCGGCCTCTGCTCACGGGCGAGCGACTGGCGCTCAACTTTTTGCAGCGGATGAGCGGCATTGCTACGGCCACGCGCCGCATGGCGAAGCGCGCAAAACCGCACGGCGCGAAGATACTGGACACACGCAAGACCGCGCCGGGACTGCGGCTGCTGGACAAGTGGGCCGTGCGGCTCGGCGGCGGCGCGAATCACCGGCTCGGTCTCTTCGATCAGGTGCTCATTAAGGACAACCACATCGCCGCTGCCGGATCGGTGGGCGAGGCGCTCCGGCAGGCGAAGCGCTACGTCGAGGACCGCGCACCGGAGATGATCGTCGAGATCGAGACGCGCACGCTGGAGGAGGTGCGCGCCGTGCTCGATGCGGGCGGCGCAGACGTGATTCTGCTGGACAACATGGCGCGGCGTTCTTCTGACGGCTCACTCGACGTGTCGATGCTGCGCGAGGCCGTCCAGCTTATCGGCGACCGCGCGACGACGGAGGCTTCCGGCAACGTGACGCTGGAGACGGTCGAGGTGATCGCCGCCACCGGCGTAGACGCGATCTCGTCCGGCGCGCTCACGCACTCAGTAACGGCGCTTGACCTTTCGATGGGGTTTCAGGTAAGCGGGGGCGTGGGAGAGCGGGAGAACGGGTGAGCGGTTGGAGAATTCTCTCGCATAACTCCCACGCCCCCACGTTGCCTATTCCTCGCGCTCATCTTTCAGCAACTCGAGACGGACGCGGGCAATGCCTTGAGCTACCATGCTGATCTTCTCGGCGGCGCGACGCGAAATATCAATGATCCGGTTGCCGCCGTACGGCCCTCGGTCGTTGACGCGAACGATGACGGACTGCTCGTTGCGCAAGTTGGTGACGCGCACCCGCGAGTCGAACGGCAGGCTCGGATGGGCCGCCGTCAGCTTCGCGGGGTCGAACGTCTCGCCGCTGGCCGTCGGGTTGCCCGCCAGCCCGCGCCCGTAGTAGCTGGCGCGTCCCTCACCTATCTTGCGCTCCACGACCGGTCCTTCCGGCTCCGACGTGTCCGGCGGCTCTGGGAGCGGCATGGACAGATCGAGTGCGCGGGCCGAAACGATCTTGGTGGAATCGATCCACGCAGGCGGAAGCGAGGTGCCGCCGGCGCGTTTCTCGGCAGCGTGTGAGGACGAGCGATCCGTCAACACGACCACGCCCAACGCCAGCAGCACCGCCCCCAGCAGGAGCGTGCGCCCCACGGTGACGGGCGAAGCGGCTCTGACGTCCACTATGCCGAGCATGGGTTGTAAGCGTTCATCCGGTTCATACCAACTCCGCGAGCTTCGTGGGTGTGCGAAAGGGAAAAAGTCTGAATGCGAATCAAGAGTAGCGCAGGATTGTTTATTTGAAGCTGTCAGCGGCGACGGATCCGTCGCCGCTGACAGCTTCAAATTCCACACGCCCACCCTTTCAGACCTTCATACCTCCACACCTCGATGCCCGATTGGGGCTTACGGCAACGCGGCCAGGCCCTCTTCGATCCGATCCAGTGCTTTTTCCAGGTCCTCGCGGCTCGCCGCGTACGACAGGCGCAGCCCGTCCGGCGCGCCGAACGCCTCGCCCATCACCAGCGCCACGTTGTGCTCCTCCAGCAGATAGAAGCACAGATCCGTGCTGTTCTCAATGGAGCGCCCGGAGACGGTCTCGCGCCCCAGAAGCGCCGACACGTCGGGGAAGACGTAGAACGCGCCCTCCGGCTCCGGGCAGCGCACGCCGTCGATGGCGCGCAGGCGCTCCACCACGAGGTCGCGGCGCTCGCGGAAGGCGTCGCGCATCTCGCGCACCGGGCCGTGATCCATTTCGAGGGCGGCGACGCCCGCTTTTTGCGAGATGCTGGACGGCGCGGAGGTGAACTGGCTCTGCACCTTGGCGGCGGCGTCGGTGATGCGAGCGGGTGCGGCCAGGTAGCCGAGGCGCCAGCCCGTCATGGCGTAGGCTTTCGAGAAGCCGTTGATGGTGACGGTGCGGTTCTTCATGCCGGGAAGCGCGGCAAAGGCTTGGTGCTCGCCGGCAAAGCGGATGTGCTCGTAAATCTCATCGGAGAGCACGTAGACCTGCTCATGTGAGCGGAGCACCTCGGCGAGTGCCTCCAGTTCGTCGGGCGAGTAGGCCGCGCCCGTAGGATTCGAGGGCGAGCACAGCACGATGAGCCGGGTGCGGTCGGTGATCGCATCGTCGAGCGCTTCGGGCGTGAGCTTGTAGCCCGACTCGACGCTCGTGGGCACGCGCTTCGGCTCCGCACCCGCCAGCTTCGCCATCTCCGGGTAGCTTACCCAGTGCGGGGCCGGGATCAGCACCTCGTCGCCTTCGCCCGTGAGTACGTGCACGGCCAGCGCCACCGACTGCTTCGCGCCGTTGGAGCATAGAATCTGATCGGGATCGTAACGAAGGTCGTTGTCGCGCTGAAGCTTGCCGGCGATGGCCTCGCGCAACTCCGGCATCCCGGCGTTGGCGGTGTAGTTCGTAAAGCCGTTTCGGATGGCCTTCGCGCCCGCTTCAGAGATCGGCGCGGGCGTGTCGAAGTCCGGCTCGCCAGCGCTGAGGACGATTACGGGACGGCCCTCCCGACGCAATTCGCTGGCGCGCGCCGACATGGCGAGGGTGGCCGACGGCGCAACGTTTTCGACGCGGGCATTCAAGCGCATTTCGTTGGTGGTTTTTTGCGTCACGTTGAAGTCGTGGTGAGTTAAAAAGTTGTACGTCCGTCAGATCTATTACTAATTTGAGGTGTTCGTGTCAGGGCGTGGCCTCCGCCCGAATATCACTGTGCAGATAAACCTTCCAGGTTTCGGAAACCCGAAAGGTTTCTACCCGGACCTCAACTAATCAAATTAGTAGATCACGTCGGCACGTCCTTCAAACCGGTAAGCTCGGTTCGGATTCGAGGGACGGGGCCGAACTTGTATTCGGCAGTGTCGAATTCGCTGGGCGTCTCCCGGCTATCCAAACACCTGAACACTCGCCCCCCAGGTTCAACTCTGCTCGCGTTTTGCTTCGAGAGCCTCCGCGACGGGAGTGGGCACGAACTTCGACAGGTCGCCGCCCCAGCGATGCACGTCGCGCACGATGGTAGAACTGACGAAGGCGTTCTGCTCGGAGGTCATCAAAAAAACCGTCTCCAGGTCCGGGTGCAGCTTGCGGTTGGCGAAGGCCATGCGAAACTCGTAGTCGAAGTCCTTGACCTGACGAAGGCCGCGTAGAAGAACGCCCGCTCCTTGATCGCGCGCGTGATCCACGAGCAGCCCCTCGAAGGTGGTCGTCGATACGCCGTCCATGTGGTGGGTGCAGCGCCGGATCAGTTCGCAGCGCTCCTCCGGTGCAAACAGCCCGGCCTCTTTGCCCGTGTTGACGGCCACCGTCACCTCAATGCGTTCGAACAGCCGCAGGGCGCGCTCCAGGATGTCGAGGTGCCCGTACGTGAACGGGTCGAAGGAGCCGGGGTAGAGCGCAAAGCGCGTGTCGACCGATTCGGGCATGATGTTGCGTTTCAGCGTTGTCGAGTTATCGTGTTGAGGCGAATCAGCGATTCGCTTCAACTACAAGGTACGCCGGCACGATCACGACACGAGGTTCCCCACCCTCAAGTTGATTTTCGAAAAACGCTGACGATGGTGCGTCCATAGGGGCGGCTCGTGTCGAGATGCGGATGCTCGTCGAAGAAGATGCGCGTGTCGTGCTCCAGCGTGAGCAGCCCCCCCTCGCGCACATGCGGGAGAGCGAGGTCCGGGAGGCGATCCATGGCGTCGAGATCGTATGGCGGATCGGCCATGATGAGATCGAACGGCGGGCCGTTGTACGTTTCCAGGAAGTGCACGGCGTCGCCGGGCACAAACCGGCCCTGATCGCTCACGTCGAGCGTGTCGGCGTTGTCACGGGCGACCTGCATGACGCGCCGCTCGTTTTCGACAAACGTGACGAAGCGCGCCCCCCGGCTGATCGCCTCCAGGCCCAGCGCGCCGGTGCCGGCAAACAGGTCCAGCACCTCGGCCTCGCGTAGGGCCAGCCGCGCTTCCACGAGATGAAAGAGCGACTCGCGCGTGCGGTCCGTCGTGGGGCGCGTCAGGTGGCCCTGCGGCGCGCGGATCGACTTGCGCTTGAGCTGGCCAGCAATGATGCGCATTTGCGATTTTTGATTTTCGATTACTCGCCAATCGACAATCGTCAGAGTGCTGCGCCGATGCAGGTGGCGTAGGCTTCCGGGTTGAAGCGCGCGGTGAAGCTTTCGGCGTCCGCCTCCAGCAGGGGCACGGCGCTGAGCCGCCGGGGGCGCACCTCGAAGATGCGCTCCAGCAGATCGAACCGCGAGACGTCCACCTCGTCGCCGTACAGGCGAAGCCGGCCTACGTCCTGCGGCTTCAGTTTCATGCGGTTCAGGAGGGCCACGGCGAAGTACGCACAGTCGGCGGGGGAACCGACCGACGTGAAGTGCCCGAAGCGCCACTCCGCCCCGCGCGAGAGCGAGAATTCGACGTGGCGCGGATACCAGCCGATAGCGAGGCCGTAAGCGTCGTTTTCTGAATCGGAGTTGTCGTTGCCGGTCTCTTTCGTCGTTTGCTGCTGCGTCGTCGTCAAGACGCGCCCCGCCGCCTGCATGCTGAGCATCGCCTGGTAGTCGCCTGCCGATACGCCCTCGAACAGGCGTTCCAGGCGCGACCAGACGGTGCTCTCGACGCCCAGCACGTGATGCCAGCGCACGCGCTCACCGTCCAGCACCTCATCGTAGAGCGCGTTGCTGGTAAGCTGAAGCTGAGATTCGGCCTCCGTCTGCGCCAGCAACGTGGCTTCCTCGTGCAGGCGCTGCTCGGTCTCCTCCGGCGAAAAGCCGTCGGGAACGGGCGTAAAGAACGAATAGCAGTCGGGCGGGTGCAGGACCACGCGCAGTTGTTCGATGGACGCCCCGGCAAAGGCATCTTGCAGCGCCTCCGTCATCGTCCGGAGGTCGTCCTGCACCTCTTCTTGAAAGAGGACCGGAGCGGCCTCAAACTCAAAGTCGCAGTGCCCTAGCCGCAACAGGCGTCGCTGCCTGCCGCGATAGCGCTCGACGGCGGCGTACCGCATTACGTCGCCGTGAACGTCGATGCCGGCCCAGGCTTCCGCACGTGGAGGCGTAGTCGGATCGGCGGCTTCGGAGTGCGCGTCAGTCATACGCGGCATCGCTGAATGGTGCTGACACGAGGTGAAGGAGGGGAGACCGAATGGTGCGCTGCTCGAAGCCGCTACCGCCAGCTGACGGCGTTGGCCTGCGTAACGTCGCCCGACGTCGTGCCGATGTAGTCTTTCGGGCGGTCCGGATCCGTCAGCTTGTAGGTGTTCACGCGCGAGGTGTCATTGACCTGCAGGCGGAAACGGTTTCCGGTGCGCGGCGAAAACGGCAGCGAGTCGGGCTGAAAGTTGGGTCCAAAGAGGCTGTCCTGACTGACTTGCAGGGTGGTGTCGCTCTTCACGAACATCACCAGCGAGTCGAGCGAGGTCGTGTAGCGGTCTCGTTGCTCTTCGTACCGGATCATTGCCTTGCGGACGTTGAGCATCCGGGTGCGCGTCTGCTGGGTCAGTTCTTGCTGTCGTTCCATGCGCTCGGCGGGTCCGCGTATTGTGCGATACAACACGTAGGCAAGCGCAACGATGACGAGAGCGAGTATCACTTCCGTGACACGCCGTACCGTAGGGTTCTCAAAAGCCATTGACCAGAAGGAGACGTTAAGCTCTAAAAAGTAGAAATAGCAAAAGGGCGCCGGAGGGTTCGGCAAGCAACGCTATCAAAAGTATAGACCCATTTTACTAAATGCAACTGTCGTCTTGCCGGGCAAAGGGAAGCAAGCATATTTTCCGTCACAACTTCACGCTGTATTTTTTTCAAAGCCCCATCGTTCGCCGTACTGTCTTACTGACCCGTGCATCGTCTTCTAAGCGTTTGTGAGCATGGCGAGCGAGACGGAGAGGCTCGGCAAACGTACACACACCCCATCTTACACACTCCCAACCACAGTTAGCTTGGCTTTAACCTTTCCGACGGGCATGAGCAACAACGTTTAGCAATCCGCTCACGGCTCAGTAAATAGTGTCGCGTTTGGTAAGTTTGCGCGTTGCACGTTCAGCATGGTTCATGCTATACTGTCGAGTCTGGTTCTTCACCCGGAGAAAGTCTGGTAACTCGGTAAACACACTGCCATGACGAACCTGCTTATCAACGTCGATCACGTGGCGACGCTGCGCAACGCGCGCCGCGAGACCTTCCCCGTGCGTGAGGACCGCCGCCACATTACGGAGCGCGACGTGCGGCTGCTCAAGGAGACCGTGCGCGGCAAGCTCGACTTCGAACTGTCAACGGACGAGGAGGTGGTCGATATCTGCTGCGCAACGCAACCCGACTTGGCGACGCTGGTACCGGAGCGCCGCGACGAAGTGACCACGGAGGGCGGCCTGGACGTGCGCACCCACGACGAGCGCCTGGAGGACGTGATCGCTCGCCTTTTCGGCGCCGGTGTGCGTGAGGTGGCGCTCTTCGTCGATCCCGCCCCGGAGCAAATCGAGGCTGCCGCTCGCACGAGCGCGAACGCCATCGAGTTGCACACCGGCGCGTTCGCCAATGCCGAGACGCCCGAAGCGGAGCGCGAAGAGGCGCAGGTGCTGGCGCGCGCCGCCGCCCAGGCTGCGGAGCACGGACTGCGCGTGCACGCCGGGCACGGGTTGGATTACCGTAACTACGCGACGTTTCGGGAGGCCGCCGGAGCGCACGTCGAGGAGGTATCGGTCGGGTTTGCGGTGGTGGCGCGCGCCGTGCTCGTCGGGATGGAACAGGCCGTCCGCGAGATGCGCGAGCTGGTTGCTGCACATTAGCAGGTTGGCAAGTTTTTTCTCTTGAACGCAGCGCGTCAATAGGCTATGGAAGCAGCGGATCTGGATTTTGGAGACGTGCCGGAGGGCCACCGCAGCGGCTACGTGACGCTGGTGGGCCGACCCAACGTGGGTAAATCGACGCTCATGAACGCGCTGGTGGGCCGCAAGCTCTCCATCGTGACGCGCAAGCCGCAGACGACCCGGCAGCGCGTTCTCGGTATTCTCTCCGACGAGGAGCGGCAGATCATTTTTCTGGACACGCCCGGCGTGCTTGAGCCGCGCTACGGGCTGCAATCCGTCATGATGCGCAGCGTGCAGGGTGCGATCCGCGACGCCGACTTGGTTCTGTTTATGGCCGACGCCACGCGCGACGAGCCGGACCGTCTCACACTCGATTTTGTGGAGGATCGCACGGCGATTCTGCTCTTGAACAAGATCGACCTTATCCCGCAGGAGCAGGCGCTGCCGCTGGTAGATCGCTACACGGAGCTGCGTGCCTTCGAGGAGGTGATCCCGACCTCAGCGCTCAAGGACTACAACCTCGACGCGGTGCTCGACGAGATCACGGAGCGCCTGCCGAAAGGCCCGCCGTTTTACCCGAAGGACGTGGTAAGCGAGCATCCGGAGCGTTTCTTCGTGGCCGAGATCATCCGCGAGAAGGTGTTTCAGCAGTACCGTCAGGAGATTCCCTATTCCGTGCAGGTCAACATCGTGGAATACGCGGAGCACGCGGGCGACCGGAAAGACGTTATCGACGCCGAGATCGTGGTTAACAAGGAGTCGCACAAAGGCATCCTGATCGGGAAGGGCGGGCAGGCACTGAAGGCACTGGGAGAAGCGGCGCGCGAAGATATCGAGCCGTTTCTGAATCGCGACGTGTACCTTCAGTTGCACGTCAAGGCGCGAGCGGGCTGGCGCGACGACGAAGGTCGGCTGCGCAGCTATGGCTATCGCACGGACGAATGACGAGAGTGTGCGCAGCCAATGTCATTCACTGTCCACCGGAGACGAGTGTTCGCCAGAACTTTCGCCTGCCCCCCTTGGGCGGAGACGGTCTTGAACTGGCAGCGCTGAGAATAAGGGGAAACTCCAAGCACGAACAGTTCAAGCTGGCAGTCTGACGCAATACGTATCCCGCAAACATCATCACGCCGCCACAGCCTCCTGCTGCTCGTCGGCCTCGGCGTCGGGATCGTAGCTGAGGCGCGAGGACAGCCAGTTCTCGATCTCGGCGGGCGTCATCCCCTTGCGGCGCGCGTAGTCCTCCACCTGATCGCGCGCCACCTTGCCGACGTTGTAGTAGCTCGCTTCGGGGTGCGCGATGTAGGTACCACAGACCGCCGCCCCCGGATGCATCGCCAGGCTCTCGGTGAGCGTGATGCCCGTGTTTGCTTCTACGTCCATCAGCTCCCACATGAGCGGCTTCTCGGTGTGATCCGGGCAGGCCGGGTAGCCCGGCGCAGGTCGGATGCCTCGATACTTCTCCTTGACGAGCTGCTCGTTGGACAGCTCCTCGTCCGGCGCGTAGCCCCACTTGTCTTTGCGCAGGCGCTCGTGCAGCATCTCGGCGAACGCCTCCGCGAGGCGATCCGCCAGCGAGGTCGCCAAGATTTGATTGTAGTCGTCGTGCTGATCCTCGAAGCGCGCCTTCACCTCGTCGAGGCCGTGCCCAGCAGTGACGGCGAAGCCGCCCACGTAGTCGCCGCGGCCTGAATCCTTCGGAGCCACGAAATCGCTGAGCGCGCGGTTCGGGCGGCCCGGCGTCTTCTCGGACTGCTGCCGCAAGTGGTGCAGCCGCGCGATCACCTCGTCGCGCTCCTCGCTTGAATACACCTCAATGTCGTCGCCGCTGCTGTTGGCGGGCCAGAGCGCGTAGACGCCGTGCGCGCGCAGCCAGTTTTCGCGCACCATGCGGTCGAGCATCCGGTTGGCGTCCTCGTACAGCTCCTCTGCCTCCGCGCCGACCTCCGGGTCGTCGAAGATGCGCGGGAACTTGCCCTTGAGCTGCCACGCGATGAAAAACGGCGTCCAGTCGATGTAGTCGCGCAGCTCGCTGATCGGGAAATCGCGCAGCGTCTCCACGCCGAGGCGGTTGGGCGTGGTGATCGGCACGTCATCCCAATTACAGCTGAAGCGGTTCTCGCGCGCCTCCTCCAGCGAGAGATACGTTTTTCGGCGGGAGCGTCCTTCGTGGCGGTCGCGGAGCATCTCGAAGCGATCTTCCACATCGTTCAGGAAGCCGTCGCGCTGCTCGTCGCTCAGCAGCTTGCTCGTCACGCCGACGGAGCGTGAGGCGTCCAAGACGT
>PXTQ01000035.1 GCA_003022505.1 Bacteroidetes bacterium QS_8_64_10 | reverse complement strand
CGCGCACGTCCAGCGTCGGGTTGGCCGGGTCGCCGTTGAAGCGCACGACGCCCTCGGTGATCTCGAAGCGCCGCTGCGCCACCTCCACGTAGCTGCGCTGCCCCACTGCGTCGATGGTGCCGTACAGATTGATTTCGTTATAAGGCTGCTTCTGGGCGTTCAGATTGCCCGTGAGCTGGATGTTGATCTCCGGATTGATGCGTTGTCGGAGCCAGGTGTCGCGCTGCAGGTTCACGTCCAGTTGCATGTCGAGGGCCTGGTAGAAGTCGAACGAGGTGGTGTCGCGCTCGCTTAGGCGCAGGCCGAAGCTGCTTTCGAGTTGGCGCACGTCGGTGTCGGTGAGTTGCACCTGTTCGAGGGCGGCCCCGCCGCCGGTGCTCTGGCCGATGTAGATGTCGGCGCTGAGCACGTCTATGTCGCCGCGCAGGACGGGCTGCTGCGTCGTGCCGTTCAGGCTCAGGTCGCCGTCGAGGGTGGCGCTGTACTCGCGCGTGTCGATGGCGCGGAACTCGTTCATCCGGCCCTGCAGGTCGAACTCGCCGAGCGTCAGGTTCGCCAGATTGATCGTGCCGCTGCCCGTGAGGCTCCCGTTGCCAGTTCGTAGGGCGAAGCGCTCGACGGTCATCTGGTTGTCGGCGAGCTGCGTCTCGACCTCGATGTCCCGGTATGCTACGCCGAACTGCGGGAGTTCGAACCGTCCGTTCACGAACGAGGCGCTGCCCGTGAGCTGCGGGCTGCCGAACGTGCCGCCCACCTGCACGTCGGCCTCGATGCGCCCGTCCAGATTTTCTACTGTGTTCGGTTGCAAAAAGGGACGGATCCAGTCCACGGCAAACGAATCAGCCTGCACGGTGAGGTTCACCTGCTCGGTGGCGGCGGTTTCGCTGGTTCGCACCTGCACGCCCTGCGCCGCGCTGTCGCCGGGGGCGATGCGCAGATCGACGGGCACGTAGCCTTCGGCGTGCAGCGTGCTCGCGTCCTGATTCGCAAGCAGCGCGTCCACGCTCAGGCGCTGGTCGGCGTAGGCCAGCTGAAGCCGCAGGTCACCGGCCGTCTCGCCATACGACTTGAGATCCAGCATGAGCGTACCGTCCGCTTCCGGGGCGGCGGCGGGACCGGTCAGGCTGATGGAGCCGCTAAGCGTGCCGCTCAGGCCCTGGTAGTCCAGCAGGTCGGCCACCGCCCCGACCTCGAACTGCTCGACGGTAAACACAAGGTTCTGCTCGCCGTCCGGATCCACCACGCCGTCCAGCGCGATCTGCTGGTCGTCGGCGTACACGAGCAAATTGCTTACGCGGTACCGGTTGTCGGAGTACGAGATGGAAGCGGGCTGCGAAAGCTGCCAGCGGTCGCCGGCGAGGTTCATCTGCAGGCTGTCCACCTGGAGGCGCTCCCGGCCGGGGCGCAGGTCGAGTTGGCCGGAGGCGGTCAGGTCGCGGTGCTTATCGACGCGCATGTCGAGGGTGAAGGTGGCGGAGGTGTCGGAGAAGCGGCTGCGCAGGTCCGTGTTCTCGATGGTGAGCGTGGGCAGCGAGAAGTAGCCCGCCTCGGCGCGTACGGTGCCGCGCATCGGCCGGCGCAGGGAGTCGAGCACGCTGCTGAAGCGCCCCTCGAAGCTCGCCACGCGGATGTCGTTGTAGGCCAGGCTCGACAGGCGGGCGTTGCCCTCCACGGTCAGGCGGTTCGCCGGCCCGTAAACGTGCGCCTCTACGAAGCCTTCGTTCAGGGCGAGCGTCCGGACGGGCACGAACGGCTGGACCGGCGCGAGGTCGTCGATGTCGGTGCGGAAGAAGAAGTCGGAGGGGCGCTCGCCCGACGGGTCGAAGAGCGCGATGCGCCCGCCGCCGTGGGCGTTGGCGAAGCTGCCGCGCACGGTCACGGTGTCTACCCGCAGGAGGCCGTTCCGGAGCTGAAACCTGGATTCCTTCGCCCTGCACGTCGAAGGCGAGCCGCTGGAGCGTCTGCAGGCTGTCGTTGCTGGTAAGCGCGCCGAGGTCCAGGTTGCGAATCGTGCCGTCGGCCTGATAGGTGGGCGTGCCCGTGAGATTGCCCTCCGCCGTGACGTTCAGCGCGCCGCTCGCAAAGTCGATTCGCGCGCGCGCCATGCCGCTCCCCTGCTGCGCGTCGATTCGGATCGTACCGCTTTGAAGCTGGAGGCGGTTGACCGTGGAGGGGCGGAGCGTGATCGTGCCCTCGAAGGTGCGGCTCGCCAGATCGGCGGTGCTCAAATCGACCGTGCCGTTCAGGCTGGTCTGCAGATTCGGGTTGTTCAAGAGCGCTCCCAGGTTCAGCCCCGAAAAGCTGCCGTCGCGCAGCGTGAACGTCACGCTCGGCCCCAGCAGGTTGCCGCCGCCCGCAAAGGCGAACTGGCCCTCCGGCGTCTCCACGCTGCCTTTTACGTCGAGGTCGCCCTCGCGCAACGTCACGTCCAGCACGCCAGCCCGGAGCGCCTGCTGGTTGAAGCGCCCTTCGCTGAGGTTCACCTGCAGGTCGAGCGAGAGCGTCGCCAGGCTCGTCCCGCTGCCCTCGCCGGAAAACGTGCCGCTCAGGTCGCTCGTGTTGGCCGGATTCCCCGTAAAGAGCGCCACGTTGACGTTCGAAAAACGGCCCTCGTCGATCTGATAGCGCCAGATGCCGTTTCGGTAGGTGCCCGTGCCGCGCGCCAGAAACGCTCCGCCGGGCGACTTGAAGTTCATGTCGTAGCTCAGGTTGCCGCCGCGCAGCGACACGTTCGCCGTGCCCTGGTTGATCGGCTGATCGTTCAGCACGGAATTTTGGAGTGAGAGGTCAGCGGTGAGGCGCGCCGTCTGTGGGTCGAATCCGGCCCCGTCCAGCGTAAGGCGTCCGTTGAGTGTGCTCGACTGGTCGGGGCTTTGCGTGAGCGTGCCGATGTCGACCTGCTGGAAGTTGCCCTCCAGGCGGTAGGTGGGCGTGGGCTGAAAGAAGCGCCCGCCGCCGCTCACGTCGAAGTTCCCGCCTCGTAGGGCGAGCTGCCCGTTGAAGGTCGTCCGGCCGCCGCGCAGGTTCACGTCGAACTGGCCGCTCCGGATCCGATACTTCCCGTACGAGCCGCTTTCCAGCGAGAGGTTGCCGCTGAGGTTCATGGATTGCGGATCGAGGCCCGTGCCGCGCGCCGTGAGCGTGCCGGTGAGGTTCATTTGCTGCTGCGGGTTGCCGGTGAAGGTCGCCAGGTTCAGGTTGCGGAAGCTCCCCTCGTCGATCCAGTACCGGACGCTCGGCCCCTCGAAGGAGGCGCGCCCCCGGAAGGCCAGCAGGCCGCCGGGCGTGTCGAGCCGGGCGTTGTACGACAACTCGCCGCTGCTGAGCGTGAAGTTCGCGGTGCCTTCGTTGACCCGCTGCCCGTTCAGTGTGGAATTCGCAAGCGACACGTCGGCCTGAACGTTGGCCGTGGCGGGCCCGAAGGCCACGCCCTCGACCTGGAACCGCCCGTTCAGGTTGCTTGACAGCTGCGGGTCGTTCAGGAGCGTGCCCAGCTCCACCTGCGCGAAGCGCCCCGTTACCTGATACGACGGCACGTCGGCGAAGAAGCGCCCCGTACCCTCGGCGCTGACCTCGGCCCCGCGCAGCGAAGCGGACGCCTCGAAGTCGGCTTTCCCATCGGTGAAGCTGCTTTCGAGCGAAGCCTGACGTATCTGATGATCGCCCACGCGGCTGTCGCTGAGCGAGGCGCTTGCGGAGCCGTTGAGCTGTTGCAGGTCGGTGCCGGTGAGATCCACGTTCGCCTCGGCGTTCAGCAGGGCGGGTTGCGGATCGCCGCCGGCGGTAAAGTAGCCGGGATTGAGTCGGCTGAGCGATGCCCGCAGCTGGTAACTCAGCTCGTCTTCGGCAAACGGCGTCGCCTGCCCGTCGATGGAGACCGACGAGCCGTCGCCGAACTGCGCCTCGCCCTCGACGCTCAGGAGCTGGCTCGTGCCGGTGACGTCCAGTTCGATGGTGCCGCGCCCGTCCGGGTCCAGGCTGGGCGCGAGGGGCAGCAGGTCGCGGAAGGCCACGGGATCGGCGCGGAGCGCAAAGTCGATGTCGCGCACCGGCTCGTCCGTGTCGCGGGCAGGCGGGCGAAGCGTGCCGGCGGCCCACAGGTTGCTGCGCGGGGAGGTGAGCCGCAAGCCGTTGACGTGTAGCAGGCTGTCGCCGAGAGCGCCGCTGGCACGCAAGCGGGTATCGTATTCTGCGCCGGGTGGCTCGAAGGTGCCCCACGTCGTGTCCACGTCTACGGTGAGGGCGTCACCTTGCTCCAGGTCGCTGAGCGCCAGGTTCAGGCTGTTGCCGGCGAGCACCGGGTCCTCCGCGCCGGGGTCGTGAAATTCGGCGCGCAGGCGGGCGTCGCGGGCGTCGAGGTCGTCAATCTTCAGCGCGAAGACGGACTCCTCGACCGGGCGCGTCGTGTCGGCGGGGAAGGCCTTCAGCAGGTCCCAGCCGCCGCCTGGCTGTTGCGTCATCGCCACGGACGGGTTCGCCAGGTCCAGGTTGCTGATGACGACGCGGCGCTTGAAGAGCAAGAGCAGGTTGTAGCTTGCCGTAGCCGTGTCCACGTAGGCCATGCGCTCGCCCGTCTTCGTGGAGATGAACTCCGTGTCGTAGAGGCGAATTCGGCTCACGAAATTGCCCGACAGGCTGTCTACCTGCAGGCGCGCATCGTTAAACAACGGATTGAGCTGGTCCACGATGACGTTTTTGGCCGTGCGCGCGCCCCACGGCGTTTGCAGGAGCAGAAGCGCGACGCCCATCACCAGCAGCAGCACGGCGAGGGCACCGCTCAGGATGCGCGCGGTCCAGCGGAAGACATCGCCGTAGGTGGGCGGGTTTTTCCGGACGTCTTCGTCGTCAGCAAACGTGTCGCCTTCCTGCGCCTCCTCGGCCCAGTCCGCCCTTTTTTCGTTAAGTGACTTCTCGTCGTCGGCCACGCGATTTGCGAATTACGAATGTCGGTTTACGAATTACAAGCACTTGCGTCCTCAAACAATCAGCACCTAATGCAGCTTCAATGGGTAAATTGGACAAAGACCTGTTCAGGTTTAGAAGGCGAACAACAAGCGTGTGTATGCTCCGCTACGTTTTTGGCGAGCACGGCGCGAACGGCACGCTTCACTCGAAAACCTGACAAGTCTCCCACATCCAAATAACCGCTTGAACTTGCACTAAACACCAAGAACCTGAACGCTCAAAATGCCTGCCCAATGCTAAAGTGCAGCCGAAAGCGCCGCCAGAAGTTGCGCTCCACGCCCTGGTCGCGCCCGATGTTACGGTTGAAGGCGTCTTGCGGGTCGATCAGGTCTTCGTCCGTCGGGTTGATCTTGTACGCCAGGTTCAGGCGCACGTGACCCACCGGGGTTTCGTAGCGCAGGCCCGCGCCCGTCCCGTAACGAAAGTCGCTCAAGAGAACGGAACCTTCGGAGACCTGGCCGAAGTCCAAAAACACTGCGGTGCCCCAGTTGGGTCCCAGAAACGGAAACGGAAGCCGCGCCTCCAGGTTGACGGCCAGTTTCGACAGCCCCCCGATGCGCTCGTAGCGATAGTTGCGAAACTGCACGGGATTTCCTCTCATGCA
This sequence comes from Bacteroidetes bacterium QS_8_64_10, assembly GCA_003022505.1. Lineage (GTDB taxonomy): Bacteria > Bacteroidota > Rhodothermia > Rhodothermales > Salinibacteraceae > PXTQ01. The sequence continues at coordinate 10,031 of PXTQ01000035.1, read as the reverse complement.
ATCGTCAGGGTCATTATTTTCGTTTTCATCTTCTCCATCGTCTGCGCAAACGGGTTCGAAGGCTTCCATGTCGTCGTCAGGGTCGGGGTCCTCAAACACCGTATCAGCTTGAGCAACTTTCGGGCCGAGCAGGCGCGGCCCCCATCCGCGCACGTCGTTGGCGCCGCCGGCGTAGAAGCGGATGTCGTCGAACCGGTTTTCGAGCTGGCGCCGGTCCGGGTCGGGGACGAAGCCGCGCTCGTTGAAGGCGGCTTCTTCGTTGTAGCGGCTGCCGGCGATGGCGACCATGCGCCCTCCGGACACGTGCGCGGCGACGCTCACGGACGGCGTGACGGGCTGGTAGTAGGAGCCTTCGCCGCCCACCTTGTAGTAGTTGAGCGCTGATCCGAGGAATTGCCCCGACGCCTCGGCGAACGGGCGCACCAGGAAGCCGCGTTTGGGGTTCAGGTAATCGTCAACGCGCCCCAGCGTAGCGCTCAGCGTAAAGACGCTCTTGTTGTACAGGTCCTGCCGCGTCTGCACGTCGCCGGGCAGGTCGCGGGTGATCGGAACGCGCTCCGGCGTGGCGGCGCGGCTGAAGTTGTGCTCCAGCGTCACGATCCGAAACGGCAAGATTTTGTAAAGCAGCGTGGTGTTAAGTCCCGCCTCATAGGTGAGCGGATAGGTGTTGTTGCCCTTCTGGTTCCGCACGAACGTTTGCTCCATAATGAAGTAGGGGGACAGGATGCCGCTCAAGTTGCGCTGGAACAGGTGCGGCTGCCGCAGCGCCGTTGACAGGCGCAGCCGGCGATACACTTCCTCAGCGTACAGCTCGGAATCGCCCCGATTGCCGAGGCCGGGTTGCACGGTCGCATTTGCCGTAAAGTTGCGCGCCCCGCCGAAGAAGTTGCGATGCGTCCAGCGCCCCTCCAGCAGCACGCCGTCGTCGCGGGTGAAGCCCGTCTGCGCCGACACGTAGCGCGGCTCGGACTCTTGCACGCGCACGTTAATCGTGACGGTGCTGTCGCGCGGCTGGTCGCTTGGCACCTCCACGATGGCAAGCCGGAACAGGTTGAGCGAGAACAGTTCTTGCTTGGCGCGGCTCAGTTCGTTGCCCCGATACCGGTCTCCCACCTCGAACGGCAACTCGCGGCGGATCACCTCGTCGCTGACGCGCTCGTTGCCTTCGACGTTAATCTGCGAGATACGCCCCAGCGGACCGGGGTCTATCGTGAAGCGCACGTCGGCGGTGAGGGCTTCCTCGCTGATCGTCGAGTCGCCGTTTATTTCGTGAAAAGCGTACCCGTGATTGCCCAGCCAGTTGGACACCTGATTGTAGAGGTCGATGAAGGCCGGCTCGGAGAACCGCTCGCCCGTTTGCATGATGTTGGCGTTGCGGAAGTCAATCCACTGTTGGCGACGCTTCCCGCTGAACTGCGTGACGGCGTAGTCGCTGTCGGGCGCAAAAAAGCCCACGTCCTGAATGATAAGCGGTGGCCCCTCTTCGATGGAGAAGACGACGCTAACCTTGTTCGAGGACGTGTCGAGCTGCGAGGCCGGGTAGCCGATGTCCGCACGCGGGAAGCCGTTGCGGGCGTAGAAGCGCCGGAGCCGCACCACGTCTTTTTGCAGGATGACGGGATCGAACGGGTAGATGCGCGCCTCCGCCAGCGGCACGATGCGGCGCACGGCGTCCCAGAACGTAGGCCCCTGCAGGGCGATCTGCTCTTTGAGCTGGCTTGCGGTGAACGTCTGCGATCCCGCGAACTTAAACGAGATGTTCCCGACCGTCGTGTTGCGATTCACGAGCCGAAGCGGGGCCTGCGCACGCGCTCCCGTCGGCAGCGAGGCCGCAAGCAGCACGACGAGCAATACGCTCGAAATCAAAGCCGAAAGCGGGGGCGAGGAGCGTTTTGCTGCTTGCGCTTGCCGTCCTTTGCGCCTACTCGTTGTCCGTTCGCGAAAATGCATTCCAGCGTCAAAACCTTCGATCCATAGCTCGCAACAAACTTAACCCAAGTTGTGACCTGTAAGAAAAGCACGTCATTCCGAGAAATCGACCGCAGGGAGATTCACGGAGCGTAGCGTAGTAAACGAAGCGACGAAGCAATCTCATCAATCACGGCATACAGCCTGCATGAGGAGATTGCCGCGCTCCCTTCGGTCGCTCGCAATGGCTGCCGGAGTATACCACACAACTTGAATAACTTACAACCACAAACCATCAACCAAAAACCACCAACCACCCAATCCAATCACGAAGCCGTCGGATGCGGCGCGGCGGCGGGCGAGGTGGACGCGGAAGTCGTTGCCTCCGTCTCCTCTGATTCCGCCTGGGCTTCGGCTCTACGCTGTTGCGCGGCGGACTTCTCGGCACGGCGGCGGGCGCGATATCGCTTTTCGTTCAGCATAGAGACGGTAGCGCCCAGCATCAGCACCACGCCCGAAAAGTAGGCCCACACCACAAACGCAATGATAAGCACGAAGGCGTCGTTCAAGATGAAGCTGTTGCCCTCCGCCGTGTACCGCTCAAAGCTCGCGGCGTGGGTAGCGTAGAGCGTAAACGAGTACTTTGCCAGTTCCCACATCACCGCCGTCGTGAGCGCGCCCTTCAGCGCGCACCGCCGGGGCGGGTGGGGCAGCGGTGTGTAGTAGAAGAGCTGGAAGAACATCGCCGTCGTCAAAAGAAACGGCAGCACGAAACCTGTGGCCTGAATGAGGCGGCGCCACCCGCGCTGCACCCAGATCTGGTCGATGCCCAGATCCGTAATGAAATCCAGCCCCGCCGTGTTGAGCGTCTGAATGGCAATGGAAGTGCCGAGCGTCAGGAGAAAGAGCAGGCCCACCTGCCCTACCATGCGGATGTCAAAAGCGTACCCGCGAAAAAGCGTGCGGCTCTCGTTCCATTCCTCCTCGAACACGTTGCTGATCGTGAGCCGCAGCGTGGTAAAGAGCGTCATGGCCGAGAAGAACAGGCCGATGCTGCCGATCCAGGTGAGGGTGCCGCTGGCGCGCTGAAGCTGGCGCAGAAAGTGAAGGAAGTCCGCGCTCTGAAAGCTGGGCAGGAACTGGCGGATAAACGGGGCCACCTCGGCGAAAGCCTGCTCGCTGCTGCTCAGAACCGTACGTGACAGAATACCCGACAGGATACCCGTCGCCAGAATAATCACGGGCACCGTGGCGATGAGCACTTTGAAGGCGATGGCCTGCCCCCACACGAAGATGTTTTTGGTCATCACCTCCCGGTAGATGCTTTTCAGGTAATACACCGGGGTGGTGCGCACGTATTCCCACTGCTGGGTCTTCGTGAGCTTGTCGGCCCAGGAATATGGATTGGTGGGAGAAGCCATACGGCGCGGCGATACGCGAGTGGGGTTTTGTCTTTCCCTTTAAGCCGCGTGCGTTCGATTGCGTTCCATCTGCAAGTCTACGAGTCTGTGAGTTTGCGAGACTGAGAGCCTGCGATTGGGGGATTCATAGGCTCATAGGCTCACAGACTCATTGTTTGGAGAGCCACGCCGTCGGGTCGATGGACTGCTCCTGATCGTACAGGCCGAAGAACACGCCGCTGCCTTTGGGCGCGCTCTCGGTGCCCGCTCGCCCGACGGTCGTTCCGGCGTCGATCTGCTGTCCTTTGCTGACGTAGGTGAGCGAGAGATTGCAGTAAATGCTCGAATACGAGCCATGGCTTAGCGCCGCGCACGTGCCAAAGTTGGGCATCGTAAAGACCCGAAAGACGCGCCCCTCGAAGACGGCCTGCACCGGAGCGGAGGCTTTTGTGGAGATGAGAACGCCGGGATTGGGCGTTTTGGTGCCATAGACGGGGTTGGTTACTTCGCCGTACGGCATTCTTTGAAGCGCTCGCGGCTGGCTGCGTCGCCTGCCGCCCGCTTGCGCTCCGCAGCCACCAGTTCGCGCATGCGCTTTTCCAACTCGCTGGCCGACTTGCGCTTTTTCTCCAGTTTGGGCTTGAGCGTTTCTTCTTGCGCGCGGAGGCTGCTGACGACCTGCTGGCGGTCCTCCTGCAAGTCCGTCAGGTTTTGGCGTTGCGCCTGCGTCTCGGCGATGAGCGAGTCGAGCTTGTCTTGCGTCCGGCGGAGCCGCTGGCGGCGTTGCTCCAGGTCTCGCGTGGCGGTGTGCAGCTCGTTGAGCTGTCCCTCGCGTTGCTCGGCGAACCGGTGCAGGTAGCGCACCCGCACGAGCATCTGGTTGATGGACCGGGCCGACAGGATAAGCGCCAGGTCGTGGAGCCGCCCGTGCCGGTAGGCGTGCACCGCGCGCTTCTTGTACTCGGACCGCAGCTCGTCGACGCGCCGCTCGAGCTGGGCCGAGGATTGCTGGATGGAGTCGAGCTTGGCGCTGAGCTGCCTGCGCCGCATCCGGTAGTTGCTGATCAGCTCTTTGCGAACCGTGATCTTGCGGTCGAGGTTTTCGAGCTTGCGCAACGACGCTTTCTCGCGCTTCCGGATCTTGGCGAGACGCTCTTCGCCCTCCGCAATTTGCTCGCGCAGCTGATCGAGTCGCTTTTTCGTGTCCTCACGCTCTTTGCTCACTTGGCCGTAGGCACATGCGGGACCGGCCAGCACGACCACCAGCGTCAGCAAGAAAGCAACACGTTGCATACTGTTGTAGGAGGCAAGTTGAACGTCTCGAGTTGTCGAAGGGCTTCTTTTTTACCGCAGGGGGGGTACGCGGTAAGTCTCCTTACGAGATACGCAACATGCATCACTCACGTTCGGAAGGGCGGAAGCGATGAGAGCAAACGGCTTCGGTGGAAGTGCGTCCCGCCGTGCAGTCATTGTATTAGGCGGTGCTCCACCGAGGCAGGAGCTTCCAGCCCGAACTGCAATTGCGCCGGGTTGAAGGTGCGTTGCCGGTACGAGACGACGGCAGAGCGGCGCTTCTGCGGCTGCCGGAAGACCAGCTTCGTGGGCAGAAGCAGCCCGCCCACCTGCTCGAAGCGCGAGAACGTGTGCTCCTCCACGAGCCGTCCCTCGGCGTCGCGCTCCTCGTAGCGCACCACGCGCCAGCGCGCTGGATCCACGAGGTAGGTGCGGCGTCCTTTTTGCAAATGGTAGTACGTCGAGTCGGCGGACACGTCCCAGTCGGCGGGGGGCGCGGTCGTTCCGAGCAGTGGGGCAAACAGGTTGCGTGAAGCCAGCACGTTCGGTAGGCTCGGCGGCGTGTCCTCGCGCGAGCCGTAGCTCAGGCGGCTCCGGATGCGATTGTGTACGAAAAAGCTGTCGGGCGTGACGAGCGCGCGGGCGGCCTCGATGCCCATGCCCGGACTCAGCGACAGGAAGAGCGAGTCGCGGCGGCGGTGCCGCATCTCTGCCGAGAGCGTGCGGCTCCGTTCCGGCGACTGGATTGCGATCTGGGCCTCGGCGCGGTAGGAGCGCAGCGTGTCAGTGCCGGCGCGCACGAGCCGTCGTATCTCGGAGGCGGAGTGCTCCGGGAAGCGGGCGGGGAGCGTGCCGCGTGGCGTTACTGTGGGACTTGAAGTTGCGCATCCGGCCAGCACAGCGGTAACGGCCAGCAGCACGAAGAGCGAGCGAGTGCGGTTCATGCGAGTATGCGTCTGCGAATCCGGGAGTCTGTGAATGCTGAGAGGCTGGGAGGAAGGCTGAGAGGAGGCTGGGAGTAGACGGAGGGCGTAGATTCGTAAAATCTTAGTCTCGTAGGTTCACAGACTCCCAGCCCCTCAAAACTATCAGACTCGTCATTTACTGTTCGCGCAGGCGTTCTTGCACGTCGGTGTTGTCAGGGTCGAGTTGGCGCGCTTGCTGCCAGTTGCTCCGGGCGGCCTCCGCCTGATTTTGAGCAGCCAGGGCGTCTCCTTTGATGACCAGGAATGAGGCGTGCTGCTCCGGTTGGTTGTCCAGCATGTCGAGCGCCTCGTTGACGCGGTTGAGAGCTGCGGCAGGGGCATCGTCGTCGAGGGCGGATCGGGCGGCAGCGGCCAGGAGCGGCAGGTGGCCCGGAAAGAGCAGCAGGCCCTCCTCCGCCACGCTGCGCGCCTCGGCGGGCCGGCCGCTGCGCCGGAGGGCTTCGGTGGCGCGACGCCAGCGTGCCGGGTCGCGGGGGTTCTGACGCGTCGCCTGCGTCAAGTACTCGGCGGCTTCATCGTATTCGCCGTTTCGCAAAAGGAGTGTGCCCAGCAGTTCGCGCGCTTCCGGTTGGCTGCTGTTTGCATCGAGCGCGCGGCGAAGCAGGTGGCGCGCCTCCGCCGGATCGGTCTCTGCGAGGTCGTGGGCGCGAGTGACGAGGTTAGTGCCGTCTTTCGCGCTGTCAGTGGAATCGGGTGGAGCTTTGCGGTCGGTGAGCGCGTTGCGGAGCGCAGGGGGCAGGTTCGCAGCCGCGCCGTCGGGGGCATTGCGGTAGATCGGCGTCATACGGGCAAGGACGGCGGCGGAGTCGGCTCCAGCTTCAAGGAGGCGTGCGTAGGTGCCGAGCGCCTCGGCGGGACGATTCTCGTCGCGGTGCAGACGGGCGAGGGCGCGCAGAGCGGAGCAGTCATCGGGAAAGCGTTCCAGCACGCTTCGGTATGCGTCGGCGGCTTCAGCGGGACGGTCCGTCTCGGCGAGCAGGCCGGCGAGGCGGCGTGCGTAGAACGGACGGTCTGATGCTTGCTGAGCGGCGCGGCGGGCGTAGAGCAGCGCCGTCTCGGCGTCGCCGGTGGCCTGATACGCCTTGGCAGCGGCGCTCAACACGGCGGGCTGATCGGAAGCCTTTTTTAGCGCTTTCTCGTACAACGACAGCGCCGCCTCGTGCTCACCGACCTGCGCCTTCGTCAGGCCCTTCACGAAGAGCTGCCGGGCCTTGCGTTCCGACGACGACGTGAGCGTTTGCTCCTGCGCTGCTGCGGAGGGCGCAAGGGAGAACGCGGCGAGCACAATGAGGGCCAAAGCGGTTCGAGGCACGTAAATGACAGGGGCTCCGCGCAAAGCGTGACGTATCTCGTTTGTATAGACCAGCGAAGCTACTTCAATCATCTTGCTGATAACGACGACCGGCGATTGACGGGTGACGACTGTACGACGAGGAAGGATCTATCGTCATCCGCCCGAACCGCGTTCATCTGTGTGCTTTTTCTTTGTCGCATTGAGCCGTTCTACATAACAGCACGTCGGAAAAGGAGGTTTCCAGTCAACGCGAAAAGCCCCGACGGGTCGAAGCAGGCCGCCGGGGCTCTCACTTTCAGGTATGAAGGTGCAAAAGTACACCCTTTCATACTTCCCAACCTACATACCGCCGCGCGTCATTCCTCTTCTTCGTCCACGACCTCTGCGCCGGCAGCACCGGCCGCCGCGCCTGCCGCTCCGGCCGCGCCCGCCGGACCTGCGCCCTGCTGCGCTTCCTCCTGCTGCGCCTGGTAAATGTCTTGGCTGGCGTCGTTCCAGGCCTCGTTGAGCTGGTCGAGGGCGCTCTTTAGCTCGTCGAGGTCGTCGCCGTCTTTGGCCTCGCGGAGGCGCTCCTGCGCGCTCTCGATCTTGGCCTTCTTCTCCGCCGGAATCTTGTCGCCGTATTCGTCCATGTTCTGCCCGGTCGAGTGTAGCAGCGATTCGGCCTCATTTTTCTTCTCGGCGCGCTCGCGGCGCTTCTGGTCCTCCTGAGCGTGCTCGCGGGCCTCCTGGCGCATCTGCTCGATCTCTTCTTCGTCCAGGCCGCTCGTGGCCTCGATGCGGATGGACTCTTCTTTGCCCGTGCCTCTGTCGGCAGCATTCACGTTCAAGACGCCGTCGGCGTCGATGTCGAACGTGACTTCGATCTGCGGCGTGCCGCGCGGGGCCGGCGGGATGCCCTCCAGGCGGAACTTGCCGATGCTCTGGTTGTCGCTTGCCATCTCGCGGTTGCCCTGCAAGACGTGAATCTCGACGCTCGTCTGGTTGTCCGCCGCCGTCGAGAACACCTCGCTCTCCTTGGTCGGGATGGTGGTGTTGGCCTCGATCAGCGAGGTCGCTACGCCGCCCAGCGTCTCGATGGAGAGGTCCAGCGGCGTCACGTCCAGCAGCAGCACGTCCTCTACGTCGCCGCTGAGCACGCCGCCCTGCACCGCCGCGCCGATGGCGACCACCTCGTCGGGATTGACGGACTTGTTGGGGTCGCGCCCGAAGAACTCCTTGACGGTCTCCTGCACCTTCGGGATGCGCGTGGAACCGCCGACCAGGATCACCTCGTCGATCTCGCCCTTCGAGAGGCCCGCCTCATCCATAGCCTCCCGCATGGGCTGCTGCGTGCGCTCGATCAGGTCCTCGGTGAGCTGCTCGAACTTCGAGCGCGTGATGTCCATGTTGAGGTGCTTCGGCCCGCTGTCGGTGGCGGAGACGAACGGCAGATTGATCGTCGTCGTCGCCGAGGTGCGTGTCGCCGTAGGTGCTTTGCACCTCGAAGACGCCGTCGCCCAGTTCCAGAATGGACACGTCGAAGGTGCCGCCGCCGAGGTCGTAGACGGCCACCGTTTGTTCGGTTTCGTCGTCGAGGCCGTAGGCGAGCGCCGCCGCCGTCGGCTCGTTGATGATGCGCTTCACGTCCAGGCCCGCGATCTTGCCGGCCTCCTGGGTGGCCTTGCGCTGCGAGTCGTTGAAGTAGGCGGGCACCGTGATGACCGCTTCGGTCACGTTCTCGCCCAAGTAATCCTCGGCGGTCTGCTTGAGCTTTTGCAAGACCGTCGCCGAGATTTCCTGCGGCGTGTACTGGCGGTCCCGCACCTTCACGCGGGCGGTGTCGCTGTCTCCCTTTTCCACCGTGTAGGGCACTTCTTTGATTTCCTCATCCACCTCGTCGTACTGTCGCCCCATGAACCGCTTGATCGAGGAGATCGTGTTCTCCGGGTTCGTGACGGCCTGCCGCTTCGCGGGCGCTCCCACGAGGCGTTCGCCGTCGTCCTTGTAGGCGACCACCGAGGGCGTGGTGCGCTCGCCCTCCGCGTTTGTGATGACGTTCGGCTCGCCGCCTTCCATCACCGAGACGACGGAGTTGGTCGTTCCGAGATCAATACCAATAATCTTACCCATGTCGAAAAAAGAATCTGGTTGGTTGAATGAATGTGCGTATTGCGTTCGTTCTTTTCGTGCGGTCAAGAACAATGCCGGGCGCTCCGATCCGTCACATTGTCAGAAAGCGCGACGGGCGCTTTGTCGGACCGGTCGATCTGACGGGCCGCGCCGCCGGGTTCTGCTACAATTGCAGGCGGAGAACGGGAGCGACGCTTGAACGTATAGGCGTATGTGAGTATATGTGAGTAGAAGCATTTGGGCGTGCTCGAGTCTGAGCGCCCATCCCCCGTTCTCAGGCGTTCCGAACCAGACGGCATCGTTTTCGATTATCAACACTTGGGGCAGTGAGTCGAGCACTCATGCGCTACTTACCCAACCTCATCACGGCGGCTCGCATCGCGCTGGCTCTGGAGTCAGGCGGCAGCGCTGGGCCTGTTTATGCTGGTGGCGGCCTCCGACTACGTCGACGGCGTCGTGGCGCGCAGCTACGGCGCGAGTTCGCGTGTTGGTAAATTTCTGGACCCGCTGGCCGACAAGGTGCTGGTGCTGAGTCTGCTCATCGCGCTCGCCATCCTGGAGCCGGCGACCGTGCCGTGGTGGGCGGTGCTCATCATCGCGCTGCGCGACGTGGCCGTGACGGGCCTGCGCACATGGTCGAAATCGCACGGGCGCAACGTGCCGACGCTCCGGCTGTCGAAGCTGAAGACGGCGCTCCAGCTCTTCTTTCTCTTTCTGATGCTCCTCCTGATCGTCAGCACGAAGGTGGGCGGCACCGTCGAGCAGAGCGGGCGCTGGATGCTCCACAGCTACATTCCGTATTTGCTGCTCCTGACGCTGGTGGGCATCACGGTCTATACCGGATGGCAGTACTTTTACCCGCGTGAGCAACCGGCCCGGCGCAAGCGGTGAGGGCGCGTTGCGGTGTGAACGTTTGGAAGTGCGTATGTGTGAAAGTAGAAGAAGAGAAAGCTCTTGATCCAAGAAGACACGGCGCAGAAAACCGCGCTCCGCCGCCGCGTCGCCCGCGACCTGCTCCGCATCGGCGCGGTGCGGCTC
>PXTQ01000034.1 GCA_003022505.1 Bacteroidetes bacterium QS_8_64_10 | reverse complement strand
TTCGATTCTCGGACTGTACGTATTGTCTTGCGTCGCAGGCACGGTTCGCCTGTGGGGGGCAACGGCTTTTCCCACTGCAGCACTCCTGGTGTATCATTTTGCGTGCTATGCGCCCTTCACCGACGAAGTATATTCCTTTGGGGAAGGAAACATCCTCGCCCACATGCCGGAGGACGAAGCGACGCTTCTCACAATGAGTCTCATCGCTGGACTCCAAGTTGGCCTCGGAATCTATGCCTGGAAAGCGGGGGATTGACTCCACGGACTGTGCTCACACCGATGGGAAAACAGTTGCCTGCTCCAGACACACTGGAGCGGGCAACTGTGTTTACAGGCCTCGGTCCGACTCCTGGAAGGAAACGGACCGCCAACGGTACGTGGGCCGCTATGCTTCAGACGGCTGTGCTCACGTCGATTTAGGTTTACAGATTCCACGACTCAGTTCGCTCTTGGCCGCCGATTCGCAGGTCCGGAAGAGAGCCGTGAATCCTCCTTATAGATCCCGAAGTCGATTTCGACGACCGGATAGTCCGTACTGAAGTCGCCGGCATTATTCCACTTCAGGTCGATGAGGACGACGTCATCCCCAGAATAGCTGTTGAAGTAGAAGTCCCCTTGATCTGGATACCAGGTTGCGGGAGGACCTCCGTTGTCGACGTAATAGACCTGAAAGACGTGATGACGGACGTGCGCCAACGCGAGACGCCTCAACGCGACAACGCGCAACGCAATAACGCCCCAACGCTACAACCATCCGTGCTCGCGGTACCACCGGATTGTCTCCGCGACGCCGTCTTCGAGTGACGTCTGCGGCGCGTAGCCGAAATCGCGCTCGGCCTTTTCGGATGAGCAGGCGGTCGCGGCGTGGCGGATCTCGCGCGCCTTCTCGCGGTTGAGCGGCGGGTAGGTGCCCGTGAGCGCGCCCCACGCCTCGCTCGCCGCGCCGGCGGCGCTCACCAGGACAGGCGGCACCGGCACCGCGAGCGCGCCGTGGCCCAGCGCATCGGTGGCGGCGTCTTTTACATCGTGCCAGTCATACGCACGCTCGCTGCCCAGGAAATACGTCTCGCCTTCGGCTTCGTCGGATTCAGCGGCCCGGATCATGCCGCGCGCCAGGTCCTCGGCATACACCAGACTCAGCGGCCCGCCGCCGCTCACGATGGGGCACACGCGCCGGTTCACAGACTGAAAGAACGTCAGGATGTCGCGGTCGCGCGGGCCGTAGACGGCGGGCGGGCGCACCACCGTGATGGGCAGGGCCTCCATGAACGACTGCTGCATCTCGTGCGGGTTGGAGATCGCCTGCTCCATCTTCGCCTTGCTCTTCCCGTAGCGGCTGACCGGGCGAAGCGGCGCGCTCTCGTCGGCGATGCGGCACTCGCAGCGACCCACGGCGGCGAGGCTGCTTGTAACGACGACGCGCTCTACGCCGGGGTTGGCGTGCCGGATCGCGCCCAGCAGGTTGAGCGTGGCGTTGACGTTCGCGCGGTCGAAGGCGGCGTCGTCCTTCGCGCGCGTGACGCCGGCGATGTGATAGACGTAATCGACGCCGCTCACGGCTTCCCACAGCACTTCCGGCTCCGACAGGTCGCCGCGTATTTCTTCGATCTCCAGCCCTTCCAGCCATTTTTGTTTAGAACGCACGAGGCAACGCACCTCCTCGTAGCCTTGCGCGAGCAGCGCTTCTACGAGGTGGCTGCCGATGAAGCCGGTGCCGCCGGTGACGAAGGCGATTTTCGAGTTCCGATTTTCGATTTTCAATTTACTGCAATTTTGCAGCTTTGAGCTATCAGCGTTTATTTGCTGCGGAATCCGTTTGTTTGGCTTTGTATCGACGTTCGTTCGGCAGATGCTCGACCTTGCTTGCACTTTCCCCGCTGGTTCAGAGATGCCGAAAGCATAGTGCGCGTATTGTGTAAAACGTAAGGGTGCTGTTCCCAAACGTGCCCAACAAGCAACTTCACGTTTTACGCAATACGCATCACGCGCCTCGAACAAAGCAGCGCCCGCGCGTTCACAAGATCACGGTCGGTTACAGAGCAACGCGCCAAACAAGGTGACGGTTCATGGAGCTTCATTTCAAGAAATACGGCGACCCGCCGCTGCTCATCCTGCACGGCTTGCTGGGGGCGAGCGGCAACTGGCACACGCTCAGCCAAAAGCGCTTCAGCGAGCACTTTCAGGTGTATGCCGTCGATCAGCGCAACCACGGGCGCTCCCCGCACAGCGAGCGCTTCGGCTACGCGGCGATGGCCGAGGACGTGCGCGACCTCATCGAGCGCGAGGACCTGCCGCCGGCGCACCTGCTGGGCCACTCGATGGGGGGCAAGACGGCGATGCACGCAGCGCTTCGGTTCCCGGAGCGCGTAGATCGCCTCGTGGTGGCGGACATGGCCCCGCGCGCCTATCCGCCGCACCACCGCGAGATCCTGAACGCGCTCGCGGACCTCGACCTCGCGCGGCACGACGAACGCGACAGCATCGACGAGGCCCTCGCCGAGCGCATCCCGAGCAAGCCCGTGCGACAGTTCTTGCTCAAAAACCTGGACTACGACAGCGAGGGCGGCTACTCATGGAAGATGAATCTGGACGCCATCTCCGCGAGCTACGAGAACGTCAACGCTGCCGTCGAGAGCGATACGCCGTTCGAGGGTCCGGCGCTGTTCGTGCGCGGCGAGCAGAGCGGCTACGTCATGGGCGACGATGAAGATGACATCCGCGCGCTCTTTCCGCAAGCCGAGATTGTGACCGTCGAGGGTGCGGGGCACTGGCTCCACGCCGACGAGCCGCAGGCGTTTGCGGGGACGGTGATGGATTTCCTGACAGCGGGTGAGGCAGCGGCGCACGACTGGAACTTCTCCGCCGCGCTTCGTTGATTGTGCGCACGAGGCGCACCGATCACGTAAAACGGACCGCCAACCGACGAGCTAACAAACCAGCCCACCTGCAACCCGCCATGCCTGCCGTCCTCTCGCTTCAATCTTCTCACGCTGCACCGGTAGACACGCTCCGAGGCGACCAAGCCTCGGCGTTCGCGCAGGCGCTCGGCGTAACGGGCTTCGCGCTACTTACGGCTCTTGGCGCGCAGTTCGAGGTGCGCCTTTTCTTGTGGGAGGTCCCCATCACGCTTCAAACGATGGCGGTCTACGGCAGCGGCCTGTTCCTGGGCTGGCGCAACGGCCTCCTGGCGCAGGCGCTGTACCTGACGCTGGGCCTGTTTCTGCCCGTCTATTCCGGCGGCGACGGCGGCGCAAGCTATCTTCTGGGCGCGGCGTCGGCGGGCTACCTGTGGGGCTTCCCGCTGGCGGCAGCGGTGATCGGCAAGCTGTCGGAGCGCTGGAACAGCCTCTCCGGGAGCGCCCTCGCCACGCTGGGCGGCTCCGTGCTGATGTTTAGCTGCGGCGTCGCGGTGCTACACTACACGGCGGGCCACGCCACCTGGCTCGAATCCATCGACAAGGGCTGGTGGCGCTTCGTCAGCATCGACCTGCTCAAGATCGGGGCCGTGAGCCTGCTGTACTCCGGTCTGCGTCAGGTTCGGTTTTGAGTGGTTTCAAGTTGACAAGTTTGCAGATGGCAGATTGAAATAACTGGAAGCTTGAAGTTGGCGACCAAAGGCTCTTGGCCGGCATTACCCTTCCGACCTGCGGTCCAAAATCGAAACTCGGTGCTTTTTTTGCTCTATCCACCGGAGCACGTGATGCTTCGGAATCAGAGCAGAAAAGTATGAGGTTTTTTGCACCTCGAACGTTGGGGACTGCCCTGCTGCTCGTCGCATTCATGGCGGCCGCAGGCACGCCGGGCCTCAGCACGGCGCAAACGACGCCCACCGCCCAGGTCGCGTCCGACGAAAGCAGCAGTAACGACGAGTCGGTCCTGAACGACGCGCTCGTGCGATTTCAGGCCAAGAAGGGCCTCGGGTATTTATATAACATGAAGTTCGAGAAGGCGAAGACGCTCTTCGACCAGATCGACAACCGCTACCCGAACCATCCGGTGGGGCCGTTCTTGAATGCGCTCAACACGTGGTGGCAGATCCTGATTAACCTGCAGAGCAAAGAGCACGACGAGGCGTTCATCGCGGCGATGAACGAGGTGATCCAGCGCTCGGAACGCATTCTGGAGCGCGATCCCGACAACTTCGACGCGCGGTTCTTTAAGGGCGCGGCGCTGGGCTTCCGGGGGCGGCATTATTCGAATAGGAAGCAGTGGTGGAAGGCCGCCCGCGACGGCAAGCGCGCCATGGACTACGTGCTGGGCGTGGCCGAAGAGAATCCCGAAAACGACGACTACGTCTTCGGCAAGGGCATCTACGACTATTACGCCGCCGTCGTGCCGGAGCGCTATCCGTTCGCCGAGCCGTTCATGGTCTTCTTCCCCGACGGCAGCCGCAAGCGCGGCCTCCGCGAGCTGAAGCGCACCGCCGAGGAGGGCTTCTACATCCAGACCGAGGCGGCGTATTTCCTGCTGCAAATCTACTATCGCTTCGAGAAGAACTTCTCGAAGAGCAAAAAATACGCGACGTGGCTGCGCGAGGAGCATCCGGACAACTCGTTTTTCCACACCTACGAGGGGCGCATGTACGCGCGCTTCGGGCGCTGGAATCAGGCGAAGAGCATCTTCGAGAAAGTCTGGAAGCGTTACAAGGCCGGCCAGACGGGCTACGTGGACGCCACCGGGCGGCAGGCGCTCTACTTCAGGGCGCGGCACGCCCTCATCGCGGACGAGCACAAGCGCGCGGTGCGGCTGCTCGAAAAGCTGGAGGCGCTGGGCGAGGGCAAAAACTCGTACTTCAAGGTGTGGGGGCAGCTGCGGCGCGGCATGGCCTACGACGCGCTGGGCCGCCGGGCGCTCGCGCTCAAGCACTACCAGCAGGCACTGGAGCGCAAAGAATGGGGCGAGGTGCACGAGCGCGCCGAGCGCTACATTGATTCCCCTTACGGTGGTTGATCGGTTTTCGGTTGAGGGTTGCACGTCGGCACCTCTATCAGGTCGCAGATCAGGCGCTCGACGTACCAGCTTGCCAGACCTGTGACTTGCCGACCTTCGACTTGCGACCGGCGCAGCCGCAAACAAAGGCAGTCTCGTCCTCGTTTAAGCGGATCCATACTTCACGAGCAGTCCCGACCGCGACGCCATGCGCTTCCGCTATACCGAGTTCGACCCCGAACGCCACGGCTCTCAGAAGTCGATCTTTGAGGAGCTGATGGATCTCTTCGAGCAGCTCCTGCAGCACACCGCCGGCGACGCTGAGGAGGCGCTCGACTGGCTCAAACAACTCGACGAGGAGTACGGCCTGACCGACGAAGCCGAAGGCATGGGGATGGATGACTTCATCGAGGAACTGAAGAAGCGCGGCTACCTGCGCGAGGATCCGGACGGCGAGGGCGGCGTGCAGATCACCGCGAAGGCCGAGCGCGCCCTGCGCCAGCGCTCGATGGAGGACATCTTCGATCAGTTGCAAAAAGGCAGTCCCGGCGACCACGAGACGCCGCACACCGGCATGGGTCCGGAGCGCCTGCCCGAAACGCGCGACTGGCGCTTCGGCGACGACCCAAACATGATGGACGTGACCGGCACCTTGTCTAACTCTTTCCGGCGCACCGGCATCGACAACTGGAACCTGCGCGAGGACGACTTCCGCGTTCATGAAACGAACCATCACACCTCGATGGCGACGGTGCTGATGATCGACCTCTCGCACTCGATGGTGCTCTACGGTGAGGATCGCATCACGCCTGCGCGCAAGACGGCGATGGCCCTCTCCGAACTCATCATGAATCAGTACTCCAAAGACACGCTCGACATCGTCGCGTTTGGCAACGAGGCGTGGGAGATCGAGGTGAAGGACCTGCCGTATCTCGAAGTCGGCCCGTATCACACGAACACGCGCGCCGGGCTGCGCCGCGCCCGCGAGATCCTGCATCGCCGGCGCAACCGCAACAAGCAGATCTTCATGATTACGGACGGGAAGCCCTCGTGCCACTTCGAGAAGGGGCGTATGTACCGCAACGCCTACGGGCTGGATCGCCGCATCGTCAACAAGGTGCTCGACGAGGCCGTCGTCTGCCGCCGCCAGGGCATCCCGATCACTACGTTCATGATCGCGCGCGACCCGCACCTGCAAGACTTCGTGCGCGAGCTGACGGAGGCCAATCAGGGCCGCGCCTACTACGCCAGCCTCGACAACCTGGGCGAGTTCATCTTCGAGGATTACGTGCGCAACCGCCGCAAGCGGATGCGGTGAGGGCGACAGGTCAGCAGGTTGCCAGAAAAACGACGTGGAGACGTTGCGCCGCAACGTACCCGTTTAGCGTAGACGCTGAAAACACCCGTAGAGACGTTTCGCCGAAATGGCTCTTTAGAAGGCGCACACGCTAAATACGTACCTGCAACGTCTCCACAGGACACGATGCCGCTGAATTCGCACCACAAAACGATGGAGGTGTGAATATGGACGTTGCCGAACAACGCGACCTCGTTGAGAAACTGCACCGCGTCGAAGGGAAGGCGGAAATCATCAACGGTGAAATCGTACATCTGATGGCTACCGGAGACCGCCCCAGCGAAGCTGCCTTCGAGATTGCCGTGCGCCTGCGGAGCTATCAGCAGCAGCAAGACGCGCGAAAAGGGCGAGCGTACGCCGACAACACGGGGTTTCTCGTCGATTTGCCCAATCGCCAGTCGTTCAGTCCGGACGCTTCATTTTACGTGGGCGAGCGAGCGGGCATGAGCTTTCTCGAAGGCGCTCCCGTGTTCGCCGTGGAGGTGCGCTCGGAAAACGACTACGGCGAAGCCGCCGAGCGCGTGATGGCTGAGAAGCGCGCCGATTACTTCGCTGCCGGCACAGAGGTCGTCTGGGACGTGGACCTGCAATCCGAGACCGACACCGTGCGCGTCTTTCGCGGTGGCGAGGCCGAGACGCCGGATGCGACGTACGGGCGCACGGGCACCGCCGAGGCCGAGCCGGCGCTTCCGGGCTTCGAGATGCCAGTCGATGCGTTGTTCTCTAATTAGATCACCGCAGAGCACGCAGAGGGCGCCGAGAAGTGGTATCAAAAAACTCTGCGCACTTCGCGCCCTTCGCGGTAAAAATCCACGTGTGCAATTGTGAAACTGCAACCCAAAAAGAGCCTCGGCCAGCACTTCCTGCACGACCCCAACATGATCCGCAAGGTCGCGGGCGCCCTTTGCGCCGAGCCGCGCGATCCGGTCGTGGAGATCGGTCCGGGGACGGGCGCGCTCACGGGCCGCCTCGCCGCGCACTACGACGACTTCACCGCCATCGAGATCGACGAGCGCGCCGTCGCCGTTCTGCGCGAGGAGCATCCGAACGTAGACGTGCGCCACACCGACATTTTGGAGACCGACTGGTCGGCGCTCGCCCGCGAGAAAGGCCGCGCGCTTCACGTCATCGGCAACCTGCCGTACAACATCACGAGTCCCATCCTGTTTAGCCTGCTGGACGCCCGCGACGCGCTGAGCGAAGCCGTCTTGATGATGCAGCGCGAGGTGGCCGAGCGCCTGACGGTCCCGCCGGGCAACAAGCGGTACGGCGCGCCCAGCGTGCAGGTACAGCTCTTGGCCGAGCCGGAACTGCTGTTTCGCGTCTCGCGCCACGTCTTTAAGCCCAAGCCGAACGTTGAGAGCGCCGTCGTGCGTCTTTCGTTCGGCGAGGACGCTAATCGCACCGAAGGTGTCGAGGTGGCGTGGCTGCGCACGCTCGTGCGAGCGGCCTTCGGGCAGCGGCGCAAGATGCTGCGCAATAGTCTTCGGAAATGGACGAAGGATCAGGGCATCGCGTTTCCCAACGGCTGGGATCGCAAGCGCGCCGAGGCGCTCAGCCCAGAGCAGTTCGTGGAACTCGCGCGGCACCTCGACGAGGCCGGGGCGCGGGTGAACGGTTGAGCGGGGCGGGCGTACGTTTGAAGTGCCGCCATGTGCTGCTGATTTTGTTTTCACGTCATCTCGTTAGTGAGCACGTAAAACGTAATGCGTATTGCGTAAGGGGGCCGACCTTTACGTCGCTCAAGGGGGAGCGCGATTTCCCTACTGTTCGGCGGCTGCGATCAATAGCATCTCTCACCTTGAATCCTGCCTGCCATGTCCGACGCCACGCCTCCCAAGTCCGCCGTCGTCAAGGAAGAGCGCGGCCCCACCGGCGCGCTGGAAGTAGACGCCGAGCTGACCGACAACATCGCGGCGCTTTTGGAGGCCGAGCAGCGCGGCATGGTGCTGAACCTCGTGGCCGATCTCTATCCGGCGGATCTGGCGCTTCTGTTGAGCCATCTGCCGTTTAAGTACGCCCACGTCGTGTTCAGTTGGCTGCCGCCCGATAAAGCCAGCGAGGTGCTGACCGAACTCGACGACGCCTTCCGCGCCGCGCTCTTGCGCGAGTCGCCGCCCGGCTGGATCGCGCGCCTGCTGCAGCCGCTCGACACCGACGACGCCACGGACGTGCTGGCGGACCTACCGGAGGACGAAGCCCTGCAGGTGCTGCCGAACCTCCGGGACGCCCCCGAGGTGCACGATCTGATGAACTACCCGGAGGACACCGCCGGCGGCCTCATGGCAGCCGAGTACGTGGCGGTGCCCTACGAGATGGGGGTGGAGCAGGCTACTGAGATTGTGCGCGCCCACGCCGAATCCATCGACGACGTGTTCGTCGTTTTCCTGATCGACGAGGACCAGCAGCTCAAAGGCGTGTTACCGATCAAGCAAATTATGCTTTCTCCCGCCGGTACGCGCGCCATCGACATCGCCGAAACCGACTTCATCTCCGTCACCACCGACATCGACCAAGAGGAGGTGGGCCGCATCATGCAGCGCTACGATCTCGTTTCCCTACCCGTGGTGGACGAGAGCGGGCGGCTCGTGGGGCGCATCACCATCGATGACGTAGTGGATGTGATCCGGGCGGAGGCCGAGGAAGACCTTCAGCTTATGAGCGGGGTTTCGGGAGATGAGTCACTCATGGCTTCGACCTTCCAGATCAGTCGTGGTCGCTTGCCGTGGCTCCTGGTCGGGCTGTTTGGGGCCAGCCTTTCCGGCACGGTGATCGGCACCTTCGAAAGCGCGTTGGAGGAGGCCGTCGTGCTGGCAACTTTCATCCCCATCGTGACGGCCATGGGCGGGAATGCTGCCGTGCAGAGCGCGGCGATCACGGTGCAGGGGCTGACCTCCGGGGAATTGTGGGAAGGCGATGCGCTCAGTCGTCTGGGCAAAGAGCTGGTCGTCGCTCTGTTCAACGGCATCGTGCTCGCCGCGCTGCTGTGCGTCTTCGTCTTGCTCTTCGGGATGGGAAACGTTCCGCGCCTGGCTGCCACGCTGGGCGTTACGATGCTCGCAGTCATCGTGCTGGCCACCACCAACGGAGCCGTCGTCCCTTTTTTGCTCCAGCGCTTCGGCCTGGATCCGGCCAGTGCCATGGGGCCGTTCGTCACGACGCTCAACGACATCATCGGACTGACCGTCTACTTTCTCATTGCACTCGCCCTTTACCTTTGACTTCTCTCCTGACTAAAGCCGGGAGATTCTCCTGCGGGCTTTGCTGCCCTTATCCCACGGGTCTGCATCCCTGCCTATGAGAGCCTGTCGGCTCTGTGGAGGTCTCACGCGAACTCGCCGGGTTACACCGTTGCGGTCCCGTCCGCATGTGCGGACGGTAC
>PXTQ01000033.1 GCA_003022505.1 Bacteroidetes bacterium QS_8_64_10 | reverse complement strand
TGGTGACGATCATGGTCTCGCCGATGGCCCGCGAGAGCGCCAGGATGAAGCCCGCCACGATGCCGCCCAAAGCGCCCGGCACCACGATGCGGCTTACCACCTCGATCTTCGTCGCGCCGAGGGCGTAGCCGCCGTGCCCGATGGAGCGCGGCACGGCCTGCAGGGCGTCTTCGCTGATCGAGGCCACCATCGGGATAATCATGATGCCGACGACCAGGCCCGCGCTCAGGGCGTTGTAGGTGCTCAGGCCCGGCACCACGTAGTCCAGGATTGGCGTCACGAAGGTGAGTGCGAAGTAGCCGTAGACCACCGTGGGCACGCCCGCCAGGATCTCCAGGGCGGGCTTGAGCCAGCGGCGCACGCCGCGCGAGGCGTACTCGCTGATGTATACGGCGCTGAACAGGCCCAGCGGCAACGCCACCACCGCACTGATGCCGGTAATGAGGAGCGTGCCGACCAGAAGCGGCCAGATGCCGTAATGCGTGTCGGCGAACTCCGGCGTCCACTGCGTCTCGCCGAAGAACGAGGTGAGCGGCACCTCGGCGAAGAACGGGATCGACTGCACGACGAGCACCGCCGCGATGCCGAACGTGGTAAGCACGCTGGTGAGCGCGCACGCGCCGAGGGTGTACTCGATGGCGCGCTCCTTCAGGCTGTTCTGCACACTGCGGTCCAGCGCGGGCGGCTCCTCGTAGGGGGACGGCTTCTCCTCCGTCGGGGGCGCTGCGGTAGCCGGCTGCGTCTGCGAGGGTTCCATGCGGGGCGGGCCTGTCGGTGAGTACTTCGTCAGATACTGATTAGGCTGGCGTGACCGTTTTGCTCATAGTAACCGCATCGTATTGCGTGAGCGGCGCTTCGCAGGACCGCTGACGGCGGATAGCAGACCGCGGATTCTCATCGCGCCAACGTCAACTACAGGCTGCCTTACGCATCACGAAGAAGAAGCCGTGTCAGCGGAAGCCGCCGCCGTTGAGTCGGAGGCGCTGCTGCCGCCCTTGAGTAGCGTTTCCAGCGAGACGTCCACCTTCGCGCCTTTGCCGCCGAACATGCTGCCGGTGGTGCGATTCTCGAAGCGCTGCTGCACCAGCTTGTATTCGTTTTGCTGAAGCGGGACGTAGCCCACCCGCTGCGCCAGGTCGCCCGCGTTCTCCAGATAGAAATTGGTAAACGCCTGCACCACCGAGTCGCGGGCGCTTTTCCGACGCACGTAGATGAACAGCGGGCGCGAGAGCGGCTGGTACTTGCCCGTGCGCACCGTTTTCTCGCTCGGCTTCACGCATCCGTCGCCGTTGTCAATCTCGATCAGCTTCAACTGCTTCTGATTATTTAGATAATACGACAGCCCGAAAAAGCCGAGCGCCCCCGGATCGCCCTGAATGCCTTGCACCAGCACGTTGTCGTCCTCGCTGGCCGTAAAGTCGGTGCGGCTGGCATCGGCCTCGCCCATCACGGCTTCCGTGAAGTAATCGTAGGTGCCGCTGGCCGTGCCGGAGCCGTAGAGCTTGACGGGCCGGTCGGGGAAGGCGTCGCGCACGTCGCTCCACGTATCGACGTTGCTGCCCGGCTTCCAGATCTGCCGGAGTTCCTCGGTCTTCAGGCACTGGAGCCAGTCGTTTTTCGTGTTCGTCATGACGGCCAGCCCGTCGTAGGCCACGGGTAGCTCGATGAACCGGATGTTGTTCTCCTTAGCTTTTTGCAGCTCCTGAGCCGTGATGGGCCGCGAGGCGTCGTTGACGTCCGTCTCTCCGCGCACGAACTTGGAGAAGCCGCCGCCCGTGCCGCTGACGCCCACCGTGACACGCGCGCGCCGATTCTTTTCCTGAAACCTCTCAGATACGGCCTCGGTGATCGGAAAGACGGTCGAGGAGCCGTCCACGCGCACCGTGCCGCTCCCCGCGCCGCCACCGCACCCGGCCAGCAGGAGCGCTGCAATCACGGCGATGGTCGCATACAACGAGACAAGGGGGCAAAGACGGAAAAAGGAAAGACGCTTCATGGATTCCGGTGGGCTCGTTCGCATGACCGAGGTACACTAACGTAACACGAATCGGCGGCCCAGGTCAAGCGAATTGTATTTATAGAGCGCATCTTGGATTCCCGGCGCAGGTTATCAAATCGTTAACCGAACCGGTCGCGGCCAGGCGTTCAGGAAGGCCTCGTCCTCGATCCGCTCGGCCAGGCGCGCCATGAGGCGCAGGTGCTGACGCGGCTCATCTTCGGGGCTGATCACGAGGGGGCGCGCGCGTGCACGGCCTGCGCTTCCGGGTCGTCGCCTCGCAGGTGGCCCGCGGCGTTCATCGTCCCCCCTTCGCGGGCGCGCAGAAGCAAGATGTGCGGCGCGTTCGGGCCGTGCAGGCGCATGTGCGGCAGGGCCGCCCCGCGTGCCATGGGCGTCACGCCCAGCTTCGTCTCCTCCAGGAACGTGTTCGAGACCCCGATGGTGCCCAGCGCCGACCCGAGGCTGCGGTCAAGAAAGTAATAGATGCCACCCGCACGCGGCATGGCCGTCATCAGTTCGACTTTGCTGAGCATGGCTGGAATGAGCGGAAGGGCAGCGAGAAGGTAGGCCAGTACCAGTGCCGGCCCTGCTTTTTCGGCGGCCAGCCCCGGGAGCAGGAAGAACCCTGCGCTCAGGTTGCGCCCGTGGCGATGGCATAGACCCCGAGTAGGCCCAGGCTCTTTTTGAGAGACTTTTCAGGCATAGGTTGAAAAAACTTATCATTTGAGCTGTGAACAAACGTGATTCCGGCGCCTACACCGCGTCCTGGTCTCTGGAGGAGCGCTTCAACTCGGCCAGCATAAAGCTCTGCTTCGGATGCGGTTCGGCCGACTCGCGGAGGTTGGCGCGCGCCGGCCCGTAGGTCGCGTCCAGGTTGAGCGCCTTGCGGTAGCTGTTTTGCGCCTCAAGTCGCTCTCCACGCACCTCGTGGAGCACGCCGAGCAGGTTGTGCGTTGCGGGCTGCTGATCGTTTAGGGAAAGCGCCCGGCGCAGAAATTCCTCCGCCTGGTCAAAGTCCTGACGCTGAATGGCGTGCCGTGCCTTTCGAATGTAGGTCTCTGCGTCTTCCCCCGGTGCAGGATCCTGTCTGTTTTCATGCATGTCTTGAGTGCTTTCGATTCGCGGGTTGATTGTTAGCGTTCCATCTGCCCGTGTTTTTAGTTTTTCGTTGCAGGGCGATCATCTTTTACTCCGCTGTCGTTACCTCGTGCAGTTTCGCCTCACGGCCCGCCATGAGGAGGCTGTCGGTGGCAGTGAGCGCCTGGTCGGGATCGGGGGGCACGGTGAGCTCTTCGTTTTCCATGTTGCGGATGGCAATCACCGTCAGTTCGAGACGCGAGCGCAGCCCCAAATTGCGCAGCGTTTGGCCTTGCCACTTTTCCGGGACGACCATCTCTTGAATGCTCAGGTCTCTCGCCATGCGCACGTAGTTGATCACGCCGTACCCGGAAAGTCGGCTCGCCAGGTTCTGTCCCGACTCGTGCTCCGGGAAAACCGTATCCGCCGTGCCCATGTGGTCCATGATGCGCGCGTGATCGCGGGAAACGACTTTTGCGTAGATGTCTCCAACCTCGAGGTCTTGCAGCGCGAGAGTTGAGAGAATGGAGGCGGTAATATCGTCCCCGGTGGAGACCACGGCCACATCGCAGGCCCTTGCCCCAATCTCTTCCAGCGTCTCCCGGTCACGTCCATCCCCAAGGACTGAACGCGACACGTCGGCAGCAAGGGCATCGACGCGTTGCTCGTCGATGTCCACGGCAATCACGTCGTGCCCTTTACTGTACAGAGCGCGGGCTACGCTATGTCCGAAATTGCCGAGACCAACGATAATAAAGCGTTTCGAGGACATGGGACGAGTTGAGGCAAGCGAAGTAGATTATCCAATAGCGACGTCTTCGTGGGCGTAGCGGGTCATACCGGTTCGTTGCTTCGAGCCTCGCGACATGGCTTCTGCCACGGTGAGAGGCCCCACACGCCCGATGAACATGAGCACGATCGTGAGCCAGCGCCCCGCGGTCGTGAGACCGCCCGTGGCGCCCATTGAGAGGCCTACGGTGTTGAAAGCACTCACGGCCTCGAACATGTGCACCAGAAAATCGCTCTCGGTAGCGCTCATGAAGACGCTCTTGAATTCGACGAGCGTAAGCCCGTAGATGCCCACCGTAACGACGACGAACGCTACCACGAAGAGACCCATCGCCTGACTGATCGTGCTACTGGGGATGGTGCGACTGGAGATGCTGACGTGGACCTTCCCCCGGAGCTTCGACCAGGCCAAGAGCGCAAGAAGCGCCGTCGTCGTGGTTTTCAGACCGCCGGCGGTGGAGCCGGGCGAGCCGCCCATAGACATGTATAAAATCGTTAGGAAGTTCGTGCTGGGGAGCGTCTCGGCGTAGTCGATGGTGTTGAACCCAGCCGTGCGCGGGGTAATGCTGGCGAAGAGACCGTTTACCAGTCGCGTGCCGACGGGCATTCCGGCGAGCGTGTTGCTCCATTCGAAAAACGTAAAGAAGATCCACCCGCTCAGGATCAGCACCGCCGTAGTTGCCAAGACGATCTGAGAATGCAGCGAAAGCCGGAACCGCCCCGAACCCTGTTTCTGGGTCCCCCGTGCTCCGCTCCATAACCACACCTCTTCGAGCGTCAGGAACCCGAGGCCCCCGAGGACGATCAGTACCATGACCGTGATCAGGAGGGGCGCGTTGCCCTGGAACGCCTCCAGGGACGTGGTGAACGTAGAAAAGCCGGCATTGCAGAACGCGCTCACCGATTGAAAGACCGCGTGCCAGACGTTCGTGGTTCCCCATCCGAAGCGCGGTACCCAGAAGGTGTACAGAAGCGTCGCACCGATGGCCTCCGCAACGAGTGTGAACCGGAAGACGGCCCAGGTGAGGTCGAGGGGACTGATCTGAGGCACGTGAGCCGCCGGCCCCTCGGCCAATTCTTCATGCCGCACCGAGAGGCGCTGTCCCAGCGAGGAAATGATAATCGAGGTGAAGGCGATAATGCCGAGGCCGCCGAGCTGTATGAGGATCAGAATGTACGCCTGCCCCCAGGTCGTGAAATACTCTGCCGTGTCCACCACGATGAGGCCGGTCACGCACACGGCGCTGGTGATGGTGAAGAAAGCGTCCGTCCAGGAAAGGCCGGGGCCGGTGAAGAGGCCGGGCAGAGTCTGCAAACCCACCGTGCCCAAGACGATCAACGTCAGAAAAGAGCCGACGAACACCTGCGATGGCGTTAAGGTATTCCAGAAGGATTCAACTCTCCCGCGCAGCTCGCTCATCGATGGCAGAACGACCTGCGATGGCGTTAAGGTATTCCAGAGCCAACTGGCGTTGGGTTGATGGTTAGAAGAGCCTTCACTGCTCATCAATTACTGCTTATGCTAATATCATTTGATCTATGCGAAGATGAGAGCACGCTGCTCTCGGGAAAGCAGGACGGGTTGGCTATCCGGATTGCCGCCGTTCGGCGACTCGCAAACTTGCCAACTGCAATCTTTTTCAGGTGCGCTCTACCAGATCACGCATCCAGTCGTCCTCGCCCTGGAGCAGGTCGTCCAGGTTGTCGTCGAAGAGATGCGCAAAGTGCCGCTCGGTCAGCTTGGCGGCCAGCAGACCCAGCCCGGTAGCGCCCACTACGGCAGCCCCGGCGACGCCCCAGCGCCCGGCGTTGCGGCGAAAATAATCGACGAGCGCTTTGGTTGAATCGTTCATGGAAACGAGTTGCTTCGTAAGAAACGGCGGTTGGTTGTAGCGCGAAGCGGCGGCGATGTTGCACGAGCCTGCTGGCACGGTTTGCTTTATCCGGCGCGTTACGAGGCGTGAACAGGTTGATAAAAAGGAAGTTGGGAATGTAGACCTGTAGAAAATAGTGAACACTCCCACCAGAGTGTTGCGCGTGATTTGTTGAGTTGAAAGCTGGAAGTTGCGACGCACTTTTCTTGCGTTCCACGGTGCCGGTTGGAGACATCGCGCCTCTATGAAGTGCGTCGCACCTCACAGTCGACCTGTAACAGCCCACTATCTTCACACTTCCAGACCTACTTACCTCTACACATCCACACTGCTACGTGCTACCGAGCCAGCGCCAGCGTGACAAGCACCACGGAGGCGGCCTCGGCCTCGCGGAGCGCCTGTGCGGCGGCCCCGGCGGTAGCGCCGGTCGTCAGCAAATCGTCCACGAGCACCACGCGCCGGCCCACCGGCTGCGCCGCATCCGAAGTAGCGAACGCGCCCCGCACGTTGCGCCAGCGCTCCTCATGCGAGAGGCTCGTCTGCGAGCGTGTCGCCCGCTCGCGCAACAGCGCCTCACTCTCCACCTCCGCGCCGATCACCTGACCGAGGCCGCGTCCCAGCATCGTGCTCTGGTTGTAGCCCCGCTCCAGGTAGCGCGTTTGGTGTAGCGGCACGGGCACGATGAGGCCCGCCCGGTGCAAAACGCGGCGGCAAGCCGGACGCTCCGTCAGGGCGTCGCCCAGGATGCGCCCCATGCGGATGCCGTAGCGCGGGCGATTCCGGTACTTGATGGCGTGCTGTACGTTCTGGAGCGTACCGCCTTTGTCGAAGCGCCACCCGCAGAACGCATCATCGAGGACGGCCTGCGCCTCCGGGCGACGCGCGATCTGCTCCCAGGCTGCTCCCGGCCCGGTGCGCTCCAGCCGGTTGAGGCACCGGTGGCAGAGCGGAGCGCCGCCACGCGCAGGGCGGTCACATCCCAGGCACAGCGGCGGGTACAACAGATTCAGCAGCGCGCGCCCTGCTCGCCGCATCCGCCGGCTCCACGTTTTGGCAACAGCTCTCATCGTTGATCGGTTTCGCATTGCTGATCCGTGAGCGGATTGCTAAAGTTTTTGCTCGTGCTCGTCGAAAAGACCAACGCCAAGCTGACTGTGTTTGAGAGGGTGAGAGAGAGAGGAAGTGTGAGAGTGCACACGCCCAGATGCCCATACCCTCATACTCCTGCACTCTTCGCATAGAAAGCAGCGTCGTTGTACCTATCAATCTTCGGGTCAGCAAGGCGTTTGACCGGTCTACGATACTTCTTTAAACGAGCCGATCAAGTCGCAACTTGTGAGGACCTGCCAAAAACTACGCAATACCTTGTATTATTGCACGCCGTGTGCGATAAAAAGAATGCTCGCCCTGTTTTTTCTCGCTGCTTCCCTGTTTTCGTCATGGCTGACAAGCGCCGCAAGGGCATGATTATCAAGAACGTGGACGACGACCCGATCACCGTCGAGATGGACACCCGCACCATCACCCTGACGCCCGGTGAGGAGTTCCACATTACCAAAGAGGAAGTGCGCGACCCGCGCCTGCGCGAGGTGCTTCAGGTGCGTGGTGTCAACATCGTGCGTCCCGCTACCTTCGAAGAGGACGAGAAGCTGGAACGCGAGCTTAACGAATGACGATTGGCGAATCCAAGTATCCGAAATCAAAACTCCAAAATCCTCAATCGCACATTGTGAATGTTCTGGCGCTGGCGGTAACGCTGGCCCGCAAAGCGCGCGAAGCGCTCGACGACGGCTTCGAGCCGGACGTAATCTTCGCCACGGACATGGTGAACCTGCCGGGCTTTCTGTCGCTGGTGCGCCCGCGCCTCGCCGACGTGCCGGTGGTGTTCTCCTTTCACGAAAACCAGCTCACGTATCCGCTTCCCGAAGGCCGCGAGCGCGAGCGCAGCTATTCTATTACGAACTACCTCTCGGCCCTCGCCGCCGATCAGGTGATCTTCAACTCCCACTTCCACTTCGAGGAGTTTATGGAGGAGCTGCCGACGTTGCTGCGCGCCTTCCCGGATTTTACGAATCTGCCCACCGTCCAGGCGCTCCGGGAGAAAAGCCGCGTGGTGCATCTGGGCCTGGATCTTCACTCGCACGACGAGCACACCGCCGACGGTCTGGCGCAAAGCGGGCCGCCCGTCGTGCTCTGGAATCAGCGGTGGGAGTACGATAAGAACCCGGAAGCCTTTTTCCGCGTGATGAACCGCCTCGATGACGCGGGCGCGCGCTTCCAGCTCATCCTGGCGGGCGAGCACTTCGAGGAGCAGCCGGAGGAGTTCGAGCGCGCCTTTGAGCGCTACGCCGGACGCATCCTACACTATGGCTACGCCGAAGACTTCGAGCAGTACAGCCGCCTCCTGCACCAAGCCGACGTGGTCGTCTCAACGGCGCTGCACGAGTTTTTCGGCATCGCTGTGATGGAGGCCACGTACTGCGGCTGCCACCCGCTTTTGCCGAATCGCCTCAGCTACCCCGAACTGATCCCGGAGCGCCTGCATCAACCGCTTTTGCACGCGCCCATCCTGTACGACGACGAGGACACGCTCTTCGAG
>PXTQ01000032.1 GCA_003022505.1 Bacteroidetes bacterium QS_8_64_10 | reverse complement strand
CAGGCCATTCCGCCGCTCGAAGAGGCGGTGCGCCTCAAGCCTGACTCGCCGGATTACCTCAACGCGCTCGCGCAGAGCTACGAGGCCGGCGGGCGCTCGGCGCAGAAGACCGAGCGTCTCTATCAGCACGCCCTGCAGATCCAGCCGGCGGCCGCCGACGTGCGCGTCAACTACGGGCGCTTCTTGCAGGCGGAAGGGCGCGTGAAGGAGGCCGCGCGGCAGTACCGAAAGGCGGCGAAAGAGCAGCCGTGGCTGGCGACGACGCACTACAACCTGGGTACCGCGTACTTGCAGCAGGGATCGGTGCGGAAGGGCGTGGATGCGCTCAAGCGCGCCGTCGAGCTGCGGCCCGGTTACGCGCAGGCGCTCGGCAACCTGGGCGCGGTCTACGCGCAACGCGGTTTCCCGGAGCGGGCGCGGTCGTATTTCGAGCAGGCGCTCGAGGCCGCGCCCGAAAGCGCCGTAGCGCTCGGCAACCTGGGCAGCTTCTATCTGAACCGGGGCGAGCGCGAGCGCGCCGTCGAGCTGCTGCGCCGCGCCGTGGAGGCGGACTCGCAGTACGTGGACGGCGCGGAGAGTCTGGCGCTGGCGTACTTCCGGGGCGAGCAGTACGAGCGCGCCCGCCGCTACGCCCGCCGCACGTTGGAGCTGGACCCCAACAACGAGCGCGCGCAGCAGATCATGCGGGCGCTGCCGTGACCGCGATGGGGAATCTGGGCAAAACCTACGGCAAGTTCGGCACGGTGATCGAGCCGGCAGGTGCGTCTGCCTCCAATCTGGAGCTATCCGGTCACGCCGAGGAACGGATGCGCCAGCGCGGAATTAGCAAAGGCACGATCAGGCGAGCTGTCGAAAACCCGACGGTGGTAGTGCGGCAGCGAAACAAGCGCGTGTACCTCACGGAGCGCCTGGGCGTTGTGGTTGACCCTGAAAGCGGCCCGCGCGTCGTAACCGTCTTCGATGAGTTCACCGACGTAGTCCAGCAAATCTTACGGGAGGCCCAGCCATGACCAACGATGAGACGTATTTCTGCCCCCTCCTGCGCACGGTAATCAGCGAAGGACGGTGCGTGGACATCAATTACGTACTGAATGATTTCGTGAACCGTGCCGACTTAAAGAGAGAAGTTTTGGAAGAGGCCGGTCTGAACGACGAGAACGCGGCGATGAGCACTTGCGAGAATTGTATTCATTATCCGCTGGAGCGAACGGAAGACTTGGCTGGACAGCGGCCGGCACGTTAACGGTGTGGAGATGCTTTTCGTCCACACCTTCAAACTTCCGCGCCTTCAAACCTCCACACCTTCCGTGCGTCGCGCGGCGATGTGCTCCATGATCTGCCTGGCGTGGTGGCGGCCGTTCTCGATGAACCACTTGCTCGTGTTCAGCCCGCCGCAGACGGTGCCCGCCAGATACAAACCCTCACGATTCGTCTCAAACGTTTCCGGGTCGTGGACGGGCGTGCGCGCCGCATCGTCGCGCGTGTCGATGCCGAGTGCGCCGAGCAGGTCGTAGTCCGGTCGGTAGCCCGTCATGGCGAGTACCCAGTCGTTCTCGATTTGCTGCCGACCCTCCGGTGCCGCAAACGAGATCGCCTCTTCCGTGATTTCCTCGACGCTCGCGTTGAAGTGCGCCGCGATGCTGCCCTCCTCGATGCGGTTTTCCAGATCGGGCTTGATCCAGTACTTGACCGTCTCGGAGATGGCCGGGCCGCGCACGAGAAGCGTGACGTGCGCCCCGTGCCGGTGGCATTGCAGCGCCGCCTTCGCCGCCGAGTTGGCCGCCCCAATCACGGCCACCTCCTGCCGGGCGTAGGGATACGGCTCCCGATAGTAATGCGTCACCTTGTCGAGGTCCTCGCCCGGCACATGCATCCGGTTGGGCACGTCGAAAAAGCCCGTCGCGCCCACCACCTTACGGCAGAGGTAGCTGCCCTTGTCGGTCTGCACTTCGAACCGCCCGTCCGCACCGCGAAGCGCCGTCACCGTCTCGTAAAGGTTCGTCTCCAGTTCTTCCGCCAACGCCACGCGGCGGTAGTAGTCGATGGCTTCCTCGCGCACGGGCTTGTAGCCATTCGTCGAGAACGGGTGCCCGCCGATTTCCAGCAGCTCGGGCGTGGAGAAAAACTCCAGCTTCGTCGGGTAATTCATGAACGAGTTGACCAGTGCGCCCTTCTCGATGATGAGCGCGTCGAGGTCCCGCCGCCTGGCCTCGATGCCACAGGCGAGTCCCACGGGACCGGCTCCGATGATGATGACGTCGCGCATGGAAAGCTGTTGGATGCTTATAGGAAACCTCTACGTCAATGCTGCTTCTTTCAGTTTGCGCTAAGGAACGTGTCGCAAATTACTGATAATCCTTTCACCTCGTTTCGCGGCTCTGCCGTGAAACGCTGACAAGAGGCGACTCTGCCGCCCGCAAAAGGTGTTCGGAGGCAGAGCCTCCACGCGCGCGTCCGACGTCACGCGGCGGAGCCACGTGACGAGCGTTTGCAGAAGGGAATGCCACAGTTGTTGCGTGCATGGGCCTAAACAAATGCGCCACTGGAAATCCGGGCGAACGTCACAGATCGGGGGAGCGGTTACATCGCGGCCACCGAGCCGCCGTCCACGCGGTAGTCGGCTCCGTTAATAAACGAGGCTCGGAGGCCGGGAACGCCACCAGTGCGCCCACCTCTTCGATGCAGCCGGGCCGTTTCAGTTCGATGTGCGGGCAATTTTCGTCCAGAAATTGCGCGATGCCTTTGCTTCCGCCGGTGACGAGCGCTACTTTGTCGTTGAGATTGAGATCCATAGCTGAAAATGATTCCACGATGGACGAAACTGCCGACGTGATAGCCCGTGAGCGCGCGCTCTGGACTGAAGGCTTTGCGCGCGTGGCCGGGACGGACGAGGCCGGGCGCGGCTGCCTGGCCGGGCCGGTGGTGGCCGCCGCCGTCATCCTGCCGGAAGGGCATCGCATCGCGGGCCTGGACGACAGCAAGAAGCTGCCCGAAAAAAAGCGCGACCGCCTCCGGGCGCAAATCGAAGACGAGGCTGCCGCCTTTGGCGTCGGGCAGTGCGCGCCTGCAGAGATTGACGAGCTGAACATCCTGCACGCGGCGATGGAGGCCATGCGCCGCGCCGTGCGGCAACTCGCGCTGTCGCCGGATTACGTACTCGTGGACGGCAACCGGTGCCCGGAGGCGCTGCCCGCGCCCGCCGAGGCGCTCGTCAAGGGCGACCAGCGCTCGCACGCCATCGCCGCCGCCTCCGTTCTCGCCAAGACCGCCCGCGACGCCGCGATGCATGCGCTGCATGAGGAGCACCCGCACTACGGCTGGAACACGAACGTCGGCTACCCGACCGCTGCGCACTACGACGCGCTCGCCGAGCACGGCCCCACAACGCATCATCGACGGTCGTTTCGGCTGGAGCGGCGCTCTTGAGTTTGCGCGTTTAGGCGTTTGGCGGCAGCGGATTAAAACGCACTGCTCACTCCGCCGTGGTGCGCTCGATAGCAATGCTTGCGCCGATTTGTAGGAGGGGCACCCCGACAGCGATGGCACGCGCCGCCGCATGGTGGCGCACAGTTGACAACGCTCCTACGCCCACGTCAGGCTGATGATGACCAGGATGAAAAGTATGCAGGTCGCATTACCTGCGCGTGTTCGGTGTTAGCTGCTCTACCCTGTCGAGAGGCCGCCTTGTTTTGCGATATTTGCCACCTTCCCCGCCGTTTCGTCCGGTGTGCTTTCGTGCGTGTCAACGATGGCGTGCGCTTGCTCGTAGAAGGGCGCGCGTTCGGTGAGCATCCCGGCAATCTTTGCGCGCAGGGCCTCGCCGGAGAGCGTGCCCCTTCGCAAAACGCAGGTTGTCGTCGTTGGTGAGCGCGCCGCCGCCCAGCGCCACGACCGCCCGTTCGCGCTCGGCGGTGCGACGGAGCGCTGCCGCCTCCATCTGCCGGAACCGCTCCTCGCCGTCCTCCGCAAAGATGCTCGCAATTGAGCGTCCAGTCTCGTCCTCAATGGCGTCGTCCAGATCCAGAAACGACCAGCCAAGCCGCCGGGCCACGCGCGGGCCGACGGTGCTCTTGCCGCTCCCCATGAAGCCCGTCAGGTAGATTGTGGATTTTCGATTTTCGATTGGCGGTGTGCGACTGGTCTTCCTTGTCGGGCGGAACTCGCTGAATGAGGCACAGCGCGTGCGTGAAGCGTAATTCGTAAAACGTAAAGCCGAGGAGCGGCGTTTGTTCGGAAACGGACCGTGCCTGCTGCATTTCTTCTCTCGCCGATGAGTCAGGGGCGTTCTCGGGTTTACACTGCTGTACTTCGTGCTGTTCGGGGTCGGATGCGAGCGTCCGTTTGTAGAACACGCGCCTGCGACGTTCGAGCTTGTGCAGCCGGACAGTCTGGACCAGGCGTTTACTCGGCGCACCCTTCCGGTGGAGATCAACGTGTCAGCGCAGCGTGACGTGCGCGGCGTGAGGTTGAACGGAGAGGAGATGTCGCGCAGCGAGCGGCGACGCGATGTGTGGACCGACACGGTGGCTTTGAACGTCGGGGTGAACGAACTGCAACTGGCGACTTACGACGGGGAGGGCGTCATCGGGCGCGACACGCTCTACACCGCTGCGGCCGGCGACGCCTTCCTGCTTCCGGACGATCAGGTGCGCGCCGAGCGGGTCGAGGCTTCGCTCGTTGCGCCGCGCGTGGGCCACACGGCCACGCGCCTGCCGGACGGGCGCGTGCTGCTTCTGGGCGGCAGCCGTGCCGCGAAGCCGACCTCGGCGAGCGACCTCGTGCGGGCCGTCGAAGTCTATGACCCCGTGAGCCAAGACTTTCAGCGCCTGCCCGTGAGCGGACGCGCGGCCCCCCGGCGCACCCGGCACGGGGCGTTTCTAATGACCCGCGCCCCGAATCCCGTCATCGGCGTCTACGGCGGATACGGCGGAACGGGCGAGCCACTGAGTCCGCGCGGCGACCTGCGTCGCTTCATGCTCCGCCGCGACACGCTCGTCGCCCTCGATCCAGCGCTCGGTCTCACGCTGCCCGGCGATCTTGGCGAAGCCATCGACGGCCACACGATCACGCCGCTGGCAGGCCCGCAGTTTCTCGTGGCCGGCTCCTACTTCGTCTCGGAAGGCGCGCGCGACGTGACGTTCCGCTTGAACGCCTCGTCGCTCAATGACCGTTCTACTCTTCCTGCCCCGCGTTTCCGCACGCCGCGCACGCGGCACGCCGCCGCTCCTGTCACGGGCAACCCCGCCGTGCTGTTCTTCGGGGGGCGGCTCGGTAACACGGCTTCCACCGCCCTGAACGACGTTGAGTTGCACGCCCCACGCGAAGGCGAAACATTCGGAGTGCGTGGGGGCCTTCCGTCATCGGTTTTTTCGCTCACTGCAACAAAACGCGCGCCGTCTCGAATACTACTTCTGGGCGGCTTCTCCGTGACGGGCGAAGGCCGCACCGACGGGGTCTTTTTCGACATTACGGGATGATTATGAGTATCGACGCTATTTTGCCTGGATCGTCATCGCCATTGTGCTGACGGTGGCCGTGGCGCTGCTCTCGGTGCTGCTGAAAATCGGCGCTTTCTTGCTCAACGTGGCCGTGAAGGCGCTGCTTGCATTGCTGGTGATCGCCGTGGCGCTGCTTCTGGTGAGCTACGTGCGGCGAGAGTGACGGTGATGTCGGTTTCCCGGTTAGCGGTTGGCGGTTCGTGCGGGCGCGCTCCCGATTCGACGACGGGGGCGCTCGCGCTGATCGGTGAGCGGATGAAGGAGCGCTGATCAAATAATTTGAGCCAGGTGACTGCCAATTTTCATTCGACAAACGCAAATCGTCGCTCGCTCATGTCCACCGTTTCCGCCCCCGCCGCAACCACGACGAAGCAGGTTCCGTTCGGCATTTCGTCGGAGACGGGCCGGCTGCGCCGCGTGATCGTGCATACGCCCGGCGCGGAGATGGATCAGGTGGATCCCGACGAGCGCCTCGACCTGCTCTTCGACGACATCCTCTTCGTCGATCAGGCCAGCGATGAGCATCAGCTCATGTGCGCGTTGTTCGAGCACGTGGTGGGCGAGCAAGGCGCGGTGCTCCAGATCCGAGAGCTGCTGAACGACGTTTTTCGCAAAGAGGCCGCGCGCCGCGACTTTATCGGGCAGCTTTGCCGCGCCGCGCCGGGGCGCAACCTGCACGTCGTGGAGGAGGACTTGGAGCAACTCACGCCCCCAGAGCTGACACGCTTCGTAATGACGGGGCAGTCGCCGCTGACGGTCAACGTGCCGCCGCTGCCGAATTTGATGTTCACGCGCGACCTGGCGGCGGTGGTGGGCGAGCACGTGGTGATGAGCCACGCCGCAACGGCGGCCCGCGCCCGCGAGTCGACGGTGATCGAGGTGGTGCTGCGCCATCACGAGGCGTTTGCGGAGATGGAGAACCGCCTCATCACGCTGCCGGAGGGCGTCACCTTCGAGGGGGGCGATTTGCTCGTGGCCGACCCGGAGGTGGTGCTCATCGGGCACTCGGAGCGCACCTCGCTGAGCGGCGCGATGGCGGCGGCGGAGGCGCTCTTCGAGCAAACGCCCACCGAGCACGTGCTGGTGGTGGACCTGCCGAAGAAGCGCTCCTGCATGCATCTCGACACGGTGTTCACATTCGTCTCGCCCGGTGAGTGCGTGGTGTATCCGCCGCTCGTGAGCGCCGAGAGCGCGGGTACGGTGCTGCACCTGACGCCGGGCGACGGGCCGGATCAGTTCCGCACGGCGGTGCGCCGCTCGCTCAAAGAGACGCTGGTGCAGCTTCTGGATCGCTCCCTGACGTTCATCCCGTGCGGCGGTCCCGACCGGCTCAGCCAGCAGCGCGAGCAGTGGACCGACGGTGCCAACCTGTTCGCGGCAGCGCCCGGTTTGGTGGTGGGCTACGAGCGTAACGTGCGCACCTTCGAGGCGCTCCGCGAGCGCGGCTACCGCACCGTGGAGGTGCGCCGCTTCCTGGACGACTTCGCCAGCGCGGACGCCGAGCCGGATGGCAAGATCGCGGTCAAGCTGGAAGGCCAGGAGCTGTCGCGCGGGCGGGGCGGTCCGCGCTGCATGACGCTGCCGCTCGCCCGGCAAGCGCCCGAGCGGTAGGCGCGTGCGTGTGAAGATCGCCTCGCGGGCGGAGAAAGAGGTTCCCTTTGTGTGCCCTGCGACCTCTGCGGTAAATCACATATCAGGGATCACCGTCGTGTCGGGAACGGCAATCTTCCCTGAAAACCTCACCGCGCGCCGGGCGTTTTATCAGGACGAGCGAAAGCGCTTTTTCGTTCGTTCGTCGTTTCGTCCATTCGTTCTCCGTTGCCATGCCGCAGACCCAAACCGCGCCCGACACGCCCGACGTGTACGAGCCGAGCCGCCCCGTCCGCTTCGTCACCGCCGCCAGCCTCTTCGACGGCCACGACGCCGCCATCAACATCATGCGGCGGATTCTTCAGTCCAGCGGCGCAGAGGTCATCCATCTCGGCCACAACCGCTCCGTGCAGGAGGTCGTCGACACCGCCATTCAGGAGGACGCCGACGGCATCGCCGTTTCCTCGTATCAGGGCGGGCACGTCGAGTATTTCAAGTACATGCACGATCTACTGGAAGAAAAAGGCGCGGGAGATACCAACATATTCGGCGGCGGGGGCGGCGTCATCGTGCCCGACGAAATCGAGGAGTTGGAAAATTACGGCATCACGAAGATCTTCTCGCCGGAGGACGGGCGGCGCATGGGGCTTCAAGGCATGATTAACGAAATGATGCGCATCTGTGACGGGATGCCGCGGTCCTCCGATGAATCCGTAGAGACGCGACCGGTCGCATCTCCTGAAAATGGCGATTCCCGCGACCCGCAGGCCGTGGCGCGCGCGCTTTCGCAGGTGGAAAATGACAACGAAACGGTAAAGACGCCTCGCCGAGGCGTCTCCACGGCGGAGGGCGATGGTGCCCCCGCGCAAACGAAGCGCGCACCTGTCGTCGGCATTACCGGCACGGGCGGCGCGGGCAAATCGACGCTGACCGACGAGGTGATCCGCCGCTTCCTGGCCGACTTCGACGACCTCGAGATCGCCGTCCTCTCCGTCGATCCCACGCGGCGCTCCACCGGCGGGGCGCTCCTCGGCGACCGCATCCGCATGAACGCGCTCTACCAGACGGATCGCGCCTACATGCGCTCCTTCGCCACGCGCGGAAGGACGCACCGCGCCACCAGCGAGGCGCTCCGGGAATCCATCAGCGTGTGCCGCGTCGCCGGCTATGATCTCATCATCCTGGAGACCGCCGGCATCGGGCAGGGCGACACCGAGGTGGCCGAGCTTTCGGACGCCAGCGTCTACGTCATGACCTCGGACTACGGCGCGCCCACCCAGCTCGAAAAGATCGGGATGCTCGACGCCGCCGACTTCGTGGTGCTCAACAAGTTCGAGAAGGAGGGCAGCCGCGACGCCCTCCGCGACGTGCAGAAGCAACTCCAGCGCAACCGCCGCGCCTTCGACACGGATCCCGACACCATGCCCGTCTTCCCGACGATGGCCTCGCAGTTCGGCGATCCCGGCGTTAGTCGTTTTTATCTGGCGCTGCTGGACCTGCTGGACGAGCAGTTCTCGTTTGACCGCCGATCGCACATCTACGACGACCCCGACGCGCTGCCGGACGAGGATCCCGACGAAATTGCACTCATCCCGCCCCGCCGCCAGCGCTACCTCGGCGAGATTGCCCAGACGTGCCGCGACTACCGCGCGTGGGCCGAACAACAAACGGAGTACGCGCGCAAGTGGGGCGAGGCGAAGGGGGCGCGCCGCCAGGTCGATGACTGGGCCCCCGACGACGCGGAGCAGATTGCGGACCGGCTGGACACGATGGCCGAGCACTGGTGGAGGAAGCTCGATCCGCGCTGCCAGGACGTGCTCGAAAACTGGAACGACCTGAAAGCGCGCTACGAGCAGGACGAGTTTACGTATCAGGTGCGCGGCAAGGACATCGACGTGCCGCTCAAATACGAGTCGCTTTCCGGCACGAAGATACCGCGCGTGGCGCTTCCGAAGACCGACGACCCCGGCGAGCGGCTGGAGTTTGCGCTGCTCGAAAACCTGCCCGGCTACTTTCCCTTCACCGGCGGCGTCTACCCATTCAAGCGGCGCGGCGAGCACCCCACGCGCATGTTCGCAGGCGAGGGCAGTCCGGAGCGCACCAACCGGCGCTTCCATCTGGTGAGCGAAGACAGCCCGACGAACCGCCTCTCGACGGCCTTCGACAGCGTGACGCTCTACGGTTTCGATCCCGACGAGCGGCCCGACATCTACGGCAAAGTCGGCAACGCGGGCGTCTCAATCTGCACGCTCGATGACATGAAGAAGCTGTACTCTGGTTTTCGTCTGTGCGACTCCAAGACCAGCGTGTCGATGACGATTAACGGACCCGCGCCGATGATCCTGGCGATGTTCTTGAACACGGCCATCGACCAAGAGGTGGAATTCTACCTGAAAGAAAACGACCGGTGGGAGGAGGCGAAAAGCGTGATCGACGAGCGCGTGGGCGACGAGCGTACCGACTATGTGCCCTACGGTCCCGACGGGCGCGCGGACGGCCTGCCGCCCTCCCACGACGGCAGTGGGCTGGGGCTGCTCGGCTGCACCGGCAGCGATCTCGTAAACTGGGACGTCCTTGCTCAAGACGAGTATCAAGAAATAAAAGCCGAGGCGCTCCACGTGGTGCGCGGCACCGTGCAGGCCGACATCCTCAAGGAGGATCAGGCGCAGAACACGTGCATCTTCTCCACGGATTTCGCCTTGCGGCTGATGGGCGACATCCAGCAGCACTTCATCGACGAGGACGTGCGTAATTTCTACAGCGTGTCGATCAGCGGCTACCACATCGCCGAGGCCGGCGCGAACCCCATCACGCAGCTCGCCTTCACGCTGGCGAACGGCCTCACGTACGTCGAATACTACCTCTCGCGCGGGATGGACATTGACGACTTCGCGCCCAACCTGTCATTTTTCTTCTCGAACGGGATGGACCCGGAGTACAGCGTGCTGGGCCGCGTGGCGCGACGCGTGTGGGCCGTCGTCATGCGCGAGAAATACGGCGCGAACGAGCGCTCGCAAAAATTAAAGTATCACATTCAGACGAGCGGGCGCTCCCTCCACGCGCAGGAGATGCAGTTCAACGACATCCGCACGACGCTGCAGGCGCTGTATGCGATCTTCGACAACTGCAACAGTTTACATACCAACGCCTACGACGAAGCCGTCACCACGCCCACCGAAGAGAGCGTGCGCCGCGCCATCGCCATCCAGATGATTATCAACGAGGAGATGGGCCTCACCAAGAACGAGAATCCGCTCCAGGGCAGCTTCATCACCGAGGAGCTGACGGATCTCGTTGAGGAAGCGGTGCTCGCGGAGTTCGAGGCGATCAACCGGCGCGGCGGCGTCCTCGGTGCGATGGAGACGATGTACCAGCGCGGAAAAATACAAGAAGAGAGTCTGCACTATGAGGAGAAGAAACACAGCGGCGAGCGAGCCATCATCGGCGTGAACACGTTTACGAAAGACGACAAATCCAAACAGCAGCAGGAGGACGAGGAGGCCGTCGATCTGATGCGCTCCTCCGAGGACGAGAAGCAGCACCAGCTCCGGGCGCTCCGCGCGTTTCAGGCGCAGCACGAAGATGAGGCCGACGCCGCGCTGGAACGGCTGCAGGCGGCGGCGCGGGACGGCGACAACCTGTTCGCCAAACTGATGGAGACGGTGAAGACGTGCTCGCTCGGTCAGATTACGCACGCGCTCTTCGCCGTCGGCGGGCAGTACCGGCGGAATATGTGACGCGCTTTGAGGACAGCAGAACGCAAACGGCGGACAGCCTTTTGGAGATAGGACTTACGCAGTTGAGCACTGATTTGCGTCATTTTGGTAAGGACAACCTCAAGAAGATCCGCTCTTGGGAGGGGCACTTCTTTACGCGGCTCAAAAGCAATCGGCAGGTCAACCCGGACGATACCCACAACCGAGCCGTGCGCGAGGTGGAGATTCCGGAAGAAGGCCTGGTCGTGCACTTGAAGGGCTTCGGCTTCGCGCGAGTAGTTCGGACCGGCTCCACAGACGGAGACGCGAAATACTGGGCGACCAATGATCTGGACATGACCGAGAAGAAGCGCCTTCTCTCCGCACGCCTGTGCGTTCCCTCTTTCATCGCGCTGATCGCCGCACTTCTGGTGGGCCTGCCCCCCGGAGTCGTCGCTCAGGAGACGGAGCCGTCGCCAATGCGCTTCTGGCGCTGGAGCTACGGTGACGCGCTCGGTGCGGCCCGCGCCGCTGACGGAGAAACGGCGCTCTACGTGCTGGGCGGCGCGGCAACGCTCGCTGCACTCTCTCCGCTGGACGAGCCGATTGTGGACGAAGCCGAACGCCTGCGCGAGAGCCGTCTGGAAGGCGCTATCGACCTGGCGAACCCGCTGGGACACAACTACGCCGCGTTGCCCGCCGCCGGTCTGTTTGCCGCCTCGCTCTTTGCGGACGCCCCGCGCTTTCAGGAAGCCGCCTTCACGTCGGTGCAAGCCTACGTCTATACTCGCGCCGTGGGCGACGCGCTCAAGAGCATCGTCGGGCGGCGGCGTCCGACGGCGGGCGAGGGCGCGTACGCTTTCGATCCGCTGGGCGGCCCCACTTCGTTTCCGTCCGGGCACACCGTCACGACGTTCGCACTCCTGACGCCGTGGGTGGCGTATTACCCGCATCCGCTGACGTACGGCTTGTACGGCATCGCCGGCGCGACCGCCGTGGCGCGCGTGGCGGAGCAAGATCACTGGCCCACGGACGTGCTGGCCTCGGCGGCGCTCGCCGTAGGCATCGGCACGTGGCTGAGCCGCCGTCACCAGCGCCAGTCGTCATCCGGCAAGATGCAGCTCTCCTTTACCGGCGGCGGGCTGGGCCTGCAGATACGACTGCCGTAGCTGCCTATCGGTTGGCGGAACGATCAGAGCCAAACTTGTACCCTGCGAACGTGCAACTTGAAACCTACTTGTCGCCGGTGTAGGTGATGCGCCAGATGCGGCCCTGCGTCGAATCCGACAAATACAACGCCCCGTCCGGCCCCTGCGCCAGTCCCATCGGGCGGTACTCCGCGTTGCTCGGACTGCCGAGGTTCTCGCTGCCGGAAAAGCCGTCCGCGAACGTCCGCCCGTTGCCTCGCCGCCCTCGAAGGGCGCGAAGCTTACCCGGTAGCCCGCCTGCGGCTTCGGCGCGCGATTCCAGGAACCGTGGAAGGCGACAAACGCGCCGCCCCGGTAGCGGTCGGGGAACTGATCGCCCGTGTAAAAATGCAAGCCGTTGGGTGCCCAGTGGCCGGGGAAAGCCACGACCGGATCCTCGTAGCTGCTGCAGCGGCCCACCTCGCTGCCGTCGCCGCCGTATTCGGGCGCGAGCACCTTCTGGTCTTTTATCTGATCGTAGTAGCAGTACGGCCAGCCGAAGTTGTCGCCCTCATCGACGCGCCCCATCTCCTCGGCGGGCAGCTCGGCGCTTTCTTCTTCGGTGTAAAGGTCGGGCCAGAGCGAGTGGAGCTGGTCGCGCCCGTGCTGCACCAGGTAAAGCTGCTGCTGTGCCGGATGCCAGGCGAGCGCGACGGCGTTGCGAATGCCCGTGGCGAAGCGTCGGCCGTTTTCCATTTGCGTCTGGCCCGTCTGGCCGAGCGCGAACTGCCAGATGCCGCCGTGGCGCTCCAGCAGCGGGCACGGATCCTGCCCCGGCGAGCCGGTCGCGCGGCTCTGCTCCTGGCAGGCGTTGGCGGGCGCGCCGACGTTCACGTACAGGTCGCCACCGCCGAGCGCGAGCGACTTGGCTGCGTGTTGCCCCTGCCGGGGAAAGCCGCCTGCCACCGTCTGTCGCTGGCCCTGCGGCACGAGCGCGTCGTTCGGGAGCGTCCAGCGGTACACCGCCGTCGTCGAGGAGGCGTACAGATGGCCGTTGCGGAGCGCCATACCCGTTCCGCCGAAATCACCGAAGCGCTTCGTCACGTCGGCCTTGTAGTCGCCGTCCGTGTCGCGCAGGGCGACGATGCCGCCGCCGTCCTCGGTCTCGCGCAGCTTGACGTACACGTCGCCGTCGTCCTGCACGGCGAGGTGGCGCGCGGTGCCCAGGTCGTCGGCCACGACCGTAGCGCAGAAGCCGTCCGGCAGCGCGATGGAGCCGTCGTCGGGGTCACAGGGTGCGCCTTGCTCGGTGGTGTCGGGGGACGCCGCCGCCGAAGACGGCGCGTTGTTGTTGGCGGGGGAGCGCTCGTTGCAGGCCGCCAGGCCGACGAGTAGGACGCAAAGCGCGAGGATTGACGTAAGGCGGGAAGGGTAAACCATGACAAAGCAGGTGGAAAACGAAAGACGTCACTGCTGCATTCAAAGAAGCCGCCCTCCGGAAGTTCTGATTGGAGTGTGGAGGTGCGAAAGGGTGGAGGTGTGGAGGCGTGAACGCGGGAACGTAAGTGGGTCCGCAAAACGACTGCGGCCTCCGACGACGGACCACGGACGACCGACGACCG
>PXTQ01000031.1 GCA_003022505.1 Bacteroidetes bacterium QS_8_64_10 | reverse complement strand
CCTCCTCCGCCGCCTTGGCCGAGTACCTCGCCCACGTCGAACGACGTGTCCTGCTGCCTGCCGCCGCCCTGCTGTTGCTGCTGCTGCTGCGTGCCCGAAACGAGCGGATCCGTCTCCTGACCGGGTGTAGCGCTGGTGTCCGCCGGCGCGGTCGTGTCGGGAGCATTCAGCGAATCGGCGCCCTCATAGTACTGAATGATGCTTTGCAGCGACGACTTGAGCTTCTGCGAGTTCGCTGTCAGGCGAAACTCCAGGCGAGCGGTATTCTTCAGCAGCTCGCGCACGCGCTCCTCGTCGTCCACGCCCGGCAGCTCCACCACGATACGGCGGTCGCCCTGCCGCTGGATGGACGGCTCGGTGACGCCGTAGCGGTTCACGCGGTCGCGGATGATATCAATGGCTCGCTCAGTAGCGTCGTCGGCCTGCTTGTTCAAGTACTCTACCACTTTTTCGTTGGTGGAGCGGCGCGTGAGGTTCTCGGCATTGCTGCGGAAGTAGCGCGAGAGGCGCGCGTTCGGGTCCCGCTGCTCAAACTCGGCCACGAACGCCTCGATCAGCGATCCACCGCCGCTGGCCGAACGCTGTTGCGCCGCGTTCAACACGCTGTTGAACGTAGAATCCGTGTTCGTAGCCAGCTCCTGAATCAGCCTGTCGGTCTGTACCTCCATGGTCACGTGCATCCCGCCCAGCAGGTCCAGGCCCAGCTTCAGGGAACGCTCCTCGACGTTCTGGATGCGCTCGAAGTTCTCACGCTTGTATTCGGCGCGTTCCTGCGCCGACATCTCCTCCATGTTTTCCTTAATGAAGTAGTTCTGGATGGAGGGATACAGGTAGTAGCCCGTGACGAGCAGGAAAAAGGCCGTGAGGCCAACTTTGAGTCCGTTACGCATGGTTCTGGAAAAGAAAGAGTGAGGAAAAGGGAGAACGGGAAAAAGCCATACCTACCGCAACAGAGCGTTGCGGCGTTGGGCGGCGCCAAAGCTCGTGACGCCGGGGAGCCGCGACTACGGTCCCATCGGCCAGACAATGCCGCGCAACAAAGATGTGGCAGGCCGAAAGGCGATTCTCGTGCGCGCCTGACTCCGTGACGTGAATAGCTTCGCTCGGTCGAGACGTTCCGCAAGCACGCCCGCTCCCAGCGACACGGAACCGGGCGTCGTGCTCTGGGCGAACGTGACCTGCGTGCTGCCGGGCGCGGCGGCCAGTTGCAAGATGTGAAGCAGAGCGCCTGGGCCATGTGCGGCGGTTTGCTCATCCTTCGACGAGGGCGCGTCGTCGGGCCGTTGCTGCGCCGCCTGCATGGGCGCTCCGGCCGCCCCGGCGAGCACGCTGATTGCCGCGAGCGCGGCTATCGCCCGTGCCGTCCGCGATGTGCGTAGCGTGTTCACAACTCGAATCGTACCTGCGTTTGTTCTCACGCAACGCAACTTAGCAAAGGGGCAGACGTTCTGTCAATTTTTCCGAAGGAAGCTGGGAAGAATAGGGAGGGGGGATAGACGCTAATCGACGAGAGCGTACAGACCGATTTCAACGTGCAACCTGCTTTAAGCGGTGCCGGCGGTGCGGATGGCACGCTCGATGAGGCGACGCGGCACGGGCCGATCCGAGAAGTCACGCATGGAGCGGCGCTGCTGCATCAGATCCAGAAAGGCATCGGCGCGCTCGCGCATTTCGTCTTGCGGGCGCTCCTCGAAATCGAGCGGAACGGGCGTGTAAACGTCTTCGTCAGGCATAACTGGTTTCGGGTTGACAGGTTTGCAGGTTACAAGTTTTAGACGAACTGCTGACCACCGGCGGCTGTTCGCAGGATACCCGAATGATACGCTCGCACTGCGGCACACGCATTTCACCAATCGAAAATCACAAATCGACATTCGCAAATCCTCTGATGCGCCCTCTTTTTCCCGACGAGTCGGCCCCGCCCGACGAGCGCGCCGCGTTGGAAGCGCCCGGCGGCGTGCGGCTCTTCACGCAACGCTGGACGCCCGATGACGACCCGCGCGCCGTCGTCGCGCTCGTGCACGGCTACGGCGAGCATTCCAGCCG
Source organism: Bacteroidetes bacterium QS_8_64_10 (assembly GCA_003022505.1). Classification (GTDB taxonomy): domain Bacteria; phylum Bacteroidota; class Rhodothermia; order Rhodothermales; family Salinibacteraceae; genus PXTQ01. Next base: position 10,370 of record PXTQ01000031.1, on the reverse strand, counting down.
CTACCGGCACGTCGCCGCGTTTTTGCGCGAGCGTGGATACGCCGTCCATGCCTACGACCAGCGGGGCCACGGGCGCTCACAGGGCCGCCGCACCTACGTCGACTCGTTCGGCGACTACACGCGCGACCTGGCGCTCGTTCTGGATCAAGTGCGCGCAAGGCGTGCCGGCGGCGCGCCGCTCTTTTTGATGGGCCACTCGATGGGGGGAACCGTCAGCGCGTTCTACGTGCTCCGGGAGCAGCCAGACGACCTCGCCGGCCTCGTCCTGAGCAGCCCGGCGCTTGCGATAACCGGAGCGCGGTGGCTGGGTCCGGTAGCCGGAGCGCTCAGTCGCCTCTGGCCCACCCTTCCCACGAGCCGCATCGATCACACGAAGCTCTCACGTGATCCGGCAGTAGCGCGCCACGTCGAACGAGATGCTTTCATGCACAGAGGGCGAATGCCGGTGCGCACCGCGAGCGAACTGATGCGGGCCGTCAGGCACGTTCAGGCGCAGGCCGACCGGCTCACGCTGCCGCTTCTCTGCTGGCACGGCACCGCCGACGCCATCGTGCCGCTCGCGGGCACGCGCCGCTTTCATGAGCGCGCCGCCTCGTCCGACAAGACGTTCCGGCGCTACGAGGACTTCTACCACGAGACGCTGAACGAGCCGGAGCGCCGCGACGTGCTTCAGGACCTTGCGGATTGGCTGAAGCGAAGGACGGCAGACCGCAGGCGGCGGGCCACCGCAAGCTGATGAAAAAGCCGCCTGCACTTGCTTGTCATTGCCAGCGGGAACGCCAAAAGCACCAACGCCTTATTCCAGCGCGAACGTTACCTGCGCCGCAGCGCGCACGTCCAGTTCGCCGGCGGCGTAAGCGTCCGGTTCCGGCGCGGCGTCATCCGCTTTGCTCATCGCTGCGGCGTCCATGCGCACCTGCGGACGCGGCATCTCGAAGCTCTGCTCCTGAATTTCCATGACCTTCCCCAGCTCCGCATCCAGCGTCTCGGTCATGATCTGCGCCTTGTCACGAGCGTTCCGTACGGCCTTGCGGAGCGCCTCGTTGCGCGCTTTCGTGCGGTCTTGCAAACCATACTGGATGTCTTCCAGCCGGTTCGCGCCCTGCTGCACGACCTCCGCCACGAGCGCCGGCAGCGTCTCCAGGTCGTTCAACTCGACGACGACGCTCCGCCTGGCCTCGTAGCCCACCAGTTCGCGCTCGTCGCGGTCGTGGTCACGCTCGTAGACCGGCTGCAGGCGCAGCGTTTCCATCCGGATCTTGCGCTCCGGCACATCCAGGTTGCGCACGGCGTTCATGGCCTGGCTCGACGCCTCCGCGTTCTGCTCGCGCGCGTCTTCCGCCGTCTCTGCTTCCGTGACGACGCCGAAGCGCACCGTTGCCTGGTCCGGCTCGGCCTGCACCTCGCCCTCGCCGCTGACGCTGACGGTGCGCGAGTTAGCGCTCTGCTGCAGCGCGTCCATTACGTTTTCGAGGTCTTGCCCCGCAGCGGGATGCGCAAGAAAGACGGCGATAATTAGGGCGAATACGAAACGGGTGGGTTGTCGCATGGCTTGAGAATAGAAAATGGAGAATCGAGAACAGAAAATCGAGGAGAGAGCACACCTCACTTACGCATTGCATCCGTTATGGTCCCTCACAGCGTTGCTTGATAAACGTGCGGGCCAGCCGGTAGACCTGCCAGAAGTCGCCCCATTCGAGCGTAGCGGGCACGTCGCGCGGGCTGTGGTACGGCTGCTCACCGGCTTTTGTGTACAGGAAGAAACCGGGTACGCCGCGCTGGGTCAGAAAATAGTGGTCGCTGTTGGGAGCGTTTGTGCGCTTCGAGAGCGGTCCCGCTCCCAGGCTGTCGGCGGCGGCGCGGAGCTGGGCGAAGGCGCGCGGGTAGTCTACGCCGCCCACGGCGGTGATGCCTTCGGTGCCGGAGGCCACCATGTCGAAGTTCAGCAGGAACGCGGCCCGGCTCAAGTCGAACGGCGGGCGCGCGGCGAAGTAGCGCGAGCCGACGAGGCCGACCTCCTCGCCGGAGAACGCTGTGAAGACGAGCGTACACGCCGGTGGGTGCGCCGCGAAGTAGCGCGCCAGCACCAGCAGCATCGCCGTGCCGCTGGCATTGTCGTTCGCTCCTGCGAAGTACACGCTGTCGCCGAGCGCGCCCACGTGATCGTAATGCGCCACGAGCAGCAGCACGCTGTCGGGCTGGGCCGCGCCCTCGATTTTGCCAGTGACGTTCTGGGTGCGAAAGCGCTGGTCGCGCCGGTGCCGGACCTCGAACCGTGCGCGGCGCGCATCCGGCGGCCAGGCCGAGGGCCGCACCTGAAAGACGGGCACGGCGGCGTCGCGGCGGCTGGCAGCGGCGAGGCTGATATGATCGCGCAGCCAGATGACGGCCCGCGCGCCGCGCTCCTCGGCGTGCTGGATGCGCGTCGTTCGGCTGAGTGCTTCTCCGGAAGCGATATCGCGCAATGAGTCGGGAGCGGTGCTGCCGTCGATGACGACGACGCGGCCCTCGACGCTTTTCCCGGCGTAAGCGTTGACGCTCTGTTGCGGCAGCACCAGCCCATGTCCCACGCGGACGACCGGCACTTCGCCCGTGCCGGAGGCGGTGGAGGCCATCGGCAGAAACGCTTCGCCCAGTTCGAGCGGGCGTTCGTCCACTTCCAGCGAAGGCGCTTTGGGAAATGTGCCTGCGCGCACGCTGAAGCGCTGCACGTAGCTGCTGCTCACCGGCTCCAGGCCGATTTTTTTGAACTGCCGCCGCAGGCCGGTAGCCGCGCCCGGCCATCGCGGGGGAAGCGAGCGTGTCTACGGCGCGTTGCGCGAGGCGGACAACAGCAGTGCTGTCCGCAGGCGCGGGTTGGGCGGAGACGGGCGGAGCGGCGAGCGCTCCGAGCAGTAGGAGCGCGAGTGCGGCGGGCGGCCTGACGGCGTTGCAACGTGGCAGCGCGTTCGTCATCATCCGGCGAGTGTTGCTCAAACGAGCGCGTCGCGATCCAAACGCTGCAGGTCGTGAGCGGATCCGTCACGCTACTCGCCCAGCGCCTCGATCAACTCCGGCCAGAGGTTCTCCGCGTGGGCCGCGTCGCTCCAACTCAGTTTCCATCACCTGCATCTCGCGGCGAATACGGGCAACATGCTCGTTCTCAGTGGTCGCCGCGCCTTCCTCTCCTCAAGTAAACGAAGCGCGCGACGCAGGCGCGCTACGCTGCTGAGCAGCACTTTATCGTACACGCCGCGGACGGTCCGCTCGGACCAAGATGGAATAGCCATGTCAAACTCCTTCGGATTTTTGAACGCTTTCGAAAACTTTGCCAGACAGGATATAACGCCGGATACGACGCGCGAGGACGCGGCACCATCAGGGAATCCTCTGATTCTGAATCGCTGCACATGGATCAGTCCGTGTTCGAGCTTCGTCATGTACTTCAAACACTACTTTTCCATCAACGCATCTTGCTATGCCCGAACGTATCGCCATTCTCGGCACCGGCCTCATCGGAGCCTCGCTCGGCCTGGCCTGGAAGGAGTACGACGCCGACCTCACGCTCGTAGGCTACGACCAGCGCGAAGAAGCACGCGAAACGGCGCGCGAGCGCGGCGCGGTGGACCAGCCCGCCGCCGACCCGGCGGTGGCCGCCCAGAACGCCGACCTCGTGGTGCTCGCCACGCCGCTCCCGGCCATGATGCACCTCCTGGAAGCGATTGCGCCCGCCTTGGATGCGGACGCCACCGTGACGGACGTGGGATCGGTGAAGCGCCCGGTGATGGAGCAGGCCCGCGAGGCGCTGCCGGAAGCCACGTTTATTGGCGGGCATCCCATGGCCGGCTCCGAGCAGAGCGGCCCCCGGCACGCCCGCGCCGGTCTGTTTCGGGAGGCGGCCTACGTGCTCTGTCCAGGCGAAGAAGAGGCGGGGCCGGACGCCTTCGCGGACGAGCACGAGCGCTTCATCGAGCTTATCGAAGCCACGGGAGCGCGCATCGAAATCATGCCGGCGGCTCGCCACGACCGCAGCGTGGCTGCGCTGAGCCACCTGCCGCAGCTCCTGGCCGTGGCCCTTGCCAACCAGGCCGGGGCGGACGAGAACGCCGCCCGGCTCGCGGGGCCTGGCCTGCGCGACATGACGCGCCTCGCGGCCTCGCGCTTCGACCTCTGGAAGTCGATCCTGATGGCGAATCAGAGCTTCGTGCTGGACGCGCTGAGCCAGCTCGGAAGTCAGCTCCAGCGCATCAGCAACCGCCTCGCCGGCGACGACCTCGACGCGCTGGAGACGCTTTTCGAGGAGGCCCGCCACGCACGTACCGACCTCTCGCACGGCCCGCGCGACCTGCCGGATGCCTCGCCTGCGGACCTCCACGTGGAGGCGCAAAACCGGCCTGGTGAGCTGTTTCGCATCACCGAAGCGCTCTATGAAGCCGACCTGAACGTGATGGACATTGAGTTTCTGACCGTGCGCGGCAGCGCGGACGGCGTGTTCCGGGTCGGCTTTTCGGAAGAAGCGAAAGTTGAGGCGGCGCGCCGGGCCGTGGAGGAGGCGGGCTTTACGACGCGGTGACGAGTGGTTTCAAGTTGCAGGTTGCAGGCACAGCGGTCTTCTCGCCAGATGTCTATCGTTTGGCGCGGGAGGTAAACCCGGCGGGTTTTGATGCTGCTGATTATTTATGGAAGCGGCGACGGATCCGTCGCCGCTGACAGCCTAAATTGAACCACTCTGCTCTTAATTCGCATCACTACTTCTCCAGGCGATACACCCCGTGCACGTCCTCGATGCGGCGGAGGCGATCCATGATGCGGCGCAGGTGCGTCAGGTCCGAGACGTAGAGCACGATGGTGCCCTCGAAGATGCCGTCGTCGGTGTCTACGGTGAACGACTGAATGTTAGTCTGGAGGTTTTTGGAGATGACCGTCGTAATGTCGCTGATCATCGCCACGCGGTCGTTGCCCTGCACGCGGATCGCGCCGAGAAACTGCACGTCCTTCTGGCGACTCCATTCCACGCTGACGACGCGGTCGGCGTGGCTCACCAGCAGGTCGTGCGCGTTGTTGCAGTTGGTGCGGTGAATCGAGATTTGCCCGCTGCGCTTGACGTAGCCGAACACCTCGTCGCCCGGCACCGGGTTGCAGCACGAGGCGTACTGCGTGGCGAGATCGGTGTGCAGCTCGCCGTCGATCTTGAGGGCGGGGTCGCCGGAGGTCTGGGTGGCGTCGAGGAAGTTCTTGTACTGCTCGCGCAGGGCCTCGTCGCTCGGCTCGCCGTCGTCGTCTTCGTCGGAGGCGAGCGACGGCTGCTTGCCGGCCTTGCGCTGCTTGACGAAATCGACCAGTTCGTCTACATCGAAGAGGCCCTTCCCGATCTCGAAAAACATCTGCTGCACGTTCGGGAAGTCCATCTCCGAAGCGTAGTTTTGCAGCTCCTGATCGCTGATCTCGATGCTGGCGCGGCGGGCTTTCTTCTTCCACATGTCACGTCCCAGCTCGATGGTCTCGCGGCGCTCGCGGTTGACCCAGTGGCGGATCTGGCTGCGCGCCTTGTGCGTCACGACGAAGTTCTTCCAGTCCTCGCTCGGCGACTGGTTTGTGGAGGTGATGATCTCGACCTGATCGCCGCTCGTCAGCTTTTCGGAGAGCGGCACCATCTTGCCGCCCACCTTCGCGCCGATGCACTGCATCCCGACCTCCGTGTGAATCTTGAAGGCGAAATCGACGGGCGTAGCGCCCTGCGGGAGTGTCAGCAGGTCACCCTGCGGCGTGAAGACATAGATTTCCTCGTCGTAGAGGTTCAGCCGGAACTCCTTGACGAACTCGGTGGCTTCGTCCGGCTCCGGGTTGTCCAAAAGATCACGCACCCAATCCAGAAACTCGTCCATGCGCTCGTCGTGCCCGGAGCCGTTCTCCTTGTACTTCCAGTGCGCCGCCACGCCGCGCTCGGCAATCTCGTGCATCTGCTGCGTGCGGATCTGCACCTCCACGCGGCGGCCCTCCGGCCCAATCACCGTCGTGTGCAGGCTCTGGTAGCCGTTGGATTTAGGCACCGAAATGAAGTCGCGGAAGCGTTCCGGCAGCGGGCGCCACAGGTTCGTCACCATCGAGTAGACGCGCCAGCAGTCCTCGCGCCCCTGCTTGCCCTCGCTCTGGAGCACGATGCGGATGGCGAAGAGATCGTAGATTTCCTCCAGCGGCTGATTTTTCCGCTCCATCTTGCGGTAGATCGAGTCGATGTGCTTGGGCCGCCCGTAGATGTCGAAGGCGAAGCCCTCGTCGGCCAGTTTCTCGCGCACCGGCTCGATGAAGCGCTCGATGTAGGCGGCGCGTTCCTCACGCGAGGCGTTCAGGCCCTCCACGATTTCGTAGTAGCCCTCTGGATCGATTACCTTCAGGCACAAATCTTCCAGTTCGTTTTTGATGGCGAATAAACCGAAACGATGCGCCAGCGGCGCAAGCAGTTCGCGCGTTTCGGTGGCGATCTTGAGCTGGCGATCCTTCGGAAGCGCTTCGATGGTGCGCATGTTGTGGAGCCGATCCGCGAACTTGATCAGGATGACGCGGATGTCGGAGGCCATCGAGAGCATCAGCTTGCGCACGTTCTCGGCTTGGCCGATCTCGCGGCTCGCAAACACGTCGCTGATTTTGGTCAGCCCATCGACGAGATCGGCCACGTCGGGGCCGAACTCCTCGCGGATGAATTCGAGCGAGAACTCGGTGTCCTCGACCACGTCGTGCAGGAGCGCGGCGGCGACGCTCGTGTCGTCGAAACCCACGTCGCACGCGGTGATGGTGGCGACTTCCAGCGGGTGGGCAATGTAGCGCTCGCCGCTGGCGCGCTCGTCGTGGCGGTGCGCCCAGTAGCCGAGGCGGAAGGCACGGCGGATGAGGTCTTCGTTGACGCTCGGCAGGTGGTCGCGGCACTGCCGGAGAAGGGCCTGCAGCTTGTCCTCGAAGCGCGGCTCGATGCCGAGGTCGGTGCCCTCGCGCAAGATGGTGGAGGCGTCGATCATGGGGTTGCGTGTTTGGCGAACCTGTTCCAACCAAGCTTCCCGTTTGGGCCGTTAGCGCAGCTTCAACCGGTTATTTGGTGGTGTGAACGTCAACGCGAGTTCATAAGCTGCTCGCCTTCCCAAGCGTGAGCATGGGCGTTCGGGGGAGCGGGAGTGGTCTGAACGCGCCGAACGCCCACTCCTCTCATTCTCCCGATCTCCCTCTCCGGCCAAGAGTAGGCCCTTTCGTGTTTTCCTCGCGCGCACCGTTTTCGCCCAACTAATCCGTTGAAGTTACAATAAGCCCAGCGAAAACGGCTGTTCCGGAATCCGTAGCGCTACTCGCTCGACGTCACCACCTCGCGTTCGAGTCGCTCCTGAATGCGCTCGATCTCTGCTTCGAGGCCGTCGCTAAGCGCCACCGAGTACGGCGGTTCGGCCTCCTCCAACGACAGCAGCCGCTCCGGCAGATGCGCCACGTTGCGACGGCAATCTTCGCGTACGCCCGACAGCGCGACGCGGCCCGCCTCGGTGCGCTCGCCGTCTCGCATTACCGTTCGCAGGAGCGGCTGCCCGCCCTCCAGCGTCTCCTCGTCAGTAGTAATCACGTCGCGCGTCGCCGCGCCGTCGTCAAAAAAGCGGTACACTTGCTTGCGGCCCGGCAGATTCGACTTGCCCGACGAGAGCTTCATGCGCCCGGTGCCGCCATAGCCGCACAGCTTGTAGGCGGTATCCTGCGCGGGCTGATCGGCGACGGTGGTAAGCCGCGTGCCCACGCCGAAGCCGTCGATGGGTGCCCCGCTGCTTACGAGATCCTGAATCTTGCGTTCGTCCAAGCTGCCGGAGGCAAAGATGTCTACGTCTTCGAGGCCGGCATCGTCGAGTATCCAGCGCGCCCGCAGGGCCAACTCGCCGAGGCTGCCGGAATCGAGCCGTACGGCCTGCACCTGGAAGTCGTCGCCGCGCTCCTCGGCCAGCCGAACCACCTTGCGCACGCCCGAAAGCGTGTCGTAGGTGTCAACGAGTAGCGTTGTGGCGGGGTACACGTCGGTAAAGTTTCGGAAGGCACTCGTCTCGTCGTCGTGCGCCTCGATGTAGCTGTGCGCCATCGTGCCGGTGACGGGCAGGTCGTAGCGCCGGCCGGCGAGCACGTTGCTGGTGGCCGTGAGGCCGGCGACGTAGCCCGCGCGCGCCGCTTTCAGGGCAGCATCCGTGCCGTGAGCGCGCCGCGCGCCGAAGTCCACCACCGCACGCCCGTCGGCGGCGCGCACTAGGCGATGCGCCTTCGTTGCCGCCGCCGTTTGAAAAGTGATCTGGTTCAGCAGGTAGGTCTCCGCGAGCTGCGCCTCCGGGAGCGGCGCTTCGACCTCAAGGATTGGCTCATCAGCGAAAACCGGCGTGCCCTCACTCACCGCACGCACGTCGCCCGTGAAGCGCAAACTCGACAGGTAAGCCAGAAAGTCATCCTCAAACTCATCCAGCGTGCCCAGGTAATCGAGCGCTTCATCGGAGAAATGCAGATCTTCGAGAAACGTGAGCACGTCCTCCAGCCCGCAGGCCAGCAGGTAATTGCGCCCGTCCTGTTCTCGCGCGAACAGGTCGAAGACCGCCGTGTCTCTCATGCCCTCCTGGAAGTACGACTGGAGCATGGTGAGTTGATAAAGGTCCGTAAACAAAGCGGCATTTTTTTCCGAAAAGGATGTAGAAACGTGCATGACCGAGGAATCGAGAAAGCAAAAAGAAAGCGACGATTGGAAAATATGGGTCTGCGGGCAAAAGATCGAAGGGGACCAAGTCGGGCAGGATCATTGTTATCTTCCTGCATGCAGTTCAGGATGCGTCACAACGTCGTGAACTATGTTCAACTTTCTTCAGCGTTTCTGGACGGCTTCGGTTTCGTCGGGCCAGACACCTGACCGCGAGCAACTTCACTCGTACCGCTGGATCTGCCTGCTCGCCGGCGCGCTCGTTCCAGCTTTCGGTGTCGTCTACCGGCTGACCGAGCCGGGCGCTGTGGATCCTATCTGGCAGCGCGCCCTCGTGGCGCTCGTACCGCTGGGACTACTGGCAGGTTCGTACGTTAGCGTGTGGGTGCGACGACGGCTGGGCGTTCTTATGCGCACCATGCTCTATCTCCTCACCCTCTGGTTCGCGGTATTGACTGTCGTGAACCGGTTCGTTCCGAGCTACGCCCTTGGCCTGTTGTTCGTGATCGCCGCAGTGAGCGCTGCTTTTAGCGTTCACCTGCGCACGATGCGGCCGCTGCGTTACTACCTGATCTTCAGCGTTGGCGTCGCCTGTCTGCCTGCTTTCTGGCTGCCGACGATTCGCACGAACGCCTTCGTCTTTACGACTTGCGTGATGAGCTTGGCCGTGGTTTCTCACCTCACCACGCTGTTTACTGTGCGGGCCCAGCGCCGGGCCGTCAGAGACCAGCAGCGCTTCCGGGCCGCCGTCGAAGGCAGTCTGGATGCCTTCTTTTTGTTTCGCACGTGCCGTGACGACGACAACCACCGGATCACGCGCTTCGAACTAATCGACGCGAACCGGCGCGCCGAAGCGCTTGCGAGCGCCACCCGCGACATGATAGGCGAGTCGATGCGTGCGCTCCTGCCCTTTTACCGAGAGCGCGGCGTGTTCAGCCAACTCGTACGTGTGGCAGAGACCGGTAAGTCACTCGAATCCGAGTTTGAAACGAAGCGCTCAGGCGAAACGGCCTGGATGCAGCACCAGGTCGTGCGGGCCGGCGACAATCTCGCCGTCATGTTGCGTGACGTGACGGAGCGCAAGCAGGCGGAGGAGACGCTGCGGGCCTCCGAGCGGCGCTACCGCACACTGATGGACGCTGCCAACGATGCTATCTTCGTGGTCGACGCTGAAACGGGTCGCATTGTGGAGTCCAACCGAAGAGCGCAAGATCTGGTCGGGCGCTCCGCAGACGAACTCCGGCAAATGCACTACTCCAAGCTTTATCCCAGCGAAAGCATGGCGGCCAAAGAAAACGCCTTCAAGAAGCACGTTCAAGAAGGAGCGCCTCCTCCGTCAGACCTCCACTTTCTACACGCGGACGGGCATCGTATTCCCGTCGAGGTCAGCGCGAATATGATTGAGATCGGCGAGCAACCGTTTTTGCTGGCTATCTTCCGTGACGTCACCAAGCGCCGACGCTACGAAGAGAAGCTCATTGAGGCGCGCGAGCACGCCGAGGAGATGCTGAAGCTCAAAGGCGACATCCTCAACAACATGAGCCACGAGATCCGCACGCCGCTGACGGGCATCCTCGGCTTTGCGGACGTGCTGGCGAAAAACACCGAGGGTGAAGACCAGGAGTTCGCAGAGATGATAGCGCAGAACGCCCGGCGTCTCCAGCGCACTCTCGACTCGGTGCTCGACATGGCG
>PXTQ01000030.1:7817-10264 GCA_003022505.1 Bacteroidetes bacterium QS_8_64_10 | reverse complement strand
CGTTCGAGGCGAAAGGGTGGGCCGCCGGCACGTACTTCGTGCGCGCCGCGAGCGGCGAGGTGGTTCGCACGCGCGCCATCGTCAAGGTGCGGTGAGGCAGGACCGCTCCGACGGCGGACGGCAGACTGCCGTCGGATCACCCGCGCCCCAGCCCGGTCGGGTCGGTGAGGCCACGGGGGTTGCCCATCGCGTAGTTGTAGGGGGAGTGGCCGGGATAGGCGTCCGCCAGCGGGTCCGGTATTGACCAGCCTCAAACCTCCTGCGATGGCAAGCAACGGTCCGCTGACTGCGGTCCGCCGTCCTGCCCTCAACGCACCGACTGCACGTCTTGGTAGCTGCTGCCCTCGGAAGGCGACTCCTCCGATGACGACTTTTCGCCCGAAGCCTTCTCGCCTTCATCGCCCTTCGGCGAAACCGGCATTGGTTGCTTCTTGCTCTTGCCGCTCTTCGCGCCCGCCGTGGCGTCCTCCATCAGTTCGAGGCGGCGCACCGAGGTCGAGCGCACGTCGCGCAGGTCAGCGGTGTAGCGCTTGTACGACTCGTTCTGGAAGGCGTCGTAGGTGCGAGCGAAGTGACCTTCCGGCAGCTTCTCACGAGCGTGACCGTTGCTTTCGTCGTAGTTGCGCTTGTAGGTCTTAAACTCGTTGAGGCGATCCCAGTACGTAATGCTTTGCACTTTGTAGAAGTTGCTCTCGTACTCCTCGTTCTGGCGGAGCGTCGAGTCGATCTGCGCGAGACGGCCCTCGATCTCGCGGATCGCGCGGGTGGACTTGTAGATGTCGAGGTAGCGCATCGAGTCCCACCGCAGCGCCCCGGCCACCAGCGGCAGCAGCATGGCAGCGGCGATGTAGCCGAGGTACAGGAAGCTGCTGTCTTGCGCCTGCGCCAACATCGAGGCGCGCACCTCGGCCAGCCCCATGATGGCAATCTCGATGCCGATGAGCAGGATGGTCCAGAGCGTCGTAATGACGCTGCTCATCTGCGCGTCGCTGATCTCTTCGGTGGTGTGCTGATCCTCGCGCGGGGCCGCCGTCTCGATCAGGCGCTCGGTGATGACGAGGCCCCCGCCCGTGAGCACGACGGCGAGCGTGGCGGCCACCACCCAGCGCAGGAAGGCCAGCCCGATGGTGCCGCCGCTCAGGAAGGCGGTCACCGCCGTGTAGTTGATGAAGACAGCGGCCAGAACGACCGCTCCAATCGTGAAGTTTTCAAACCAGAGCCGCCGCCGCACGCTAAAGAAGTCGCCCGCGTCCAGCACCGGCTTTTCGCGCAGCTCCTCCTCGCGCAGCCGCAGGTTGGCTTTTTCGACCAGCAGGTTCTCGTCCTGCTCGCGGTAGAAGGCGCTCTTCTTTGTCACCTTGTTGATGAGTTGGCCCATGCATTTTTCAGCATACTGCTTGATGCCGTCCTCGCTTTTGAGGTACGAGCCGTGCCGTATCCGTTGGTACAACGAGTCAAACATGGTTCAGAGAGCGGTGATGAGAAGAACGTTGGCGTGTCGGATTGGGCCTGCGATGAGCCGAATCGGAAGGGCCGGGATGAGCCTGGCGCGAGGTGCTAATAAAAAGGCTGCGCGAGGAGACACGCAACCCACCAACTTGGAGCAAATTCTCCACCGACTGTGATTTTTCTTGTATGTGACGAGGCCGCTGCTGGCGCAGCAGAAGCGCAAATCGTATTGCGTAAAACGAAAAAGGAAGTATCCTCACGCATTACGTTTTACGTTTTATCTTTCGAGAATAGGTTGGTGCCGGAAGTAGATACGTGAGGATTCAGACTGAACGCTTCGCAGTTTAGTGCATGTCGCGGGCGTAGATGTCGCGCTCCTGCCGGTCCGCCATGCGCGCGACGGTCTCGATCATCTCCCACACTTCCTCCTGATCGGCGGTGCGCACGAGGTGTGAGGCGCGCAACGTGAGGTACGTCACCAGGTCGTTCTCTTCGTTGCGGAAGTCCTCCAGACAGATCGCGCCGGTGTCCAGTTCTGCGTTCTTGCGCAGCAGCGACTCGCAGTCGTAGCGCTTCAGGCGTGGCCCGATGGGACTCATGATGACGATGCGCGAGACGTCCTGCCCGCTGGAGGCGTATTCCTTGAGGATCAGGTGGATCACTTGGGAACGGTTGCGCCCTGTGCCTACCTCAAACATCCAGTGGTCGCGCTCCACCTGGCGCGAACTGCCCCCGAACTGCGATTGAAGCATCGAAGTAATATCGTCGAAGGTCATAAGCCATTGGCGTTATGTGCGAAGGCGTGAGAAGCGCGTTAAGGTGGAAGCCGCGAGCCGGAGCGCGAGTTCCACGCGCCTCGCATCGTTCCCGCGCGGTAACACGAACTTTACCCGGTTACGGTTTTGCGGTTAGCGGTTTTAGCAGTTTGGCAGTTGGCGGTTCAGGGCAATCGCATTAAAAATTGTGCGACCATATTTTCACCCCATAGTAGCGTCAAG
>PXTQ01000030.1:0-7663 GCA_003022505.1 Bacteroidetes bacterium QS_8_64_10 | reverse complement strand
GCAAACGGCGCGGCTTCATCTTCCAGTCTTCCGACATCTACGGCGGCCTCGGCGCGACCTACGACTACGGTCCGCTCGGCGTCGAACTGAAGCGCAACGTGAAGGAAGCCTGGTGGCAGGCCATGGTCTACGAGCACGACAACGTGGTGGGCCAGGACGCCGCCATCATGATGCACCCGAAGACGTGGGAGGCGAGCGGCCACCTCGACGCCTTCAACGACCCGATGATCGACGACAGGGCAAGCGGCTACCGCTATCGCGCCGACGAGCTGATCGAGGAGCACGCCGCGAAGCTGCGCCGCAAGGATAAGCCCGACGAGGCGGAGCGCGTGGAAGAGCGCCTGTCGGAGGCGCTCGCAAGCGACGACCCGAACGCTGCGTTCTACGAGATCATCCAGGATGAGGAAATCCGCGCGCCCGACTCCGGCGCGTTCGACTGGACGGAAGTGCGCAACTTCAACTTGATGTTCGAGACGCAGGGCGGTCCGGTGGAGGGCGATAAATTATACTTGCGTCCGGAGACGGCGCAGGGCATCTTCGTCAACTTCCGCCTCGTGCAGCGCACGGCGCGGCAGCAGGTGCCCTTCGGCGTCGCGCAGATCGGCAAGGCGTTCCGCAACGAGATCGTGGCGCGGCAGTTCACGTTCCGCACGCGCGAGTTCGAGCAGATGGAGATGCAGTACTTCGTCAAGCCGGGCGAGCAAGAGGCGGCCTACGAGAAATGGAAACGAAAGCGTATGGCGTGGCACCGTTCGCTCGGCATCCGCCCGGAGAAGCTGCGCTGGCACGCCCACGAGCAGCTCTCGCACTACGCCGACGCCGCCGAAGACGTCGAGTACGAGTTTCCGATGGGCTGGAAGGAGATCGAGGGCCTGCACTCGCGCACGGATTTTGACTTGCGCCGCCACGACGAGTTTTCCAACAAAAAGATGCAGTACTACGACCCGTACGAGGAGGAAAAGTACATCCCGTACGTCGTGGAAACCTCGGCGGGCCTGGATCGGATCCTTTTGATGCTGCTCTGCGACGCCTACCGCGAGGAGGAGGTGGACGGGGACGAGCGCACTGTGCTGCGCTTCCATCCGAAGATTGCGCCCACCACGGCGGCCATCTTTCCGCTCGTCAAAAAGGAAGGAATGCCGGAGATCGCGCACGAAATCGAGGACGACCTGCGCGGTCACTTCAACGTGCGCTACGACGAGAAAGGCTCGATGGGCAAGCGGTACCGCCGCCAGGACGAGGCCGGCACGCCCTTTTGCATTACGGTGGACGGGCAGACCCTTGACGACGACACGGTGACGGTGCGCGACCGCGACTCGATGGAGCAGGTGCGCGTTCCGCGTGACGAGCTGGCGGGCGACCTCATGCAGCGCATCGCGGACTGGGAGCGGTGACACCAAATCCGCTGGCCAGCGGATTTGGGGGCGGATGTGTGAAACGTACAAACCTTCATCCATTCATACTAATTTGATTAGTATCAGACAGACCTACACCGATGACGCGCGCCACGCTTACCGTACCGTCCGGATTGCTGATCGCGTGGAGTAGCTTACGACCGGTCCGGCTCGCTCGCCTGTAGCTGCCGGCGCAGGTTGCGCAGGTAGGGCGGCGCGTCCGCAAGGCGCGGCCCGTACCACGAGAACAGCTGCCCGTCCACGAATTCGACGGGTGTTTCCGGCAAAGCGTCACGCAAATCAGCGGAAAACCGATCTTTTTGCGGAAACGGAAACGGTTCGTCGGGCAGGAACACTACCTCCGGCGCGGCCTCGGCGATTTCTTGCATCGACACCTCCGGGTAGCGCGTGCGATCCGCAAACGCGTTGGCAAAGCCCGCGCGCTCCATCACGTCACCGATAATGGTATCGCGCCCGACGGTCATGAACGGATCGCGCCAGATGAGGTAGACCGCCCGCAATGGAAGAACGTCCGTCGCGCCCAGATCCGCGAACGCGCGCTCCAGCCGACCGGCCAACGCCTTGGCGTCGGGCGTTTGAGCGATCAGCTTCCCAACCGCCCGAATCATGGTGGCGGCGTCTGGCACGCTCTTTACGTCCGTCACGAAGACGGGCGCAAACGCTTCGAGGGCCGTCACCGTCTCGCGCGTGTTCTCCTCGATGTTCGCCAGCACCAGATCCGGCTGAAGCGCCTTTACCTGCTCGACATCCACGTTTTTGGTGCCGCCCACGATCTCTTTTTGCTCGCGCAGATGGTCGGGGCGAATGCAGAAGCGCGTCACGCCCGCGAGACGATCCTCGGCGAGGTGCGCCAGCAACTCCGACTGACTGGGCACGAGCGAGACGAGGCGTTGCGGCGCGGCTTCCAGCGTCAGGCGCTCGCCGCGCGCGTCAGGAAGAGACAGCGGAAAGGAAGCCATTTCTCAAGTTTACGACAAACGTTGCAGTCGTGTGGAATACGTGGAATACCGTTTCGCATGAACACACTTTTGTTGTGCGAGTGATCCGGCAAAGCACACGCACGTCGGAACTGCAATTAGCCTTGCGCTTTTATATTTTTAGCTTAACCTAAAAAAACAGGTCATCGAAGCCGCAGCACCGTTCACGTCCTGATCAACCCCTCTCGTCTTTTCATGCCCCTACCTGCCTGGTTCTGGTCGCTCAGCCCCATCGTACAAGCGCTCTTGGCCGGCGCGTTCACGTGGGTGGTCACGGCGCTCGGCGCGTCGCTTGTCTTCCTGACCCGAACGGTGCAGCGCTGGGCGCTCGACGCCATGCTGGGCTTTGCCGTCGGGGTCATGATCGCAGCCAGCTTCTGGTCGCTTCTGGTGCCCTCCATCGAGATGGCGGCGGCGCAGGGCGTCGTAGAATGGATGCCTGCGACGGTCGGCTTTTTGCTGGGCGGGCTCTTTCTGCGCCTGGCCGATCAGTTCATTCCGCACCTGCACCTGGGCCGGCGGCGTTCCGAGGCCGAGGGGGTGAGCACGTCCTGGCGGCGCGTCACGCTGCTGGTGCTTGCCATCACGCTGCACAACATTCCGGAGGGTCTGGCGGTGGGCGTGGCCTTCGGCGCTGCCGCAAGCGGGATCGACGTAGCCCAGAGCGTAACGCTGTCCGGCGCGGTGGTGCTCGCACTCGGCATCGGCATGCAGAACTTTCCGGAGGGCGTGGCCGTCTCCATGCCCCTGCGCGGCGAAGGCGTCTCGCGCCTGAAGAGCTTCTGGTACGGGCAGCTCTCCGGCTTCGTCGAGCCGATCTCCGCTGCCGTGGGCGCTGCCGCCGTGCTGACCGTCGAGCCGGTGCTGCCCTACGCCCTCGCCTTCGCCGCCGGTGCCATGATCTACGTCGTCGTCGAAGAACTCATCCCCGAATCGCAGCAACACGGCCACACCGACACCGCCACCCTCGGTGCGATGACGGGCTTTACGGTGATGATGGTGCTGGACGTGGCGCTTGGCTGAGCGAACGCCGAATGCCGAGTGTAGAACGACAGCAAACATCCGTCAAACTCGCAACTCGCCAACCGAAACTCGAAAATCGCCATGTCGCTTCAACGCGCCCGCGCCCTTGTGTTCGACCTCGACGGTACGCTCTACCAGGAAGGCGCGCCCATCGACGGGGCCGTCGATACCGTCCGAACGTTCCGCGACGAGGGCTATCCGCTCCGCTTTCTCACGAACACGACCTCGAAAAGCCGCGCCGACGTGCACGAGAAGCTGCGCGGCTTCGGCTTTCCCGTCGAGATCGAGGAGATACAAAGCCCGCCTGCTGCCGCCGGTGCGTTTCTGCGGGGGCGCGACGCCTCGGCGCACCTGCTCGTGCAGGAGGCGGCGCTGCCGGATTTCGAGGGCGTGTCCCGCTCGGACGACGCGCCCGACTACGTGGTGATCGGCGATCTCGGCGCGGGCTGGACGTTCGAGCGGTTGAATCGCGCGTTCCGGTTGCTCCACGGTGGAGCGCGGCTCATCGGGCTGGGGCGCACGCGCTTCTGGCAGGCGGAGGGCGGCCTGCAGCTGGACGCGGGACCGTTCATCACGGCCCTGGAGTACGCCACGGGCGAGGAGGCGCTCGTCCTGGGCAAGCCCGATCCGGCGTTCTTCGAGGCGATCCTGGACGACCTCGGCTTGCCGGCGGAGGAGGTGGCCCTCGCCGGCGACGACGTCGAGACGGACGTGGGCGCGGCGATGAAGGCGGGCCTGATCGGCGTGCAGGTGCGCACCGGCAAGTTCCGCGACGACGACCTGGAACGCAGCGACGCCGCGCCGGATCGGGTGGTAGACTCGGTGGCGGATCTGATTTGAGACGAATCAACTCCCAAATCGAAAATCGGGTATTGCAGGCTTGGATTCTCTAATAACTGATGCGTGTTGGGATGCTTTCATCTCCGATTCGTGCGGCCCCCGGCCTTGCGCAGACTCCCAAGCACCAACCGCAAAGCCTCCGCAAGACGAGCGGTCGTTGTCATCGCCGCCGCCATATGCAAGCGGAAGGGCAGACCGCACGAGCCGCGAAGGCGCTCACCGTCGTCCGCTGAGCCTCCGAAGGCGCTCCCTGCCTCCCTACGACTTCACCGCCGGCTCCAGCAGCGCGATGCGGCCCGCCCCGGCGTCAATCTCCGCCTCCGCGCCCACCGGCACCGTAAACTTGTCGGCGACGTGACCGATCATGGCGCCCCATCCTACTTCCGCTCGCCCGCGCCGCCCTCACGCTCACGTTCGGCTCGTTCCGGCTCGTCCAGATGCGCGCGCAAGAAGCGGTCGATGCCGCGCGAGTAGCGCGCGCCGGTCACCAGAAAGCCGTCGTTGTGCGCGCCTTCGATTTTGAGGAACGTCTTCGGCTCGCGGGCGGCCTCGAAGAGCGTGCGCCCGTGCTCGAAGGGAATGACGCGGTCGTCGGGGCTGTGGATGACGAGGAGCGGCGTCTCGATGCGGGCGATGCGCGCGTGGTTGTCGTAGCGCGAGCGCGTGAGAAGACGCACCGGGGCGAACGGAAAGCGCCGCGCGGCAACGTCCGGCACGCTCGTGAACGGCGCTTCCAGGATGAGCGCTCCCGGTGCGTAGCGTTCGGCCAGCCAGGTGGCCGGGCCGCTGCCCAGCGAGCGCCCGAAGACGACGATCTCGTCCGGCGCGTATTCTTCGTCCAGTAGATACTGCCAAGCGGCGTTGACGTCGCGGTAGAGGCCCGGCTCGGAAGGCGTGCCGCTGCTCCGGCCGTAGCCCCGGTAGTCGAAGATCAGCACGCTGAAGCCGAGGCGGCGGAACTGCTCGATGGAGTCGAGCCGCCCGGAGATGTTGCCGGCGTTGCCATGGCAGAACAGGAGTGCGCCGCGTTCCCGACCCTCGGCGGGTATCCACCAGCCGTGAAGCCGCTCACCGTCGTCAGTGCGAAGGCGCACCTCGTCGTACGACCATCCCCGGTCGGCAGGTGACGCTGTGAGGGGGCGCGTGCTCGGATAGATGAGATGATCTTGCACCCCGTACAGAAGCGCCAGGAGCGCCGCGTAGCTGACCCCGCCCACCGCCAGTATGCCGGCCAGAGTGCGCATGTGCTCAAGTGGTTTCAAGTTGACGAGTTTGCAGGTGACAATTCGATTTGCAAATGCCCTTGAACTTGTCCGCGTGCATGTGCATATTGTGTGTTGCATGTGCCTCACTCGCTATGCTCTCTCGCTCAAACCTCCTTTTGTTATGACGCGACGCAAACTGACGGCCAAGCAACACGACTTCTTGCAGTTTCTCGTAGACCGCGTGCAAGAAACGGGCGTATGGCCTACCTACCGGCAGATTACGGACCACTTCGGCTACCGTTCGCCCAACAGCGTCACGCAGAACCTGAAGGCGCTCGTCAAGAAAGACTACCTGACCCGCGACCAGGACGGCTATCACTTCACCGACAAGGTGGATTTGGACGACGAACCCGCCGGCATTCCGGTGAAAGGTATCATTACGGCGGGGCAGCTTCAGGAAGCCGTGGAAGCGGACCTGGGAACGATCACGCTGGACACGCTCTTCCCGAAGCTGGACCGCATCTTCGCCATTCGCGTCTCCGGCCAGTCCATGAAGGGCGCGAACATTGAGGACGGCGATCACGTGCTGCTCATCGACGATGACATTCCGAACGGTGGGATCGGGGCGGTGCTCTACGACGGTGAGACGTCGCTGAAGCGCGTCTACCACGACGACGAAGACGGGCTGCGCCTGGAGCCGGCCAACGAGGAGTACGACGATATCCACATTCAACCGGACGTGTTTGAAGAAGTGCGCATCCTGGGGCGCTACGTGGGCCACGTCAATTCGGATGGCATTCACCGGCGCAACGGGCGTGCGAAGACTGGTGCCGGAGCGTAGCGGTTGACGATTGTCGACTTTCGACTGGCGACGTTCGATTGGACGTCTGGAACAGCATCGGGCGTTGCCGGTTGACCCAATCGCAAATCGAAAATCCCAAATTGCCAGCCCGGGGCCATAGCTCAGCTGGTAGAGCGCGGCGATCGCACCGCCGAGGTCGGGGGTTCGAATCCCTCTGGCTCCACCATCTCTTTTTCCCGGCACGTTCAGCAGATGCGCGGCAGAGGGGGTCGCCCACCAGCCTCTCGATGATGCGCGTTCCGCCGTAGCTGCTGACGCAGACCACAGAGCCGCGCGGCGCATCGCCTCGATTTCAGCCCGGAGCACGTCGGTGGGCAGCCCGGCCTATCGGTTTGAACGAACCGGCGCGCTCCCCCCAATGACGGCGGCATCAGCCTGGGGCAGGTCGCGCTTGCCGCAACTCGGACCGGATGCGACGAGGACCAATCGTAACAACGCCTTCTCATGAGAAAGACGTACAAGTATAAATTGTACCAGCACGAGCGTAATAAGCATCTCGTGCGAGGCATCGAGCTTGCGTCGGAGGTATGGAATCACTTTGTCGCCCTGACCCGCCGATACTACGAAATCTACGGTGAGTATCCTGGCTACTACACGCTCAAAAAGCATCTCACGAAGCTGAAGAAGCGCGACAACGATCACTGGTACGACCTCAACTCGCAGGCCCTCCAGGACGTGATCAGGCGCCTGGATCAGGCGTACAAACGATTTTTCAAAATTGAGGACGCTGGGCGGCCTGGATTCAAGAAAGGCGAGAAGTACACCTCGTTCACGCTCACGCAGACCGGGTGGAAGCTGCTTGGGGGCAACAGAGTTCGCATTCAGAATCACAACTACAAATTCGCTAAATCGCGCCCGATGAAGGGCGAAATTAAGACGGTCACGATCAAACGGGACGCCTGCGGATCCCTTTGGATTTGCTTCTCCGTCCGGAAGGAAACACCTATCCCTGAACTGCCACGAACAGGTGATGCTGTCGGGCTAGACTTTGGACTTAAATGTTTCCTTGTTACTTCGGATGGAGACCGCATCGAGGCTCCCAAGCCGCTGAAAGACAGCCTCGACGAGGTACAGGCCCTCCACCGGGAGCTTTCTCGAAAGCAAAGAGGCTCGAACAACCGCAAGAGGGCAAAGCGCCGCTTGGCGAAGAAATATCGCCAAATCGATAACCAGCGGAAGGACTTTCACTTCAAGCTGGCCCGTCGGCTTTTCAGCCGATACGATGTGGTTTGCATCGAAAACCTTCACATCGGGGCGATGAAAGAGCTTTGGGGCCGGAAGGTCAGCGACCTTGGATTCAGCGGCTTCGGGCGCATCCTTGAGCACGTAGCTCACAAAGAG
>PXTQ01000029.1 GCA_003022505.1 Bacteroidetes bacterium QS_8_64_10 | reverse complement strand
GGGAACGGAAGAGGGCGTCGCGTGTGACCGTAGTGTACTCTTCAAGAAATATCGTCCGAGATCGAATATGCAAACGAATTCTTCTGCGTGTGCCGTCATTCTGTTCGACGGGGTCTGCAATTTGTGCAACGGCGCGGTCAACTTCGTAATCGACCACGACGACGCGGCCTACTTCAAGCTCGCGGCGCTGCAATCGGAGGAGGCGAAGCCGTTATTGCAACGTCACGGCCTCGTTGCGGAAGCGCTCGACAGTATCGTGCTGATCGAGAACGGGCGGTTCTACCGGCGCTCCGGGGCCGTCTTGCGCATCGCTGCGCGGCTGGGCGCGCCGTGGTCGTGGGCGCGGGCCTTGCTGGCAGTGCCGCGCCCGCTCCGCGATGCCGTCTACGACTGGGTGGCTTCCCGCCGCTACGACTGGTTCGGCAAGCGCGACCAGTGCCGCGTGCCGACGCCGGAGCTGCAAGCGCGCTTTCTGGGAGACAGCGGACGGCAGACGGCGGACAGCAGATAGCGCTTTTTGCGAAACGCCCTCCTTGCTGAATACATCGACAAGAAGCCCGACCGAGTTGACACTGGCAGCGCCCGACGTTACCCTTTCGTGGGAAAGCGAGCACCGCTTCCCCGTTTCTTCCGAGTCTGATTACAGCGGTTGAGTAAGGATGGAAGAAGGTGTGGACGCTTGAAAGCAAAAACCTCCATACCTTCACACGTACATCCATCAACGAAGTTGGTACTATGGGCCAGCAAGACGTAGAGCGCAGCGAGGATGAGCGCGCCCTGCGCCGCTTCACGCGGCAGCTTCTTCAGGACGTGCGCGCCCTGGAGCACATGATCCACGAGGACATGTTCGAGACCGGCGTGCGCCGCGTAGGGGCCGAGCAGGAGCTTTTTATGGTGGACGAGCACTGGCAGCCTGCGCCGTTCTCCGGCGAGGTGCTGGAGCGCAACGAGGACGAGCGCGTGGTGCCGGAACTGACGAAGTTCAACCTGGAGTTCAACCTTGACCCGAAGCCCTTCGGCGGCAAGTGCCTCAGCGAGATCGAGAAGGGTCTGCGCGACACGACCGAGCAGGTGCGCGAACTGGTGAACGGCGCCGGCGCCGACCTCGTCCTGACCGGCATCCTGCCCACGATCCACATCTCGGATCTGACCATCGAAAACATGACCCCGCGCGAGCGCTACTACGCGCTCAACGACGCTATCGCGCGGCTGCGCGGCGGACCGGGGCAGTTCCAGATCCGGGGCGTTGACGAGCTGATCGTCAAGCACGACTCCATCATGCTGGAGGGCTGCAACACCAGCTTCCAGACGCACTTTCAGGTCAGCCCGGACGAGTTCGCGCGGTTCTACAACATCGCGCAGGCGGTAGCCGCGCCGTGCATGGCGCTGTCCGTCAACTCGCCGCTGTTTTTCGGCAAACGGCTCTGGCAGGAGACGCGCATCGCGCTCGAGATGTCGCCGCGCGTGCACTTCGGCACCCGCTGGGTCGAGGAGTCCGTGACGGAGATTTTCAAAGAAGACATCTCGCGGTTCCGCGTGCTCTTGACCGCCGAGGAGGCCGAAGATCCGTTCGAGGCCATGCGCGACGGGCGAGTGCCGAGCCTGCAGGCGCTTCAGCTGCACAACGGCACCGTGTATCGCTGGAACCGGGCCTGCTACGGCATCTACGAGGGCAAGCCGCACCTGCGCATCGAAAACCGGATTCTGCCGAGCGGCCCCTCGACCATCGACGAGGTCGCCAACGCCGCCTTCTGGTTCGGTTTGGTGAGCAAACTGGCGAGCGAGTATGGTGACATCCGCGACGTGATGGAGTTCGACGACGCCAAGAGCAACTTCATCGCGGCGGCGCGGTTGGGCCTGGGCGCGCAGATTACGTGGACCAACGGCAAGCAGCGCTCTGCTGACGAACTGATCGCCGAGAAGTTGCTTCCGATGGCGCGCGCCGGCCTGGAGGATTCCGGCGTGGCCCAAAGCGACGTGGATCGCTACATCGGCGTTCTCGAAGGGCGCGTCGAGACGAAGCAGACGGGCGCGCAGTGGATGCTCGACTCCGACACCGCCATGAAGAAGGAGGAGGCCACGCGCGACGAGCGGCTGCGTGCTATTGTGGCGGCCACCGTGGCGCGGCAGAAGGAGGGACGCCCCGGCCACGAGTGGGAACTGGCCCAGCTCAGCGAGGCGAAAGGCGTGCCCCGGATACGCTCCACGCGCGTCGAGCATTACATGACGACCGACCTGTTTACCGTCCACGAAGACGAGCTGGTCGAATTCGTGGCCTGCCTCATGGACTGGCAGCACCTGCGCCACGTGCTCGTTGAGGACGAGCAGCACCGGCTCATCGGCATCGTAAGTCATCGGAGCGTGCTGCGGTATCTCGCCGAGTTCGGGCCGTCCAAAGAAGACGAGGACGGCGTGGCGGTCTCCGAGATTATGGTGAGCGACCCCGCCTCAATTGGCCCGGATACGTCGACTACCGACGCCGTCGACTTGATGCGCCGCCGCGAGATTGGAGCGCTGCCCGTCGTGCGCGACGATCAGCTCGTGGGCATCGTCACCGAGCGCGAACTCATGCAGGTGGCCCGCCGCATCATGGACGAGGACAAGCTGCGGGAGGATGGGGAGTGAGTGTTGGGGTGTTTGGGTGTTTGGAACAAGTTGGTGGTGGAGTTTGACATTGTAAATTGCAAGTCCGGCCCGTTGATCAGGCCGGGTCCGTCTCCATCAAGCCGGTCTGCCGCCCACCGGCTTCTTCGCATCCTACCACACAACTTGGGTGCTTGATAGACGTGACGAACTGGCTCGACCTGAAAGACGTGCTGACGTGATAGACCGAAAATGGAACGAAAGGCGAGGGGCGGCATCTTTTACGGCGCAGCACCCCCCTGTGTTGAAACACGCTACCTCTTGTAATGCCTCAGAAAACGGCTACGAAAGGGCAAACCGCTTTTCCTCCTTCGCGTGAGGATCCCCCGGAGACACCGCCGAGCCGGGTGCCTGCCGAGCAGAGTGGGCGCACGAGCCGCGCTTCGCTCATCTTTGTCGGACTCTCCATTCTCGTTTCCGGCGCGGTGCTGGTATACGCCGCCTACGAGATGACCCGTGAAGAAGCGGCGCGCCTGCGTGAGGAAGCTACCGCCGTCGTGGACTCCTCGGCGCGCGCGCAAACCCGGCAGTCCGCCCGCAAGATCACCAGCTACGGCACGGCGGGCGACGGGCGCTACCGGGTCCCCATCGACACGGCCAAGCAGCTTCTACTTCAGGAGGCTCGCACCGCCGGTTCG
>PXTQ01000028.1 GCA_003022505.1 Bacteroidetes bacterium QS_8_64_10 | reverse complement strand
CCAGTGCGAGGCGACGGTCTTTAGCGACGGCCGGATCCGGATCGTCCCGCTACAGGGCCACGCCACGGGACACGCGTAGTCTCTCTCGTCGTTTCGGTCGTCTCCGGTTCGCGTCTCTTTTGCCCCCACGCTGCCACCACGGATCGGGTCGGACTCCGACCGACAGACGCGCGTTACCCGCGTCGTCGGGCCCGATACGGTGTAGTTTCATCGACTACCGGTGAGTACACCCGTACGGTGCCAGTGCTCACCGAGAAACAGTGAAACTACACCGTACGGAAAGAGTCCGATACTGCGTGAACGGTTCTCCCGGTTTATACCGGCGGCGCGTGGCTGACTGACTGCCGACGGAGCGTGAGACCGGACACCGACGACCTCGACGTGATACCAATGAACGAACAGTCAGGATCCGACACCGACACGTTGGAGAACAGCCAGTCCGACGACCGGAGTCAGCAGGCGGTCCAGCAGGCGATGGAGTACCCACTGGAGCAGACGATTCGCGTCCAGAAGGGCGCCGCGCAGTTACTCCTGAGCGGCCTGGAGATGGGGACCAAGGCCCAGTCGCGAAGCGTCCAACTGACGAAGGACGTGTTCGACAGCTACATCACGACGCTGGAACGGGCGGCACAGGACACGGAGCAACTGACCCAGACCGCGACGGCACGGATCCAGTCCCAGGGAGAAGCGATGCAACAGGAGGGTCAGCAGGCCGTCTCGCAGGCGATGCGCATGGGTGCGGAGGGCATTCGGCTGCGCGCCGCCGGACGCCTGGGCGGGGCCGAGATGGGCCGCGTTGAGCAGTACCTGGAGGGGCGCGTGCCGCTGCATACCATGCGCGCCGACATCGACTACGCGCAAGTGACCGCGTACACGATCTACGGCACTATCGGTGTGAAGGCGTGGATCTGCCGGGGCGAGATTATCGGTAAGCCCGACCTGCGGCCCAACGTCCAGGCGCAGCAGAAGCAGCAGCGTCACAAGCGTCGCAGCGCCCGCCAACGCGCCGAGAGCAACCGATAACTTCAAGTTGGCAAGTGGCAAGTTATCAAGTTTCTTGAACCTGGGGACCTACCGATCCGACGTTGTAAGGGCGATCCCGTGTGATTGCCCCCACCTTGAAACCTGAAAGATTATGCTTCAACCCAAACGCACCAAACACCGCAAGCGACAGCGCGGCACGCTCAAAGGAAAAGCCTCACGCGGGACGCGCATCAACTTCGGCGACTTCGGCCTGAAGGCGATGGAGAAGGGTCGGCTTACGAGCCGCCAGATCGAGGCCGCTCGCGTGGCCGCCACGCGCCGCCTCAAGCGCGCCGGGCGTGTCTGGATCCGTATCTTCCCGGACAAGCCGTTTACCAGCAAGCCCGCCGAAGTGCGCATGGGCAAGGGCAAAGGCGCGGTGGAGCACTACGTGGCTGAGGTCAAGCCGGGCCGCGTGCTCTTCGAGGTGGGCGGCGGCGTCGACCAAGAGACGGCCAAAGACGCCCTGCGCCTCGCTCGCCACAAGTTGCCCATCAACGTGAAGTTCCTGACGCGCCCCGGCTATCAACCGGGTGAGGAATGACGGTTTGCTGCCGCGTAAGAACGGTGGCACGAACGCGCAACCTGCGAACCTGCAAACTTGAAACTCGTCATGGATCCCGACGACATCCGCAACCTGAGCGAAGCCGAGATCGAGAATCGCATCGGCGAGGAGCAAGACCAACTCCGCAAGCTGCGCTTTCAGCACGCCGTTGCCGATCTGGAGAACCCGATGATTCTGGGCCAGAAGCGGAAGCTCGTGGCGCGCCTTAAGACGATCCTCCGCGAGAAGGAAATGGCCGCCGAAACGGCGTAAGTGCGTTTTTTTAAGCAAGAGCTTTTTCGAAGATTTGCACAGACAGACGCGCCGTGGCGCGTCTCAACACGTATAAAAGCCATCGAACCTTTATGGAAACGACCGAGCAAGAACAGCCGCAAGAAGACGCTTCTCAGCAAGAAGAGGAAGCGGCGCAACGCACCATTGCTGCCGCCGCTACCGACGACGAACCGGAGCAGTCGCAACAGCAAGAGCGCGGCAAGCGCAAAGAGCGCGTGGGCGTGGTGACGAGCGACAAGATGGACAAGAGCATTGTGGTGGTCGTGCAGCGCCAGGTGAAGCACGACATGTACGACAAATTTATGCGGCGCACCTCCAAGATCATGGCTCACGACGAGGACAACGACGCCAGCGAGGGCGACACCGTGGGCATCATGGAGTCGCGCCCGTACAGCAAGAACAAGCGGTGGCGCCTCACCGAAATCATCGAGCGCGCCAAGTAGATTGGATTACCGGTTAGCAGGTTGGCAAGTTACAAGTTGTGTCTTGCGAGCCAGAAAACCTGCAACTTGCAAACTTGAAACCTTCAAATCCGAAAGACGATGATTCAGCAAGAGTCCCGGCTCACCGTAGCCGACAACAGCGGAGCCAGAGAAGTGCAGTGTTTGCGCGTGATGGGCGGCAGCGGGCGCCGCTACGCCGGCGTCGGCGACACCATCAAGGTTAGCGTCAAGAACGCCATTCCCAGCGGCACCGTCAGCAAGGGCGAGGTCAGCGCGGCGGTGGTGGTGCGCGCCAAGAAGGAGCATCGCCGCGACGACGGCTCCTACATCCGCTTCGACGAGAACGCCGCCGTCCTCATCACCGACACCGGTGAGCCGGTAGGCACGCGCATCTTCGGCCCCATCGCCCGCGAGCTGCGCGAGCGCCGCTTCATGCGCATCGTCTCCCTCGCCCCGGAAGTGCTGTGAACGACGATTTGCGAGTGTCGAATGGCGAATGCCGGCACCTGAACGCAGAACGCGAAACTCGAAATTCGGAACCCGAAACTCGACCATGAACAAGCTCCACGTAAAAGAAGGCGACCGCGTGCGCGTCACGGCGGGCAACAGCAAGGGTGAGGAAGGCAAGATCCTGAAAGTCTTCCGCAAGAAAGAGCGCGTCATCGTCGAGGGCGTGAACGTGCGCGTGCGCCACGTCAAGCCCAACCAGACGCACCGGCAGGGCGCGCGCCTGGAGCAGGAGCAGCCGATCCACGTCTCCAACGTCATGCCGCTCGACTCCGACGGCGAGCCTACGCGCGTTGGGCGCAAGCGCATCGAAAACCCGGACACCGGCAAGGGGCAGTGGGTGCGCTACGCCAAGACGACGGGCGAAGAGCTGGATTGATTGAAGCATGTGTGGAGCAGGAACCCGCCGCGCCGGGCGTCATTTCCATAGGATGCCTTTTTGAACGCATCACGCTTTGGCACCGGCAAACGGGCAAACTGAAACGTCAACCCAATCAATACGGAGAATTAGGTTTGGCAGAGCAATACACGCCCCGACTTAAGGAGACGTACGACGACGAGGTCGTACCCGAACTCACCGAACAGTTTGGGTACGAGAACGTGATGGAGGTGCCGCGCCTCAAAAAAATCAGCATCAACAAGGGGGTGGGCGAGGCCGTCGAGAGTCAGGCCGCGCTGGACGATGCCGTTGAGGAGCTGCGCGCCATCACGGGGCAGCATCCGTCCGTGCGGCGCGCGCGCAAGAGCGTCGCCAGCTTCGGCGTGCGCAAGGGCATGCCCATCGGCGCGTCCGTCACGCTTCGCGGCGACCGCATGTACGAGTTTTTCGACCGCCTCGTCACGCTCGCCCTCCCGAACGTGCGCGACTTTCAGGGCGTGCCGGACCGCAGCTTCGACGGGGGCGGCAACTACACGCTCGGCGTCAGCAATCAGACGATCTTCCCGGAGGTCAGCATGGACGAGGTAGACCGCATCGACGGGATGGACGTGACGTTCGTGACCACGGCGGAGACGGACGAGGAGGCGCACGCGCTCCTGAAGGCGCTGGGCATGCCGTTTGTGCGGCGCGGCGAGGACGAGGAAGAAGAGGCTCCCGCGCAAGCCGCGTGATCGCGTATTCCGTGTTTACTTCGTGAGTCGCCCTCTCGTCTCGTATTGCGTTGAGGCAAACACCCTTGCGCATTACGACCTGTAAAAATAAGTAGCTTTCTGGCATAAACGACACCGCAACAAGGACCATGGCTAAGAAAAGTTGGATCGCCCGCGAGAAGAAACGTCGCAGGCTCTACGAAAAGTACAAAGACAAGCGCCGCAAGCTGAAGGAAGAGGGTAAGTGGACCGAACTCCAGAAGCTGCCTCGCGACTCCAGCCCCGTGCGCCAGAACAACCGCTGCCCGATTTCGGGGCGCACGCGCGGCTTCATGCGCGAGTTTGGCGTCAGCCGCATCGTCTTCCGCGAGATGGCCCTTGAAGGCAAGATTCCGGGCGTGCGCAAAGCCAGCTGGTGATCCCATTTTCGACTGTCGAATTGCGAATGTCGAATGACACCCGAAAATCGACACCCGTAATGAGTACGACGACCGATCCCGTAGCTGATTACATGACGCGCATCCGCAATGCGCAGGAGGCGGATCATCAGCACGTAGACGTGCCGGCCTCCAAGCTGAAGCGCGCCATGACGCAGATTCTGGTGGAAAAAGGTTACGTCGAAAACTATCTCGACATTGAGGACGGCAAGCAAGATCTGCTTCGCATTTACCTGAAATACGATCAGCACGACGAGCCGGTCATCCGCATGATCCAGCGTGTCTCGAAGCCCGGTCTGCGCAACTACGTGAAATCCGACGAGCTGCCGCGCGTCAAGAACGGGCTGGGCGTCGCCATTCTGACGACCTCGCGCGGCGTGATGACCGACAAGGAGGCGCGCAAAGTAGGCATCGGCGGCGAAGTGCTCGCTTACGTCTATTGATGCGTAATCCGTGATTCGTGAAGAGGCTCGCCTGGAGGACGTCAAAAGCAGGCACCCTCATGAAGGCGCACAACGCCGCAACGTGCAAACGCGAAAACAAGCCAACGCAACTATGTCCCGCATCGGAAACCGCCCCATCGAGTTGGGCGACGACGTATCGGCAGAGATTGCCGGCGACAACGCGATCACGCTCAAAGGACCGCACGGCGAGTTGTCGCGGCAGGTCGACGAGCACCTCACCGTCGAGCAGCAGAACGGCGCGCTCGTCGTCACACGGGAGAGCGACACCAAGCAGGCCCGTGCGCAGCACGGCCTGTATCGCGCGCTCATTAGCAACATGGTGGAGGGGGTGGCCGAAGGGTATACGAAAGAACTGGAGATTCGGGGGATCGGTTACCGCGCTAATATGAGAAACGGTGCTCTGCATTTGGAGCTGGGCTTCTCGCATCCCATCTTTTTCGTACCGCCTGACGGCATTGACGTGTCAGCGGAGGAGGGTGGGCGCGGGGACAATCCGCGCGTCACCGTCGAGGGGGTCGATAAGCAACTCGTGGGGCAGGTGGCGGCCAAGATCCGCGAATTGCGCCCGCCGGAGCCGTACAAGGGGAAGGGCATCCGCTACGTGGGCGAAGACGTAGAGCGCAAGGCGGGTAAGACGGGCGTGGCGGCCACGACGGAATAACGCCTTCCGAAAAACGGGTCCGACGTTAGAATCAGGCGACAGAGACAGGCATCATGGCAACCAAAAGCAAAAAGAGAGCACGCCGCGAGCGCGTCAAGCGCGGCATCCGCGACAAGATACACGGAACGCGAGCGCGCCCGCGCCTTTCGGTGTACCGTTCCAACCAGCACATTTACGCGCAGCTCATCGACGACTTGCGCGGTCACACGATGGCAGCGGCCTCCAGCCGGGATGACGGTGCGGTGGGCGAGTCGCCGACCGACGTGTCGCAGGCCGTGGGGGAGCTGCTGGCGGAACGCGCCGAGGACGAGGGCATCGAGAAAGCCGTCTTCGACCGGAACGGGTATCGCTATCACGGGCGTGTAGAAGCGCTCGCCGAGGGTGCACGCGAAGGCGGGCTGGATTTTTAGCTGTTGCGTATTTCGTATTGCGTGTTTCATCGAGGCGAGCACCCTTACGCAATACGCATCACGCAATACGACCTTCGATGAAAGCTTGAAACCGGTGAGGTTGAGCACAACGAGTATTACGCTGAAAACGTAACCGAAAAAGCTATGGCACGACAAGGCAGAAAACGCGGCGGCGGAGGCAACCTCCAAGACAAGCTGGTGGCTGTCAACCGCGTCTCGAAAGTGGTACAGGGTGGTCGACGCTTCTCGTTCAACACGGTCGTGGTCGTCGGTGACGGCAACGGCAGTGTGGGAGCGGGACTCGGCAAAGCCAACGACGTGTCGAGCGCGATCTCGAAGGGCAAGGACGATGCCAAGAAAGACCTGATCCGGGTGCCGCTGGATGAGGGCACGATCCCGCACGAGGTGGTGGGCAAGCAGGACGCCGGCGAGGTGGTGCTGAAGCCCGCCGCGCCCGGTACGGGCGTCATCGCGGGCGGCGGCGTGCGCGCTGTGCTGGAATGCGCGGGCGTGAGCGATGTGCTCTCGAAGTCGGTGGGCACGAGCAATCCGCACAACCAGGTGGGCGCAACGATGGATGCGCTCCGGCAGCTGGAGGACCCCATCGAGGTGGCCCGGCGGCGCGACATCCCGCTCAAGAAGGTGTTTGAAGGATGACTGCGTGAAACGTGAACGTAATGGTGCTGTCTTTTTACGTTTTGCGCATTACGATTTACGACCTCGACAGATAGAGCAGTACCGATTTGCTCAAGGCAACCGTATCAGAAAGAGACATGCCCAAACTCAAAATCACACAGGTGCGCGGGCTGATCAAGCAATCAAAGCGCCAGCGTCGGACCATCGAGGCGCTCGGCCTTCAGGGACGGCACCAGAGCGTCGTGCACGAAGACACCCCGCAGATACGCGGCATGATCGGCAACGTGGAGCACCTGGTGGAAGTCGAAGAGGTCGAAGAACGAAAATGAGAGCGACGCTTCCTTTGAGACGACGTATCTTACTCATACACGTAAGGGCGACGCGGCGCGTCGCCCCAATGCGCAAACGCTAAAGACCATGGATCTCAGCAACCTACAACCAGCCGAGGGCGCCACGGAAGAGCGCAAGCGCATCGGACGCGGGGCCGGCTCCGGCTACGGCGGCCACAGCTCTACGCGCGGCACGAAGGGCCAAAAAAGTCGCTCGGGCGGAAAGATCTCCGTCTACTTCGAGGGCGGGCAGACGCCGCTGGTCCAGCGCGTGCCCAAGTTCGGCTTCAACAGCCCGTTTCGTACGGAGTACCGCCCGGTGAACGTCAAGCGCTTGCAGCGACTCGCCGACGAAGACCGCCTCGACCGTCGGCAGGAACCACGGGCTGTGAAGATGGTAGACGTCGGCTGCGGCAGTTCGCAACTGCCGGAACAACTCGATGGAGAACGGGTTTCTGAAGACAGTCGCGGTCGTCTCGCAGTATACGGCCTCATCGTCCCGCGGAAGCGGGCTGTCGCCGACGCAACTGAGATCGGTAGTCACCGTTCGGACCTCGTGCCCGCGGTCCCGGAGGGGCGCGTTGAGCCGGTAAATATAGTTTTCGATCCCACCGATAGACGGGCGGTAGAGGTGAGAGACCTGCACCACGGAGAGGCCCCCGCCCTTTCCAGAGGACGTCTCTTGGGTGAGTGACTCACCGGCCGGCATCACGTCCTCACTCCGTGCAGTCCGACGGCTGGTCACATCACCACCTCAGATTCTGTGACCGTCACGTCGGTGCAGTCCCAAAGGCTCTGTATCGCGGCCTCGACATCGCCGCTCACGCCGCCGCCGGTCGCGAGTTCGGCGGTGCCGCCAGCGCCGCCTCCG
>PXTQ01000027.1 GCA_003022505.1 Bacteroidetes bacterium QS_8_64_10 | reverse complement strand
CGCTCCGACTCCGGCCGGGGCGTCCTTTCGCGTAGCGGGCCGGCGTGTATTTTTTTCCCGCCGTGGAGGGCTTAATTCCACAGCCCCCCGGCGGCGCCCGGCGCGAGCGGGCCTCTGCACGTGCTGGGGCCGTCCTCCGTGATGCGGCACAATTTTTTCAATTTGAAGCGGTCCAACGGCCCGCATCGACCACAGCGCCGGATAAGTTGCGCCGCACAGCACTGCTGATAACGTCCGCAGGCGCCAACGCGCAACGAAGAACACCGAACGCACAAACCCGAAAACGCACGAACGCGAAAACGCCTTATGCCCGCCGACTCCGCCGACCTCAAGCAATTCCTGGAGGACGGAAGCACTGGCGAATCGCGCGAGCGCCGCGAGCAGTCCGCTCGCCGGGCCGACGTGCCGGAGCTTCCGCCCATCGTGCACTCGGTGCTCGACTCCGTGCCCGACTCCGCGCACGGCGAGGAGCGCCTCCAGTTTCTGGCCGACCAGGTGGTAAGCCTGCTGGAAAAAGACCGCAAGGCCATGCGCAAACACATCGAGCTGTTTGCCAATAAGGCCCTCACCCTCGACGCCAGCGACATGGACCTCGGCGGCCCGGCCTGCAACGGTCACGTATGGTACCGCGTGGACGGCGATAAGGAGCCGCGCCCCGCCATGGGCACCTACGAAACCGAGGAGCTGGACCTGCTCTTTTTGAATCTGCTGACCGAAAAGCAGATGGATCAGCTTTTCGAGGACTACGCGACGGACTTCGCCTACCAGCTGCCGGTGGAGGGCCGCGACGAACGCCCGCGCCGCTTCCGCGCGACCATGTACTTCGACTACGACCACCTCGGCCTCAACATGCGGGTCATCGAGGACGAGCTGTTCAAGCTCGAATCGCTGGGCTTCGGCTCCGTCATCGAGCGCGGCCTCATGTTCCGGCATGTGCGCGACGGCCTCACGCTCGTCACCGGCGTCACCGGTTCCGGCAAAAGCTCCACCCTCGACGCCATCGTGGACGCCAATAACCACGACGTGCCTGCCCACATCGTGATTATCGGGCAGCCCGTGGAGTACATGCACGAGTCCGAAAACTGCATCGTGCGCCACCGCGAAGTGGGCAAGGACGTGCCCTCGTTCAAAGACGGCGTGGTGCAGGCGCTGCGGCAGGACCCCGACATGATCGTGATCGGCGAGATGCGCGACCCCGACACGATCTCGGCAGCCCTCGAGGTGACGGACTCCGGCCATAAGACCTTCTCGACGCTGCACACGTCCTCGGCCATTGAGACCATCGACCGCGTCGTGGCCGAGTACCCGCCGGAGGAGCAGGAGCGCGTGCGCAACCGACTCGCCGACGTGCTCCGCTGCATCATCAGTCAGAAGCTATGCCCTAAGCCCGACGGCGGGCGCATCCTGGCGAAAGAAATCCTCTGGATGACCTCCTCGGCGAAGGCCGCCATCCAGAACGGCAACACGGCCGAAATTTACCAGATGATGTGGGAGGGCAGCTCGCAAGGCATGACGACGCTGGAGCAGGATCTCTACCGCCTTGCCCGTGAGCGCGAGATTACGCCCACCACGGCGATGGACTTCGCCAACAACAAGACGCGCATGAAGAAGCTTATGCGCTAATCGGGAGCGGGGGAGCGGAAGAATGGGAGCGCGGGGCGAAGCCGTAACTTCCGGCGAAAAAAGAGCAAACGCTATCACCTTGACGCCTCGTTTTCCAACTTCTCTTTTCTCTCCTATTTGCCAAGCGTTGTGCCGGCGCGCTCGTCAGTAACTTTTTGAAGGCCCCGGCGGAAATTTTTACCGTCTCCCCCCAGCGGGAGACGGCTTTTTTATTGGATAAACCTCGCTGAGAGGCCGCACGCGGCGATTCGGTCCGGTGGTCCTTTCCGCACAGTGTTTGCGACATCAGTGGCGACGAAGCGCTGCGCCTTTTCTGACCGCATGCGTTTAGCGAATAACTTTCGCCTTCTGGCATGGTGAACGCAATAAACGACCGTTGAGGCGCGCCATAGCGCGTCTGTACGCCGTTCAAAAGTGTCTTCGTTCGCATGATAAGCCGTTGCGTCTTTGAGCGACGCGCTCCACGTCCCGATATTAAGTAAGCAAAAGCGCATCACGTATTATGAGCAACCAATCCGACGATCTTTTTCTGGGCGTCATGGTGGTGGGCAACACGCTGCACGCCGTGCTCCTGCGCTCTACCGCACGCGACACCAGCGTGCTTCGGCGCTTTACGCGGCAGTGGGGTACCCACTTCGCCGAAACGACGCCCGACGAAGCAGGTCCGGGCTTTCAGGACGATGGGGGCGAGGAGGACGACTTTACCAACATTCAGTTCGGCGACGAGGGAGGCATGGGAGGAAACGACATGTTCCTCGGATCCGAGTTCGAGGACGCATCGTCGGGAGGAGACCTGGGAACGCCCCAGATGTCGACCGAAAGCGGGCCGTCCTCTTTTGTGCTCGAACTCGACGACATCCTGGCTGAGTGCCGCGACAACGGGTACGAGAATCCGACGCTGGCTTTCTGTGCTTCCAACGAATATGTGGAGCAAACGGAGCTTACGCTTCCGAGCGAGGACCTGAAAAGCAGTGAGGGTAGCTCGCGCCGCCGCAAGCAGCTTTACCAGCATCTCACTGAAGAACACGCCGTGGGCGTGGAGCGGGAACGGGTCGCCTTTCTGCCCATGACGCCCGGCGCAGGCGAACAGGCGCGCTACCTGGCGCTGCATCCGGGCGTGGAGGATCCCATCACGCCCACCCTGCGCACCATGCGCGAGGAGAACAGCCGCAACCTGTCGCCCATCCGCTTCATGGACACCGAGACGTCGCTGTACGTCGGCCTCGCGCGGCTCGCCTTCCGGGGCAGTCCGTTCGAGGACGAGGAGCGGGACGAACAGACCGCCGCCGAGGGCAATACGCTCATCGTGGGCGCCGGCGCTGAGGACACGCTCGTCACGTTCCTCGAAGACGGCACGCCGCACCACACCGAAATGCTGCAGTCCCTCTCCGCGTTCGACTCCGCCGAGACGATCTGCAGCCGCGTGCTGCTGCTGCAAGACGAGTACGGCACGGGACCCATCCAGCAAGTGCTGCTCCTGAGCGACGAAGACGAACTGGGTCTCGTCGACAGCTTCGAGATGTTTTTTCCGGACGCCCGCGTCGAGGCCCTTCAGACGACCCTCCCGGCGCTCGTGCAGCCCCGCGAGGACGACGACGCAGAAGACGCCCTCGGCGGGCCAGCCGGGGCCGCCGCCGGGGCCGCCGTGCGCGCTGCCGATGACGAGCGGCACGCGCATCTCTTTGAGGACGTCAACCTGCTACCCTCCGAAGTGATGAAGCGTCGCTTCCGGATGCCGATCTCCTGGCAGAACGTGGCGGTGCTGGCAATGCTTTTCCTGACCGTGATGTTCTTTATGTGGCGCTTTTTCGATCAGCGCAATCAGATGGACGATGCGCGTCGGGAACTGCGCCGCTACCGGCAGGCCAACGCCGAGCAGGTCAGCCCGCAGGTTCTGCAGGCGCGCATCGACAGTCTGGAAAGTACCGCCGAGGGGCTGCATAAGTCGCTCGACGTGCTCGACGACCTGCTGGTGGGCAGCAGCCAGTGGAGCCGGGCGATGGAGAAGACGGCGCGCGAAGTGGCGGCGGTTGAGGGCATCTGGGTCGAGAGCTGGACGCCGCAAGGCAGCGAGCTAACTCTGGCAGGCAACGCCGTGGGGCGCGACCGCGTGGTGGGCCTGGCCGAGCGCACCAACGGCTCCATCGAAAAGCTTACGTTCTCCGAAATACGCGACTGGCCCGTCTACTCGTTCACCCTGAACGTGCCGCTCGAACAGAAGCTGCCGCGCGCTGCCCGTTACCTGCGCCAGCGCATGGCCGCCCGGCGCGACACGTCGTCTTCGGGCGGTGCCTCGCTGACGAAGCAACGAAGCGTGCCCGCCGCGCCCGCCTCCCTCGACGGCAGCGACGGTGGATGAGCAGGTGCGAAGACGCGCCACGTACGTTTTTAATGTAGATATTTCTGGAATCGCACCGTCCGTTTCTGGCACATTGGCCAATTCTTTATCGTAGGTACGTTTCGCCGAAACGTACCTACTACGGATTTTTTCGGCGCATACGCTAAACAGACACACGCGCCACGGTGCGCCCCCCTGATGCAATTTTTCATTCACACCTTCACAGCGCGACGATGGAACGCCTTACCGCCTACATCCCCGACTTTTTGCTCAACACGATGGTTCTCATCATCATCCTGATACTGGTGATGGGTGCGGGCATCTGGATAACGTACGTGCGCCAGCCGACGAAGCTGGAGCGGATCAAAGGGAAAGCTAAAGTCGAGCGCATGAAGCACGCCAAGGTGGCGACGCTTCTCAAGGAAGAAGCCGCCACGCGGGCGGAGGCGGAACGAGCCGTCACCAAGTGGAAGGCGCGCTACAAAGTGATTCCCGACACGGTGTCCAGTCCGGCGGTGGTCGGCTTTCTGAACGACCTTACGCGGAGCGGCTTCGAGAACTTTGACATCTCCTTTCAGGGCGTTCGGCAGGAGGAGGATTACAGCTCGCTGAATTACTCCATTCAGGGACGCGGCTACTTCTCGCGCCTCTACGATGTCGTGTGGGAGATCGAAAACAACCGCAACCTCTACCGCATCAACAACCTCAATCTGAACCACATCGACTTCATCTCCGAAGACAAGGAGAGTGGCAAGAAGCGCATGGAGGTGATGGTGTCCTTCGAGATGGAGTTGAAAGCGTATTTCGGCGCTTCGGAGGGGATGAGCGCCCCCGAAGCCCGGCTTGCACAACTCACCGAAAAGGAGATGAAAGACGGAAAAGCCCCGCCCGAGGTGCCCGACGAGGTGCTGCCGAATAAAAAGCCGGCGGTCAACTTCTTCTTCCCCAACATCATGGACAAGCTGCCGCCCAACACGCAAAACCTCGTTGACGTGGAAAAGGCCAAGCTGATCTCCATTGCGGACGGCAAGGCGGTGTTTCAGGACGGGGAAGGCTTCCGGGCCGTGGGCGAGGGCGACGACGTGTACCTGGGCCAGATCGTGCAGGTCAATCCGCAACGCAACCGCGTGGTGGCGCAGCTCAACAAGGGCGGCATCCTGGACCGCGTGACGCTCACGCTCGGCGGCAGCGGCGAGGATTACCGGCAGGCTGAAGGGGACGCGCAGCTCCAACCGCTGAACGGCGGCGGCAATAGCAACGGGCGGTAGACACTTTCCGAACCGCCTGTTATACTTAAAAATGCCACAGTTATTTAGAGAACGATCCCATGTGCTGAGCGAAAATGCTTTAGACGTTTCCACTGAGAACGACGACCGACAGACGAGCATCGCGTGTGTCGTTCGTCTGCTTGAAGAAGCCTTTGTTGTGACCCTGCTTAGCTTTTCCTATCCTCTCGTATCTCAAATATTTGCCCACTAAGGTCGCCCGCATGAGAACGCGATACAACGTGCTGTTTTCGCTGCGACGTCCTCTTCACACTACAAGCCTCGCTCTTTTGCTTTCCGCGTTCCTGCTGCCGGCGCTGGCGTTGGCGCAGGAACCTGACGAGGGCGACGTGCGCACCGTCGTGCCGCCGGACCAACTCGTCTCGTTTGCGCCCTCCACGCCGTTCGATCAGTTCGTGGAGTTTGTCAATCCTATTTTTAAGCGCGTCACGGGCAAAACCATCGTGGACCCCGAAGATCGCACGCAGGCCATCGGCGTCGACATCTCGCGCGCGCAGTTTCTGGACGCCTTCGAGCTGGTCTTGCAGGCCAACGGCCTCACCTACCGCGAGACCGAGAGCGCCTTCATCGTGCAGCAGGCCCAGACGCCGCCGGAAGATCAGGAGACGACGGCGCGACCCGGCGACGAAAAAGCGCTGGCGACGCTTACCTCGCGCGAGGTCCGCATCAACGCGCTCTTCTTTCAGGTCAACCGCTCGAAGGCGCGGCAGCTCGGCCTAGACTGGGGCTTTCTGTTCGGCGGCGGCGAAGGAGGCGGCCAGGGCGGAGGTGGTGGCGGCGGCGGTGGAGGACAAGGCGACCAGGGCGGTCAACGCACTGGGCTGAACATCTTCGTGCAAACCGAAGACATCTTCGAGAACCTGGACGAATTTATCATCGGCCCCGACCAGATCGCGCTCTCCACGCTCACGCAGCTGTTTCGCTTTCTCGAATCCAACAATGCCGGCGAGACGGTCGCCAATCCGTCCGTCACGGTGCAGAGCGGGCAGCAGGGGCGCATCCAGATCGGCTCCGACGTGCCGATCCAGACGCGCGACTTTGCGGGCAACACCATCACCGAGTTCTTTTCCACGGGCGTCATCGTCGAGGTTACGCCCACCTACATCACGGAGGCCGTGGCCGACTCTCTCGGTGCGCCCGAAGTGGACTTCGTGCACCTGGACGTGCGCGTTGAGAACTCCAGCAGCCGGCCCACGGGCGGTGGGGGCGCCCCGGCCATCGACCGTAACACCGCCGAGACGCAGGTGCTTCTGCTCGACGGCGAGCAGACCATGATCGGTGGGCTGTACTCCACCGAGCGCAACGTCACGCGCGGCGGCATCCCGCTCCTGAAAGACCTGCCCGCCTGGTTTTTCGGCCTGCGCTACCTGTTCGGATACGAAGAGGTAAACACGGTGCAGACCGAACTCATGATCGTCTTGCAGGCCGAGGTGCTCGAACCCCTCGAAGATCGCGCCGACGAAGCGTTGCCCGAAGAGCTGCTTCAGAAGCGCCGCGAGCGCATCCGCGAGCTGCTCCAGCAGTGGAGTGAGAAGAAGGCCGAGGAGACGGAGACGCCGCCGGAGTCGTACTGAGTGAGGCTGAGAGGCTGCGGGTCTGAGAGGTTGTGGGTATGTGATACCAAATCCGGTTGAAGGATGTGAGGGTGTACGTTTGAAAGTGTGGACGTATGGGTGGGAAACGTACAAA
Source organism: Bacteroidetes bacterium QS_8_64_10 (assembly GCA_003022505.1). GTDB lineage: Bacteria > Bacteroidota > Rhodothermia > Rhodothermales > Salinibacteraceae > PXTQ01. The sequence goes on along the minus strand of PXTQ01000027.1, from coordinate 14,358 downwards.
CTTTCGTACGTTCATACACCAACGGAGCTTGCGGAGTTGGTATGAGTGGAGGCGTCTGAAAAAAACTCCAACACGCACCTACTGGAGTGCTACACGTGATTTGTTAGGTTCCAGGAAGCAATCTCAAAACCTTCGGCTGTTGAAAGGAAAGCCGTCCATTCCATGCAAAGAAGAACGTGACCTTCAATTTGTCCTCATCGAATTGGTAACAATTCATTAACCCACCTCGCTGAACCCTGTCCTTGTTTGCTCGTTAAGAGCGATTAGCCACGCCCTGCGTCCGGTTTTTCGCTATAATGAGCCTCCTGGATCTTTTTCGGAACGAACCGCCGCCGCTCGTCCGGCAGGCGTTTAGCAACGTGAAAGCCATGCTGCGCGACGGGCACGAGATGTTCGCCGCCGCTTCGGCGCACCTGCTGGACAACGAGATTCTGGACCTGGACCTTCAGGACCTCGACCGGGGCATCGACGAGCGCGAACAAGACCTGCGCCGCGCCGTGCTCGAACACCTCACCATCGACCCGGACCGCGAGTTGGTCTTCAGTCTTAAGCTCATCAGCATCGTGCACGAAGCGGAACGCATCGGCGACCGCGCGAGGGCGCTGGCTCGCACCCGCGAGATGGCGCGTAAGCAGCGCATGGGCGAGCCGGTGGAGCCGCTGCGCGAGGTGCGCGACCGCATCCTGACGATGTTCGACCGCGCGGAGGCTGGCTTCGTGGACAGCGAAGAAGAGGAGGCGCGAGCGCTCATGCACGAGCACGAGCGCGTCAAGGACGACACGACCGCCTATCTGCACGATCTCGCCGACCGCGAGGACCTGTCGGCCAACGAGGGCGTCGTTTATTCGCTCGGCGCGCACAACATGCGGCGCGTCAGCTCGCACCTCGCCAACATCGCCTCGACGGTCGTCTCGCCGTTCGACCGCATCCGGCGTTCCCCCGCCTGGGCTGGCGATAACGACGAAGGTCGATTGTCGAAGGTCGAATGACAAAGAATCGAACGACGCAGCTCGCAAATCACCAATCGCCAATCCCAAATCGAAAATCGCAATGTCTCGTACTGAATCGACTATGATCCAGCTCGGTTCTACCGCGCCGGACTTCGCGTTGCCGGCGGCCAACCCGGACGTGGACGAGCGCGGCTCCGACGAAAAGCGCCGCCTCGCGGATTACGACGACGCTGACGTGCTCGTGGTGGTTTTTATGTGCAACCATTGTCCCTACGTGAAGCACGTCGAGGACGAGCTGCTGCAAGTCGCGCGCGACTACGCGGGGCGCAGCGTGCAGTTCGTCGGCATCTGCTCCAACAACGCCGAGACGCATCCACAGGACTCGTTCGAGAACATGGCCGAGCGCGCGCTGGAGAAAGATTATCCGTTTCCCTACTTGCGCGACGAGTCGCAGGAGGTGGCGAGCGACTACGGGGCGGTCTGCACGCCCGACTTTTTCGTCTACAACGACGAGCGCCGTCTCGTTTACCGAGGCCGCTTCGACGAGAGCCGTCCGAACCAGGGGCCGCCCACCGGCGAGGACCTGCGCCAGGCGATTGACGACCTGCTGGAAGAAGGGCGCGTTTTCGGCGAACAGTATCCGTCCGTCGGCTGCAACATCAAGTGGAAGCCGGGCATGGAGCCTGCCTGACGGGTTGTTGGTTGCAAGTTTACAAGTTGATTGGATTGACCGAGTGAACCTGCAACCTGAAACTTGCTAACATGCAGCCTTTCATCCTGATCGTTGCAGTGTTGTTATCGTTGCCGCGCGGCACCTGTCGAACGATTCACCGGTTCGCATAGTACGAAAAACCCGCTTTTGGAAGCGGTTCCAAGAGAAAATCATTCAGCAACTTCCCATTTACCATGAGTGATTTGCAGTCCACCCAGGACGCCCCCTCCGACGTTTCCGATCACGACGAACCCGTCGACGGCGGCGAGGACGACCGCTCGGCTTACGAAAAGGCCTCCGAGGACGACATCGACCCGCGCTGCATCCCGCAGAGCTTGGACGAAGCGCCGCCCACGGGCGACGACATCCCGTACCCGGATTACGACGAGGACGATCACGACATCTGGAGCGCGCTCGTCGAGCGCCAGATGGAGCAGTTGCCGGGACGCGCTTGTGCGGCTTACGAGCGCGGCCTGGACGTGCTGGGCATCGACGCCGAGCGCATCCCGCCCCTCGCCGACCTGAGCCGCCGCCTCGAAGACGCCACGAACTGGGAGGTGGCGCGCATCCCCGGCCTGCTGCACGAGAAGGACTTCTTCAACCTGCTGGCTAATCGCCAATTCCCCTCCACCGACTACGTGCGCGGCTGGGACGAGCTGGATTACACGCCCGCCCCCGACTGCTTCCACGACATCTTCGGGCACATGCCCATGCTTACGCAGCCGGAGTTCGCCGACTTCTACCAGCTGTTCGGCCAGGCGGCGCTCGAAGCCGAAGGCACCGACCGCCCGCGCCTGGAGCGCTTCCACTGGTTTACGGTGGAGTTCGGCCTGCTGAGCGAAACGGAGGGCACGCGCCTCTTCGGGGCCGGCATCGTCTCATCGAACGACGAGGTGACGCACGCGCTCTCCGACGAGGTGACAAAGCACCCTTTCGACCCGGAGCACATCACCGAGAAGGACTACGAGGTGTATAACCTGCAGGATGAGCTTTTCGTGATGGAGTCGTTCGAGCAGCTCGTAGACGGCTTCCGGAGTTGGACGAGCGAGAAGGGTTTGCTGAACGGCGCTTAAGCCTTCCTCACTTTTCGTCTCGCTGCCGCTCTGGGTCGCGCGCGCCGGAACTCGTCTGCGAGGTGGCGGCGGCCAGCAGCGAGTACGACCTGCACGCCAAAAAAGAAGCGGGGCGTGCGGGAATACGTGGTCTGGCAGATCGAGGACAGCGAGTTGAGCTGGTTCGCGCTGGAAAGCGACAACTACGCGCTCCTGCACGCCGATGACGACGGCCTGCTTGAGAGCCGCGCGTTTCCGGGACTGCGCCTCGACGCCGAGGCGCTCCGGCAACGCGACCTCGCCGCCGTGCTGGAAACGGTACGGGACGGCACCGAGACGGACGGGCACGACGCCTTCGTCGAACGCCTGCGGCAAAAGCACAGCGCGTGAGCGTTCATGAAACGCAACGTCGCCCTTCCGCCACGCATGACGTAATGGACTTGTCAGACGCGACGGACCTGCCAGACCTACCCAACCCTGTAACGCCTTCGGCACAAGCAATAACCTCTCGACTTCGACAGGAAACCCGTTCCCCCCGCTTCTCATACATCAGCCTCCACAAAAACTGCCCACCTATTCTCACCCACACGTTATGGCTCAGGATCAGAAGAGTACGCAGGATCAGAAGAGTACGCAGGATCAGGCGATTGAAGAAATCAAAGTTCAGAGCGGCAAGCTTGTCGCCCGCGTTCGCGAGATCGTAGAGGAAGGCAACGCGCGCCGCATCATCGTCAAGAAGGGCGAAGACACCGTGATGGAGTTCCCGCTGTCGGTAGGCGTAGGCGGCGCGACGGCAGCCATCATGCTGCACCCGATGCTGGCAGCCATCGGCGCGTTCGCCTCGCTGGCCACCGACATCCGCCTACTGGTAGAACGCCCGCCGGAGAGCGAACAGATCTCGGAAGCGTCGTCCGGCACGACGGAGTGACGCTTGGCGAATGTCGATTGGCGAGTGGCGATTGGTGGCGAATCCAAAACCGACAATCGAAAATCCGCAATCGACAGTCGAGTATGCCGACGTGGAGGCCGCCGCCGACCGCCTGCCGGACGTGGCGCATCGCACGCCGGTTCTCACCTCGCGCACTGCCGACGACCGGACCGGCGGCGAGGTGCTCTTCAAGTGCGAGAATTTCCAGCGCGCGGGGGCCTTCAAGATTCGCGGCGCGTACAACGCCCTCAGTCAGCTGCCGGAACGCGAGCGCGGCGTGCTGACGTACCCCGCCGTCAAGCGCCGCGCCACCGAAGGCTACGGCGCGGAGATCATCTCCTACGACCGCGACGACACTACGCGCGAGGCGCTGGCTGACGAAATCGCCTCGGAGCGCGATCTGCCCACCTTGCCGCCCTACGACCACCCGCACGTCGTTGCCGGACAGGGCACCGTGGCGCGCGAACTCATCGAGGAAGCTGGCGACCTGGATCTGCTGCTCGCGCCCTGCGGCGGCGGCGGATTGCTGTCGGGCTGCGCGATTGCGGCGAAAGCGCTCGCGCCCGATTGCCGCGTCGTGGGCGTCGAGCCGGCACGCGCGGACGACGCGGCGCGCTCCTTTCGCACGGGCGAGTTGTACACGGTGCGCGACCCCGACACGATTGCCGACGGCGCGCGCACGCCTTCGCTTGGCGAGGTGACGTTTCCGCTCGTCCTCCGGCACGCGGATGCGATGGCGACGGTTAGTGAGGACGCTATTCGCCGGGCGACGCGCTTTCTATGGGAGCGCCTCAAGATTGTGGCGGAGCCGACCGGCGCGCTGGCGTTCGCGGCGCTGCTGTCGGGCGAAATCGAGGCCGCCGGTCAGCGCGCGGGCGTCATCGTGAGCGGCGGCAACGTGGACCTCGGCGATTTTCGGTTTTAGATTGCGGACGAGCGATTTGGCCTGCCGCGCTGAACTCCCCGACCTGCCTGAACGACTCGTAAGCTACCATCTTAGACCCAAACGAGCTGAAATCAGTCGAAAATCGAAGCTCGAAAATCTCAAATCGTATCTTGACGGTCTTGTCGAGCGCTTCGAGCGCCCGTCGTTCATCGACGACGACCCGATCTCGATCCCGCACGGTTTCGACGATCCGCGCGATCAGGAGGTGATCGGCCTATACGCGGCGCTCCTGGCGTGGGGCCGCCGCGACGTGATGCTACGCAAGCTGCGCGAGCTGTGCGAGCGCATGGGATACGCTCCCTACGCTTTCGTGCGCGACTACGGCGAGCGCGACGCGGAGGCGCTCGCCGGCTTCAAGCATCGCACGTTTCAGCCTATCGACGCGCGGTGGTTCACAAAAAACCTGAGCCGCGTGCTGTCGGAATACGGCTCCGTCGAGCGCGTCTTCGCGGCGCATCTGCCGGCTGATGCCGAGACCGTCGGTCCGGCCATTCAGGGCTTTAGCGAGACGATCATAGCGGCCTCATCGGAGACGCCCTCGCGCCTGCGCAAGCACTTGGCGCGGCCCGAAGCGGGCAGCGCGGCCAAGCGCCTCTCGATGTACCTGCGCTGGATGGTGCGGCCCGGCCCGGTGGACCTAGGCCTGTGGTCGGCCATCCCGAAACGGAAACTCGCACTGCCGCTGGATGTGCACAGCGGGCGTCAGGCGCGTGCGCTGGGCTTGGTGGAGCGCAAGACGAACTCGTGGCGCGTCGTGGAAACGCTCACGCGCCGCTGCCGCCGCCTCTGCCCGGACGACCCGGCCCGCTACGATTTCGCCTTCTTCGGCGCGGGTGCTCACGACGTGACACTCGACGAGCGCTTCACCGGCGAGTGCGCCTTCGACGGGTCTACGCGCCGGTAGTCGTGGCGGTAGTACACCACTGCGCCGGCCTCGTCGCGGTGCACGTTCGCGTGGACAACCTCGCCCACGAACACGGTATGATCGCCCGCCTCAAAGCGAGCGTGCGGGCGGCAGCGCAGAATCGCAGCAACGTCGTCGAGGAGCGGCGCGTCGTGCTCATCAATGCGGTGCGGCACGGTAGCGAACTGCTCCTCGCCGGTGAGGTCCGGGCGCGCGAAACGACGGCAGAGCATCACCTGCTCGCCAGTTACGACGTTGACGGCAAAGTGCTCCGCCGCTGCCATCACCTCGTGCATCCGCGCCGAGCGGTTGACATTAAAGGATAGCAGCGGCGGCTCCAGCGCGACGCTCGCCATCGAGCCAATCGTGATGCCGCGCGTCTTACCGGCTCCGCTCGCCGTCACGACCACGACGGGCGAGGGCACGCGCCGCATGACGCGACGCAGGGTGGTTCCGTCGACCGGCTCGCCCATACACACTCGATAAATAATGAACGTGACATTCTGTACTTTCCGAGGAGGTTGGCGACGGCAGACCGCGACGCATCATGGCGCGTCTGCGTTTCGTTCGGGGAACCGTCGTTAGCGGTTTGCGGTCCGCCGTCCCATTCACGTAAACACGTCCTTGACGCGACTGAAGAACGACTTCCGGTTGTCCAACTCCTCTGGCTCCGGCTCGAAGTTCTCGTCGCCGTTCCACTCTTCCAGCTGGCGGCGTTGCTCGGACGTCAGATCGCGCGGCGTCCAGACGTGCACGCGCACGAGCTGATCGCCCCGGCGGTTGCTGCGCAGTTCGGGCAGGCCGCGCTCTTTCATCCGCAGGATCTTGCCGGCCTGCGTGCCCGCGTCGATTTCGAGGCGCGCGCGGCCCTTGAGCGTGGGCACCTCGGCCTCCGTGCCGAGCGCGGCCTCCGGGAAGGAGATGTAGAGGTTGTAGTAAACATCCAACTCCTCGCGGGTGAAGTGTTCGTGCTGCTTCTCAATGATCTCTACCTGCAAGTCACCCGCCGGGCCGCCGCGCTTCCCGGCGTTGCCCTCCTCGCGCATCGTCAGGTGGTGTCCTTCCATCGCGCCGGCGGGCACAGGAATCGTGATCGTTTCCTCGGTCTTCTTGCGTCCCTCGCCGCCACAGTCCGGGCACTTGCTCTTGATCTTGCGCCCCTCGCCGCCGCACTTTGGGCACGTGCGCACGTTCACCATTTGGCCGAAGACGGAGCGGCTTACCTCGCGCACCTCGCCGTTGCCGTTGCACTGGTCGCACATGACGAACCCGTCCGCGCCCTCTTCCGAGCCAGTGCCCTCGCATGTTTCGCAGGGTACGTACCGGCGCACCTTGACGTCCTTCTCGACGCCCTCGGAGATTTCCTCCAGCGTCAGCTTCAGCCGAATGCGCAGGTCGCCGCCCGCTGCGCCGCCCTGCCGCCCGCCGCCGCGACCGCGCCGGCGCTGCCGTCGTCCGCCGCCGCCACCGAAGACTTCCTCGAAGATGGTGCCGCCCGCGCCTCCTCCGGCCGCTCCGCCGCCGGCGCCGCTCCCCCTCGCGCGCCCACCAAAGATGTCGTTGAACTGCTCGAAGATGTCGCTGATGTCCTGAAAGCCCGCGCCGGGCCGCCCGCGCGCGCGGCCTCCGCCGCCCGCGCCGTTCTGCACCCCGGCGTGCCCGAAGCGGTCGTAGCGCCGGCGCTGCTCCTCGTCGGAGAGCACCTCGTAGGCTTCGGCGGCCTCCTTGAACTTCTTTTCCGCGTCCGGGTCGTCCGGGTTGCGGTCCGGGTGGTACTTCATGGCGTGCTTGCGATACGCGCTCTTGAGTTCATCCTGCGAGGCGTCGCGATCTACGTCCAGTACGTCGTAATAGTCGCGTGGCACAATTACGAAAGATCATTTAGAGAAAGCGTGCGAAGACGGCTCGGAGCCGCCGGATGTTGTCTAAGTCGTGTTGCAATACGTCGTAAACGGTGTTGCGGTCCACGTTCAGGTAGTCGTGCACCAGAATATTTCGGAAACCGACCATGCGCGTCCACGTTTCTTCCAGATCATCCCCGATGCGCTCTTGCTCGCGGAAGCGTGCTGGCACGTCGCGTTGCCGATCCACAGTGCCCCAATCTTCATCGGCCACGACGTGATGACCCATGTCGGAAAGCGCCTCGATGGCGAGTTGCAGAAACCGTTCGGCGCTTCCGTAGCGTTCAGGGTCGTTCAAAAAGGCATCGCGGTCGTAATCACGAAGCCGCTCCAGAATGGTCAGATACTCCTCCAGTTTGTTTAGCCGCTTGCGCAGCACGTCAGGGTTAACAACATCGAGCAGCCTCCGTTTGTAGGCTTTGCGATGGATTTTGAGGTACGGCTGGAAGTCGAAGTACATGCGCAGCGTCTTCGAGAAGTACGCGCCGTGACTAAAATCAGGCGCGCAGTAGACGGGCTGATTCGGGCGCACGGCCTCGAAGCGTGTGACGAGGTCGGCGTCGTTGAGCACCACCAGGTCGGTGTCGTCGAAGCCCCGGCGCACGAGGTCGGCGTGGAGGTCGAGCTTGCGCCCGGAGGAAAGCTGCTCGCCGCGCGGGAGCAGAATCGCCAGGTCCAGGTCGCTCTCCGGGCGCTCGGTGCCGGCGGCCACGGAGCCGAACAGGTAGGCCGCTCGCACCTCGTCGTATGAGGCGAACAACGCGGCCACTACGACGCGGCTGTGGCGCAGGACGCGCTCGCCCATCCGGTAGCCTTTCTTCACCTCGTGCAGCACCTCGCCCGGCTCGGCGTCGTCGGGTGCAGGCTGCCGCATCATGGCCTCGTGCAGCTGCTCGTCGAAAGGCTGCCCGACCGCCTCAATCGGCTCCACGTCCAGTTCGCGGAGCACGCCGAGGAACTTCTCGCGCACCATCTCGACGCCCTCTTTGAGCGATTCGTGCGCGCTCTCGTGGTCGGGGGCGGCGTCCGCTTCGGTGTCTTGGTTTGCAGCGTCGAGCGAGCGGTCGAAGTCGTCCAGGATCTCCAACATGCGGCGCAGCACACCGGCGCGGGCGCGCTCGGTGGACCGGGCTTGCTCCTCGCGGGCGCGGCGGCGCACGTTCTGAAGCGAAGCGGCCTTGCGCATCAGCTTGTTGCGTGCCTCGTCCAGTTCTTCCTGGGCGCGCTCGCTGTCTTTGGCGCGGCGCGCGAGATCGGAGAGCGCCTCACGGGCGGCCTCGTCGTCTTCGTCGAGCCGTTCAGCCACGTCGCGGCGCAGGCGCTCGGTCTCCGAGAGGCTCGGCTCGTCACCGGCAGACGGCGCTTCTTCGGGCTGTCCGTTGGCCTCAGTCGCCGTCGCCTCGGCAGCGTCGGGCGCGTCGTCGTGGGGCGGCTCCTCGCTCGCGTCAGTGTTCTCGGACGTTGGTTCTTTCGTGTCATTCGGTTCGCTCATGAAGGAAAAAGGATCCGGAAGGTTAGGAAATTGCAAGCTGTATCAATCGTCAAATCGAAGATCGAAAGTCGAAAGTCGGAAATCGCAAATCAAAAATCACTCAGGCGGTGGCGTCGTCGCTCGAGGAGGCGCTTGAGAGCATGGACGCTGTGGATTGCACCAGCGCGACGACGTGGCCGTATTCCATGCGCGTGGGACCGATCACGCCCACCGTGCCCGACGTTTTGCCAAGCGCGTAGGGGGCGGTGACGATGGAGTACTCCTGCGCTTTCTCGTCGCTATTTTCGCTGCCGATGCGCACGTTCACCTGGTCCTGCGGCGACGCCGCGTGCTCGGTCTCGGCGGCCTGATCCTCCAGCAGATGCACCACGAAGTCCTCGTCCTCCATCAGCTCCATGAAGGCGCGCAAATCGCCCGTCTCCTGAAATTCCGGTTGCGCCATGATGTGCTGCGCCGGACCGAAGCGCAGGCGGCCCGCGGCGGGTTCGCTAAAGAGGGAGTCGGAGCGCTCCACGACGAGACGCACGATGCCGGTCTCGTCTTGCAGGTCGCGCACGCGCTCGACATGGGTGTCGCGGATCTCGCGGAGCGTAAGACCCGCCAGGCGCTCGTTCAGGAGGCGTGTGATGCGGTCAATGTCGCGGCGCTGCATGTCGGAAGCCTCCAGCTCCAGCACGATGGTTTTGGCGAGGCCGCCCTCGATGCTCAGGACGAACATGACGCGCCCGCCGGTGAGCGGCACGACCTCCAGGCGGTCGAGCGTGCCCGTCGAGAGGCGCGGGCTGAGGGCCACGCCCAGCAGGCTGGAAAGCCGGCCCAGCAGACGCGAGCTTTCGCTCATCAGCTCGCGCAGGTCGCCCACGATCTCACGGATCTTGAGGTGCAGCATGTGACGCTCGTCGGGCGAGAGCGAGGGCACGCTCATCAGCTCGTCGACGAACGTGCGATACCCCATCCCCGTCGGGACGCGCCCGGCGGAGGTGTGGGGTTGATCGAGGTAGCCCATGTCCTCCAGGTCGCTCATCGTGTTGCGGATGGAGGCCGCGCTCAGGCCGATTTCTTGCTCGTGCTCTTTCGCCAGCGTGCGCGAGCCAACCGGCCCGGCGGTGCTGACGAAGTTCTGCACGACCATCTGCAGAATGGTTTCCTCCCGGTCGCTGAGCGCAGGGCGCGCGTCGGTATGTTCGGGGGTGCTCATAGCTTGTCGCACCGTCAGGTTTGATTTTTCGTGCTTCCGCTTTTCTGTTTCCGACGTGGCTGGAGAGCCGAAACGTAAAACGTATTGCGTATTGCGTAATGCGTAAAAACAGCACTCCTTACGTTTTACGAACAGGTAAGCACCTGAGCAAAAATTATCCGGTATCTCGCTTGCCGAACGACGACCGACGGCTGACGAGTCTCAAATGTTTACGCGGTCGTCAGTCGTCGTTGGTTCATCATCCGGAGCCGCAGAAGCTTTGCGGATCCGCTTAGTAGCGACGACCCAATACAAAGCATCACGGTTGACAAATAGGTTATCTCTGCGCTGCAAGCATATCGTTGATGAAAAGGCAAAACGGGGCGGCTCGTTCCAACTGGCAGGTGCAAAGCGTTTCAAACCACCCCGCCGGGTAGCACACACGCGCTTTCTTCAAGCGGATTTGGCCGGGTTCTACGAAAGAACGAGAGGATGAATGAAGGAAGGAATGAGTGGGAGAATGAACGACTGAGAGGTATTCACTGAGCCGTGAGCGGATTGCTAAACTTTTTGATCGTACCCGTCGAAGGCCAAAGCCAAACTGACTGTATTTGGGAGTGTGTAAGATGTGAAGTGTGTGCGTTTGCCGAGCCTTCTCTGGCTCGCTCGCCCTCCTCGCAAACGTTTAGAAGAGACCATGCACGGGTCAGCAAACCTGCAATCTGCCAACCTACAACCAATCATTCCGGAACGCCCCAAGTCATCGTGCCGCCGAGGTGCGCCGTCGCGAGCACGAGCGCGACTGCGGCGAGCACAATAAAGCCTACGGCGAAGCGCACCCAGCGCGGCGCGTTGCACCCGGATCGGCGGCTCCACACCAGCGCCCCGATAGCGCCCGCAAGCGCCAGGCCCGTCCCGACGAGCGTGTAGAGCGCGAGTTGCGCGTGCAGGTTCACCAGCTCCTCGACGATGGGTACGCCCTCGGAGCGCCGCGCCATCGCCTCGCCCGTAAAATAGGCAAACGCCGTACCGAGGGCGCTCAACGCCAGGAGCGCCGCGAGCGTGCGTCGCCATGCTGCCCCGCCCCACGCGATCCAGCCCGCCGCCGCGCCCGCTGACACGAGCAAGAGCGCGGGCGGGAGATGCACGGCTATCGGGTGCCAGACGGGAATTCGATACTCGAAGAGAGCTTCCATAAAAGCTGGCAGGTTTCCAGGTTTTAAGTTGCAGGTTGAGTACATTCAACCTACAAACCTTCCACCTGTTGAGCCTGCAAGCCCGAAACCATCTCCCGTTTTTCTCGAAAACCCGAAAGAAGCACGCTTTTTTCTCACCGTTCCGCTCTGTATTATTTAATAAATGATCCAATCGCAATGAAGGTCGGGGACGACAGCGACTACGCCCTGCATGTCAAAGTCGCCCCGCTCCCCAGATTCATAGACTCGTAGACTCATAGGCTCGTAGATTCCTGATCGCACATGCGCTTCCTCTCCAACCTGCTTGCCAGCACGCTCGGCGCGTTGCTGGCTCTCATCGTCGTCGTTCTGGTCGGCTTCCTGTTTTTGCTGGCGCTGGCCGCCTCCTCCGACTCCGCGCCCACGGTGCCCTCCGACGCCGTGCTGGAGGTGCGCCTCGGAGGCCCCGTGCCCGAAAACGCCGCCACCGACCCGCTGAGCCAGGTGCTCGGCGGCGGGGTGCGCTACGACCTGCGCGGCTTCCGGAAGGGCCTGCGCATGGCCGCCCAGGACGACCGCATCAGCGCGGTGCGTCTCAAGGCGGAAGGCATAGGCGCGGGCTGGGCGCAGCTGCAAGAGATGCGCTCCGCCCTGCAGCGCTACGCCGAAAGTGGCAAGCCGCTCTACGCTACCACCGGCGAGACGGGCATGACGGAAAAGGACTACCTGCTGGCGAGCGCAGCCGACAGCGTGTTTGCCTCGCCCGAATCGCTCTTCATGCTGAACGGCTTTATGCTCCAGAGTCCATTTCTCGAGGGCACGCTGCAAAAACTGGGCGTGGAGGCGACCGCCGTGCGCGCCGGTGAGTTCAAGAGCGCCGTAGAGCCGTTTACGCGGTCGAACTTTTCGCAGCAGAACGAGCGCCAACTTAGCGAGATCGTGGAAGCGATCAACAGCGCGTTCAAGAGCGCCGTGTCGGCAAGCCGGGGCCTGCCCACCGATTCCATCGAGAGCCTCGCCGACAGCGGGCGCGTCTTCAGCGCCGAGGACGCCGTACGCACGGGCCTCGCCGACGGCCTCGTCTACGAAAACGAGATGGACTCGTTGTTTGTCAATCAGCTCGGCTACGACAGCGCCGACGACGTCAACGCGATCAACCTGCAAGAGTACGCCCGCACCTCGGCCTCGGACGCGGGCCTTTCCACGAGCGACGGTAACGGCGAGATTGCCGTCGTTTACGGCACCGGCCAGATCGTCAACGAGGAGCGGGAATCGCTGCCCGGGAACGCCGAGTTTCTGGCGCCGGGGCCGTTCCGCGAGGCGATGCAGGAGGCCCGCGACGACGAGGACGTGCGGGCCGTTGTTGTGCGCGTCAACTCGCCCGGCGGGCAGATCGCTCCCTCCGAAGCGATGCGCCATGCTGTCAAATTAACGGCGCGCGAGATGCCCGTGCTCGTCTCGATGGGCAACACGGCGGCCAGCGGCGGCTACTGGTTCTCTGCCCCCGCCGACACCATCGCCGCCGATCCGCTGACGCTTACCGGCTCCATCGGCGTCTTCGCCGTGCTCTTTAACGGGCAGGAAATGTTCAATGACCGGCTGGGAATCACCTTCGATGAGGTGCTGACCAGCCCGTACGCCGACTTCAGCAACTTCACCACCGAGCCGATCCCTAACGAGGAGCGCCAGCTCTGGCAGCGCTTCATCTCGGACACGTATCAGTCGTTTCTGAAGCACGTCGCGGAGGGACGCGGCATGACGACCGCCGAGGTCGATTCCATCGGACAGGGGCGCGTGTGGACCGGGCAGGCTGCCGAGGCGCGCAATCTGGTGGACGTGCTGGGCGGGCTGCAAACGACGGTGAAACTGGCCGCCAAACGCGCCGGGCTGGATTCCGCTGCCTACGACGTGCATGCGCTCCCGGAGCCCAAGTCGTTCTTCGAGCGCTACATGGAATCGTTAAGTGCCCGCGCGTCGGCGCTATGGCGCGGCTGGCGTCTCTCCGAGGCCGAGCGCACCTTCGAGCAGCACGCGCGCCGCCTCCAGCGTCTCCGCCGGATGCACGCAAAGCCGCTGGCGCTCTGGCCCTACGACGTGACGGTACAGTAGAAAAGTCTAAAGGTCGAAGGTCAGAAAGTCGAAGGATTGAGTTCACGAAATACGCAATACGAAATACTGATTCGTCTTTTTCCTCCGCGCATGGTTTGCTACCTTGACGGTTCCATGCTTTTCGCCAACCAACCGCCGCCGTCATGCCGCAAGCCGCCGCGCGCTCCATGCCCGAAGTCACCCTCGAACTCGCCGTCGATCAGGGTCTCACCGAAGAAGAATACGACTGGATTACGGAACGGCTGGGCCGCACGCCCACGTTCACGGAGCTGGGCATCTACGCCGTGATGTGGAGCGAGCACTGCTCCTACAAAAACTCGATTGCCGTTATCAAGACGCTGCCGCGCGAGGGCGAGGATCTGCTCGTGAGCGCGGGCGAGGAGAACGCCGGCCTCGTGGACATCGGCGAGGGTCTGGCTGTGGCCTTTAAGATGGAGAGTCACAACCATCCCTCGGCCATCGAACCGCACGAGGGTGCGGCCACCGGCGTCGGCGGCATCCAGCGCGACATCTTCACGATGGGCGCGCGCCCCATCTGCTCGCTCAACTCGCTCCGCTTCGGTCCGCTCGACAGCCCGCGCGTGCGCTACCTCGTGGATGGCGTGGTGCGCGGCATTGCCGACTACGGCAACTCGTTCGGCGTGCCCACCGTGGGCGGCGAGGTGCAGTTCGGCGAGGCGTACGCGGGCAACCCGCTCGTCAACGCCATGAGCGTGGGCGTCGCCCGTCATGACCGCACCACCTCGGCCACCGCCGCCGAGCCGGGGCTGAATGTTTTTATCGTTGGCTCCGCCACCGGGCGCGACGGCATCCACGGCGCCACCTTTGCCAGCGAGGAGATCAGCGAGGAAAGCGAAGAAAAACGTCCCAGTGTGCAAGTCGGCGATCCGTTCACCGAAAAGCTTTTGCTGGAAGCCTCCCTCGAAGCCATCGAGGCGGGCGTGGTGCACGGCATCCAGGACATGGGCGCGGCGGGCCTGACGTGTTCGTCGTGCGAGATGAGCGCGGCGGG
>PXTQ01000026.1:10618-11739 GCA_003022505.1 Bacteroidetes bacterium QS_8_64_10 | reverse complement strand
GTGAGGGTGGGCATTGCTGTAACTTGGGTTGAGTTTGGCAATTGTCGTCATTCCGTGGGATGCGAGTCAGGCCGGCAGGGTTCCTGCAGCAGCGGCGTCGGTTAGTATATCGAGAGGGCGTTAGAGATGCAGGCGGAGCGGCGGTGGGAAGCGTCAACCCCTCTCTGTCTCTCTCCTATCCAGGAGAGAGGACTCGTTAAAATAGAGCATTCTTCCCCTGGATAGCTGTACTGCCGGCGGAACCGGCGTCCGCGCAGCTGGCGGCGGCGCAGCAGGGACCAGAGCTGCCGCTCGGCGGGCGTGGCGTCGCGGCGGAGGGCGCGACGTTTGTCGCGGAGCGCGCAGAGCGTCAGGCGGAACGCCGGAGAGAGCGGGAAGGTAACATCAGGAGCAACCGAACTCGTCGCAGAAAAAGCAGCGCTCATTATGACGGCAGTCGTCACCCCCCATCGCCTTCACGCTCCAGGACGAGCATCGAGAGCGGAGGGAGCGTGAGCGCGAGCGAGGCGGGCCGCCCGTGATGCGGCGTCGCCTCCGCCTCGATGGCACCGAGGTTGCCCGCGCCGCTGCCGCCGTAGGTCTCGGCGTCGCTGTTGAGGCGCTCGGTCCAGGCGCCGGCGTCGGGCACGCCAATCCGGTAATTATGGCGCGGCACGGGCGTGGCGTTCATCACAAAGAGGAGCACGCGACCCTCGTTCTTGCGCAGATAGCAGATCACGCTCTGCGCCTCGTCGTCGTGGTCGATCCACTCGAAGCCGCCCGGCTCGTCGTTCCAGAGCGCAGGGTGTTCGCGGTAGAGATGGAACAGGTCCTTCGTCCACTCGAAGACGCCCTCGTGCAGCGCGCCGTTGTCGGCGTCGTCCAAGAGATGCCAGTCGATCTGGCGGTCGTGGCTCCACTCGCGCTCCTGGCCGAACTCGCTGCCCATAAACAGCAGTTTCTTGCCCGGATGGCCCACCATGTGGCCGTAGACGAGCCGCAGGTTGGCGGCCTTCTGCCACGGATCACCCGGCATCTTGCCCCAGAGCGAGCCTTTGCCGTGCACCACCTCGTCGTGCGAGAACGGGAGCGCGTACTGCTCGCTAAAGGCGTAGACGAGCGGAAACGTGAGGTCGTCGTGG
>PXTQ01000026.1:0-10583 GCA_003022505.1 Bacteroidetes bacterium QS_8_64_10 | reverse complement strand
TGAGGTCGTCGTGGTGGTAGCGGCGATGAACGGGATCCGCTCGCGCGTAGGCCAGCGTGTCGTGCATCCAGCCCATGTTCCACTTATACAGAAAGCCCAGGCCGTCGTCGTAGGTGGGCTGCGTGACGCCCGGCCACGCCGTCGATTCCTCGGCGATCATAAGCGCGTCCGGGTACTCGGCGTAGACGCTCTCGTTCACGTTCTTGAGGAAGTCGATGGCCTCCAGATGCTCGCGCCCGCCGTGCTCGTTGGGCGTCCACTCGTTGCGCGAGTAGTCGCGGTAGAGCATCGAGGCGACGGCGTCGAAGCGAAGACCGTCGATGTGGTAGCGATCCAGCCAGAAGAGCGCGTTGGACACCAGGAAGTTCTGCACGCCGGACTTGCCGTAATCAAAAACGTACGTGCCCCAGTCCGGGTGGTGGCGCATCAGCGGATCGCTCTGCTCAAAGAGCGGCGTGCCGTCGAAGCTGACGAGGCCCTGCGGGTCGGTGGCGAAGTGGGCGGGCACCCAGTCGAGCACGACGCCGATGCCGCGCCGGTGCAGGTAGTCCACCAAGTACATAAAATCCTCCGGCTCGCCGTAGCGAAACGTGGGCGCGTAGTAGCCGACCACCTGATAGCCCCACGACCCGTAGTACGGGTGCTCCATTACGGGCATCAGCTCCACGTGCGTAAAGCCGAGTTCTTCGACGTGATCGGCGAGCGGCTTGGCAATCTCGCGGTATGAAAGGCTCTCGCCGTGCGATTTGTGACGCCACGAGCCGAGGTGCACCTCGTACATGGAGAGCGGACGCCCGGTGCCGCTCGGTCCCTTGCGGCTTGCCATCCAGTCGCCGTCCTGCCAGTCGTAGCTCGTGAGGTCTTTGATGCGCGCCGCCAGTCCTTCGGTGGCGTGGCCGGTGGGCTTTTCGAGCGAGAAGGCGTAGGGATCGGTCTTGTCGGCCTGAAAGTGGCCGTTTTGGATGTGATACTTGTACGGATGACCGGGCCGCGCGCCTTCCACGTAGCCTTCCCAGAGGCCGCCGCCCGCGCGACGGAGCGGATGCGCCTCGGCGTTCCAGTCGTTGAAGCCGCCGATGACGGAAACGCTGTCGGCGTGGGGCGCCCAGACGCCGAACCAGGCGCCGCGCTCGTCGGGGTGCGCGCCGAGCCGCCGGTAGCTGCGGGCGTGCGTACCCTCGTCCCAGAAGTAGGCGTCGTCGCTCGTGATCCAGTCCATGCGATTAGCTACTGTACACTTTTCCGTGAGCGTCTTTCACTGGCCGAAAAATCCCTGTTTGTCATTTACTACGCTACGCTCCGTGAACCTCCCTCTGGTCGGTTTCGCACCCCGATGCGGAATCTCCATCAGAAACCGAGAAGCCGAATTTTTGGAGATGCTGAATCAAGTTCAGCATGACAATCTCTTTTGGGGATTTTTCGGCCCAATCAGGTTAAAAACTGTCCGGTAGCCAGTCCATGCGATTAGTGTTTGGGGGGTTCAGTGTTGTTCCGGGGCGCTGCCTCGGAACGTATGGTCAATGGACGGCGCTGCCGTCGATCGTTTCACGCCCGAGCGCGGCAGCGCCACGCGCGACGAGTTTTGGATTGTGCAGCAATGTACACAAGAGCGTTCGTGGTAATGCGAGTCACAGGCTCGTCAGGCCGAAAGGTGTATCACGTCCTTCGCAACACACTCGAACCCCCAACCCCTTGAGCACCGTCACCGTTCGGAGGCGTCGCGCTCGCGCACGGCGTCGGCGGCGGGATCCGGCTCAACCTCGGCGTCGAAGGCGACCGCTTGCTCGCTGTCGTTACCGTCTGCCGAGGCCGGATGGGCTTCCTTGAGAAGCCGTTGCAGGCCGCGCAATGGGAGCCAGATCCAATCGGGGCGGTGGTTGAGCTCGTAGCGCACCTCGTAGAGCGCTTTTTCCAGCAGGTAGGCCCAGAGGTACGAGCGCCGCGCCGCTTCGGGTTGAGCGAAGGCGGCGTCGCCGGCGGTGTCGTAGTAACCACTCAAAAAGAGCGCCTCGCACCAGCGCGCGAGGTGCTCGGTCCAGGTTTCGAGCGTGGGGGGCGGTTCATCCTCGTCTTCGGCGGCCTCGTCGCGGTGGCGACGCCAGGCCGAGAGCGCGGCGTATTCGAGGGAGCGCAGCATCCCGGCCACGTCGCGCAGCGCAAAGTCGCGCCGGCAACGCTCGGCGAGCGAGCGCGCGGGTTCGCCCTCGAAGTCGAGCACGTAGAACTCGCCGTCGGCGCGGAGCACCTGGCCCAGGTGGTAGTCGCCGTGCAAGCGGATGCGCTCCTCGAGCGGTTCGAGGTGTTCGAGGCGGTCGATCTGGCGCTCGGCCTGTTCCCAGTCGGAGGCAAAGGGCGTCGTGATGTCGCTCTCGCGGAGTTGTTCCTCGTGCTCGTCGATGAGGCGTCGCGTGTCCGTGAGCGCGCTGCGGATGCGGTTGGCGAGCGCCTCGGAGCTTTCGCCGGTGCCGGGCTGCGGGGCGAGGTCGGGCGCTTCGGCGCGAGCGAAGGCCTGGTGCAGCTCGGCGGTGCGGATGCCGAGTACCTGCGCCATCTGTAAGATCTCGGGCGCCACGTTTTCGAACCGAGCCGGCGCTTCGTCGGTGTGCTCGTCGGGCAGGCCCACCTCGTCGGGCGGGGGCGCGTCGCCTACGCGGTTCAGGAAGCGCTCGATCAGCGTGAGGGCGTGCGACCACCCGTTCTCTTCTACGTCGAGGGCTTCCTGCAAAACGCCCATGGCGTACTGCCGGCCGGACCGCCGAAACGACAGGGTACCGTGCAGGCGCGGCACGAACGGAAACCCCTGCTCCGTCAGGTAGTCCAGCAAGTCCGTTTCGGGATTGGTGCCGCGCTCCAGACGGCGGTAGAGCTTGACGAAGTACTCGTCGTCGATGACCGCCGAGGAGTTCGACTGCTCGCCGGCAAAGAGCTGCACGCTCTCGGCGCGGTGGCGGCGCACGTCGTTGTCGAGCGTGGGCAGGTACACGCCCTTCAGAGATTGCCCCTTGCCGCCCTGCTGCCACCACGCAAAGAGCGTCTTCCAGAACGAAGAACTAACAGTAGCGTCGTGCAGCAGGCCCCGGTCCTCGCGGTGCGGCCCCGCCACCCAAGCCAGGCAGGCGTGCGAGTGCTCCTCGCGGAGCGCGCCCGCGTTCTCTTCTCGCGTAGTGGTAAGCGGCAAGACGTAGTGCTCCGTCTGTCCGGCCACCTCCACGTTCAGGATGCTCAGGTAGACGGGGAAGGGGTGCTTTTGCAGCCGCACGGCGTCGTTCAGGCTCACGCTGCGAATGGCCTCGCCCTTGCGCCCGAACCAGCGCTGCTTCGCCAAAAAGTCGGGCAGCAGCTTCTCGAAGCGTTCCAACCCCTTGCCCTCCACGAGCGTGCGAACGAGCACGTTCTGCAGACCCTCCGTCACGCGCAAGACGGGCAACTCGCCGTCTTCTACATCAACGGTGGCCTGCTCCGGCGGAGCGGCGTCCGTGCGCTCGATCTCTTCTTCCCGTTCCAGCTTGAGCCAGTAAAACCCGTGCCGCCCCAGCAGCATGTGATACGGGTCGCCCTCGAACGGCGGAAAGGCCGTCTGGCTGAACATCTCGACCGGGACGCGCCCGCCGAGCGCGTCGTGATCGGGAAGCATGGTGCTCTGCGAGAAGCGGCTTAGATTAAAAACACAGAGGATGCGCTCGCCCTCGTGCTCACGGATAAACGCCAGGATCGACTGGTTCTCGGCCGGCAGCACCTCGATTCTGCCGCGCCCGAACGTCTTGACGTGCTGCTTGCGCAGGGCCAGGAGCCGCTTCATGAAGTTAAGGAGCGAGTGCTGGTTCTGCTCGGCGTCCTCCACATTGACAAACTCGTAGGAATGACGCCCCCGGTTGACGGGCGGCATAAACAGCTTGTGATGCAGCGCGCGCGAAAAGCCGCCGTTCTTGTCGGCGCTCCACTGCATGGGCGTGCGCACGCCGTTGCGGTCGCCCAGAAACGGGTCGTCGCCCATCCCAATCTCGTCGCCATAATAAATTATAGGACTGCCCTTCAAAGACAGCAGCAGCGCGTTCATCAGCTCGATGCGGCGCTCGTCCCCGCCCAGAAGCGGCGTCAGGCGGCGGCGGATGCCCACGTTGATCCGGAAGCGCGGGTCCGCGCCGTATTCATTATACATATAATCGCGCTCCTCGTCCGTCACCATTTCGAGGGTCAGCTCGTCGTGGTTGCGCAGGAAGATGGCCCACTGCACCTCGTCGGGAATCTCGTTCGTCATCTCCAGCATTTCCACGAACGGGCGGCGGTTCTCGCGGCGGAGCGCCATAAACATGCGCGGCATGATCGGAAAGTTGAACGCCATCTGCACGCCGTCACCGTCCGCGAAGTACGGCAGCGTGTCTTCGGGCCACTGGTTTGCCTCGGCCAGGAGCACGCGGCCCGGCCCGTAGCGCTCCTCCACGTCGGCGCGGAGTTCTTTGATGAAGTCGATGGTTTCCGGCAGGTTCTCGCAGTTCGTTCCTTCGCGCTCGTAGAGATACGGCACGGCGTCCAGGCGGAGGCCGTCGACGCCCTTGTCGAACCAGAAGTACATGACCTCCTTCATGGTCTCACGCACCTCCGGGTTGTCGTAGTTGAGATCCGGCTGGTGCGAGAAGAACCGGTGCCAGTAGTATTTTTGCGCCTTCGCGTCCCAGCTCCAGTTGGAGTCTTCGGTGTCGGTAAAAATAATTCGCGCGTCGTTGTAGCGGTCCGTGTCTTCGCTCCACACGTACCAGTCGTGCTTGTCGGAATTGGGGTCGCGCGCCTCCTGAAACCACGGGTGCTCGTCGGAGGTGTGGTTCAGCACAAGCTCGGTGATGACGCGCATCCCGCGGTCGTGCGCCTCGTCCAGAAACGCCTGGAACTCATCCATGGAGCCGTGGACGGGCAGGATCTTGGTGTAGTCGGAAATGTCGTAGCCGTCGTCGCGGAGCGGGCTTTCCAGAAACGGCAAAAGCCACAGCGTGTTGACGCCGAGGCGCTCCAGATAGGGCAAGCGTTCGCGCATTCCGGCAAAGTCGCCGAAGCCGTCGTCGTCGGAGTCGTAGAAGGAGCGGACGTGCAGCTCGTAGATGACGGCGTCCTTGTACCAGAGCGGGTCGTTGAGGAAGTCGTCAGCCATGCGACAAATGGGGGTTTTCGGTTGACGATTGACCACGTGAACGCACCGCCGCCCGTGATACCGGTTTGGTTAGTCAATGCCGAGATGCAAGTGTTTCGAGGCGTGCCCTTCACGGAGGCGAGAAAGCGCGGATTTATGAGTCCGGCGCTTTCCAAACTATCGACATCACGACATCAACTTCGCAAACGGTATGGGAGATCGCCGACAGGCGTTACGCGATCTGCCCAACCTTACAACTACGATTACAGCTGGTAGGCTGTCAATACGCCCGGCATGATTTCAACGTGGAAATGTCGGTATCGCCCTGCAACGATGCCGCTCTCTCACGCATCAAAAAAGGCGGTGGACCTGCTCGCGCAAAGTCCACCGCCGACGTGCGGCGCGTCCGCTATGTCCGGGATCCAGCGTTAGTTTTTGTCCAGCGAAAAGTTGACCGGTACTGAAAACTTCACCTTCACGGGATTGCCGCGCTGCTTGCCGGGCTTGTAATCCATGGCCTTGACGCAGCGGATGGCCTCTTCGTCCAGGCCCGCTCCGAGGCTCTCGCCGAGAATTTTGGGGTTTTCGACGTTGCCCTTCTTGTTGACCACGAACTCCACGGTCACGCGGCCCTCGACGCCGGCACGCTTCGCCATTTCCGGGTACTCAATGCAATTCCGAAGCGCTTTCAGCCCATCTTTCATCTCCGGCATCTGTTCGACGGTGACGAAGACTTCTTGCTCCTGTTCTTCCTCTTCGCCGTCGCCGGGCGGCGCCGGGGGCGACGACGATGGGTTCGAGGCGCTAACGTCGAGCGTAGCGTCGAGTTCGAGTTTCTGCTTCTCGAGTTTCTCTTCGTTGGGCACCTCCACGGGCACCGGCGGGGCAGGCGGAGGCGGCGGCTCTTTCGTCTGCTGGGTTTGCTTCACTTTCTTCATCTGCACCGTCTCTTGCTCCTGCGTGACCTGCATCTCCTGTTCTGCTTCCGGCAGGTGAATCGTGAAGGCAGCGATCAGCAGGCCGAGCGCGACCACGAGGCCGAGCTCGATGAAGATCGGGTAGCGATTTCGCAGGTTGGCGCTTTCATCTTTGTTGTGAGCCATGGCGGTTATCGTGGCTGTTAGGTAGGCCAGCGAAAATACTTTGAACGTTCTGCCGATAAGCGCCGACCGAACGAATGACGACGGACGACCTTGCACGCGAAAGCAAAAGCGCTTCCGCGCTGTGTAGGTTGAATCAGAAGCGGGGGTGGTGAGTTCCCGTTCAATCCAGGGAAAAGTGGACGGGCACCGCGAACTGCACGTTTACAGGCTCGCCGCGTTGCTTGCCGGGCTTGAAGTCCATTTTCTCGACGCAGCGGATGGCTTCTTCGTTCAGGCCTGCACCGAGTTTTTTCACCGAGGGATGTATGAAAGTGTGGACGTATGCACGTACAGACCTTCACACGTACACACACCAGCGAAGCTGGTATTAGCGCAGGCGTCGCTGCACGAAGAAGCACCCCACGCCCAGCACCAGCCCGGCGGCGTCGGCCAGGGCGTCGAGCAGGTCGGGCGTGCGATCAAACGGGAGAAAGCCCTGGTACATCTCCGTGAGGCCGGCGAAGGCCAGCCCGAAGACGAGCACCCAGGCCGCGCGTGCTTCGAGGGAACGCCGGAGGGTGCTCATCCAAAGCACGCCGAAGCCGAGAAACATGAGCGCGTGGACAACTTTGTCGAAGGCAATCCAGTTCTGGCCCGGCACGCTGCTGCCGGGCAGCGACAGGGCCACCACGATGGCGAGCGTCCAGAACACCGCGAGGAGGCGGCGAGGCGTGAAGCGCGGAGGTGACCTGGTGGGCATGGATGAGGGTTTCGAGTTGGCAGGTTGCAAGTTCGGGACGGCGGGCGGCTGACCGCAGACGGCGATTTCCCAATCGGGATGCAAGTTCAATGAGGAACAGCCGTCTGCCCTCCGCGGTCTGCGGTTCTTTACGCATTACGCAAAATACGAAATAAGCAACACGCAATACGCCTCACAGGTCCCGCATCACGTCGGGCAGTTCGCCGAGCAGATCCGTAGCGAGCAACGCGTTGGGGTGGCGGCGCGCGGCGAAGCGGTCGGCGGCGGCCCCGCCCAGATGCAGCGCGCAGGCGGCGGCGGGCAGCGGCTCCAGGCCCTGCGCCAGCAGCCCCGCCGTGAGGCCGGCCAGCACATCGCCCGTGCCGGCGGTGGCGAGCGCCGGGCCGCCGGGGGCGTTGACGTAGGTAGCGCCGTCGGGAGCCGCAACGAGGCTGGGCGCGCCCTTCAGCAGCAAGACGCAGTTCCAGCGCGCGGCAAACGTTTGCGCTGTGCGCAAGCGGTCCGTAAGATCAGCCTCCTCACCCGCCAGCCGCTTGAACTCGCCCTCGTGCGGCGTCAGGACCCAGCGCCCAGCGGCGTGCTCGCTCAAAAAACCAGTATGGTCGGAGAGCGCGTTCAGGCCGTCGGCGTCAATCACGGCGGGGCCGTCGTGCGCGCGGAGGAGGGCGCGTACGAAGCGTTCGGTGTCGGGAGCGCGGCCCAGGCCGGGACCGACGAGCAGGCTGCCGGCGTTGTCGAGCCGGTCGTGCAGCGCCTCGACGGCGCCCCCGGAGGCGATGCCGCCGCCCTCGGTGGTGGGCAGCGCCTCCGTCATAACCTCCGTCATCTTGGCCGCGAGCGTCGGCTGGATGTCCTCGGCGCAGGCGCAGACGACGGCTCCGGCTCCCACGCGCGCCGCCGCCGAGGACGCCATCACGGGTGCTCCGGTCATGCCGGGCGCTCCGGCGGCCACGAGCGCCAGGCCCGCCGTGTACTTGTGTGCGTCGCGGTCGCGTTCCGGCAGGCGCGCCCGCGCGTCCTCGCTCGAAGGCATCCGGGCGCAACCGCCGTGCTCGCGGGCCGCGCGCTCCAGAGCAAAACGCGGGATGCCGATCTCGACGGCTTCCGCATCGCCCGCGTAATCCGGGCCTTTGCCCACGACCAGGCCCACCTTGAGCGCCGCCATCGACACCGTCAGGTCGGCGCGGACGGCCTCGCCGAGCGGCTGGCCGGTATCGCTGTGTAGGCCCGTCGGCACGTCCACGGCCACCGTGGGCGCGCTCTGTCGATTCGTCCAGACCGCAATCTCGCGGACGGGCGAGCGCAGCTCGCTGGTCAGCCCGGTGCCGAGAAGCGCGTCCACGATGAGGTCGGGCGCAGGGTAGCTGCCGAGTTGGTTTGCGTTCTCGAAAATATTGAGCGTGAGGCGGTCGCTTTCGGCTTGCTCGTCGAGCTGCTGGAGGAGCGCGGCGTTGCGGGCAGTGTCCTCGCTCATCTCACCCGGCGGCGCCACCATGACGACACGCACCGACGCGCCCTCTTGATAGAGTCGCCGCGCCACGACCAGGCCGTCGCCGCCGTTGTTACCCTTGCCGCACAGGCACAATACGGCGTTGTCTGATCCGTAGCGGCGAAGGGTGGCTCCTGCGACGCGGCGGCCCGCCGTCTCCATCAGCGTGAACGACGGGATGCCGTATTCCTCGATGGCGAAGCGGTCGGCCTCGCTCATGGCTTCGGCAGTGAGAAGAGGTTCCATGTTCGATTGGCGATTTCTGGTCGAAAGATCAAAAGTCGAAAGGTCGCAGGTCTATCACGTCTGTCCCGTTTCTCTCTCTGAACTTCGATTTTGACGTGAAGGACGTGCTGGATGTGATGAACTTGAGCGACCTGCAACTCGCTCCTTCCGCGTTCTCTGCACGCTCTGCGGTAAAACTTCGCCCTTCGCCACTCGTCACTCGCCATTCGACAGTCGAAGCGTGTCCAGCTCCGTATCCCAGCGGGCGCGCACGTCGACCGGTTCGGCGAGCCA
This sequence comes from Bacteroidetes bacterium QS_8_64_10, assembly GCA_003022505.1. Classification (GTDB taxonomy): domain Bacteria; phylum Bacteroidota; class Rhodothermia; order Rhodothermales; family Salinibacteraceae; genus PXTQ01. Next base: position 1,611 of record PXTQ01000026.1, on the reverse strand, counting down.
GCGGATCGGTTCCGGCGGCGTGTATGGAATGAGCTGCCCGCCGTCCCACGCGCCGTCCTCGTCCTGATCCCAGAAGATCCGCACGCGATACGAGCCGGCCGGCAACTCGCGCAGGGCGAACTGCTTGCCTGCTTCCACGGAAGAAACACGCGCGTGCCCAGCACGCCGCCCACCTCGCGCTCGGAGAGCCGCTTGTAGCGACGCCGGTAGGTGGTGTCCGGGCGGCTCGGGAGCGTCACCCGCACCGTGAGCGTCGAGTCGGGACTGAGCGGCGGATCGGGGCGCAGGCGGTAGACGGTGCCGCTGCTCGTCTGCGCGAAAAATGAGCGTGGGCGACCGGTGGCACTCGCCCTCGCGGTGTCAGCGCGGGTCGTGTCGGTGCCGGCGGAAGCGGTGATCGTCACGAACGAAGGCAGACTGTCCGGCGGCGGCAAGTTGAAGCGCAGGCGGATGTGCTGGCGCGGCCCCAGCACGAGCGGGCCGCGCCCTCCGGTTCGCCGCTCCGGCAGGAAACCACCGAAGCGCAGCTGCGCCGTATCGGGCGGAGCGCCGCTGGGATCGAAGCGAAGCGTGTCGGGGCGAGCCGGTTGCCCGCTGGAGTCGGCAGCGCCGCCGGGCGCGATCCAGTGCGGGCGGGAGCGCATCGTGTCGGTGGTCGTCAGAAACACGCGGCGCGGTGCCTGCGAGCGCATGTAAACCTGCCGCACGGTTTCGGAGGCGGCCGGAAGCGAGTCGGTGAGCGGCCAGGCGTCAGGCGCGCGGCTCGTGAGGAGGACGGCCTCGTTGAAGCTCACGCCGAACCGCCGGCGCGACTGCACGCGAACGCGCTGCGCCACGGGAGGGCGCTCGTCGCGCCGGGTCATGATCCAGCGGAGCGTGTCGCGCTGCTGCTTCAGCGTGTCGGCAAAGATCAGCGGGCGCGGCGGCGCGGCGAACGGCTCGCCGGGGTCGATCTGCTGGTTGGCGTTCCGGTCGCTGAGCGCCACGACGAAGTACGGCTGCTCGCGCAGGTATTTGAACGTGAAGCGCCCATTGGAGCCGGCCTGCGTGCGGTAGGCCGGGCGCGACGGCAGCGAGTCGAGGCGAGACGAGTCGGGCGCGGCGTAGGCAAACACGTTGACCTTCGCGCGCGGCTGACCACGATCAGCGCCGACGACCCGACCGGCCAGGCGGCCCTTGTTGAGCTTGGGGCCGGTGGCGAAGGCGAGCGTGATGGGCGCATCGAGGGAGACGCCGCGCACGTCGCGCAGTCCTGTGCCGAGGGTGGCGATGTAGGTCGTGCTGTCGCGCAGCGCCTCCGGCGGCAGCGAAACGGTGACGGTGCGCCCGCTCCAGTCGAATTCGGGGCGCCCGTTCGGCAGCGCGGGCGTCAGCGAAAAGGCTTCCGCAAATGAACTCGGCTCGACGTACTCGGAAAACGTGATGCGGATTTCCTCCGGCGAGACGCTGGTCGCGCCGGCAGTCCCCGTCGGTCCCTCGCGAGAACACGAGGCCTTCGCCGGGACGATATCGCTCCGCCAGGAGACGCTCCAACGGGTCGTCCGGGACTACCTCGAGTCCCTGGAACGCCAGGGATACGAGCGCGCGGTCGTGCTGCCGGGTCACGGCGGG
>PXTQ01000044.1 GCA_003022505.1 Bacteroidetes bacterium QS_8_64_10 | reverse complement strand
AGTCCGTAATCAGCCCGTCCACGCCCCAGCGCCTCAGGCGACGCATCCGCTTCTCCGTGTTGACGGTCCACGGCACGACCTTCATGCCGCGCCGGTGCGCCGCTTGCACGCTGCGCCTCATCAACAGCCGATGGTTCGGGCTGTACACGTCCGGCGTGAAGCCGAGCTTGCGGATGAAACCGCGCTGACCGGGCCGTGCCCGGAGCATGCTGAGCGTGCAGCTGTCGTCCAGATCCCGCGCCACCCGGAGCGTGCGCGCGTCGAACGATTGCAGCATCGCGCGCTCCAGGATGCCCGTTTCCGCAACGACGCCGTAGACGAGTTGCGTGAACGTCTCCGGGTCCGGGCAGAAGCGACCTTCCCATTCCGGGCGAATCTTCGTCTCGATGTTGTAGCGCGGCGGCGAGCGTTCCGCGTCGCGGCAGTAGCGCTCCGCCATCTCGATCACGGCGGTGAGGCGCGGCTTGGCGGCAGGCCGGGCCTGCTGTGAGGGAAAAGCGGGATGCCCGCGCTGCCCGCAATCGTAACGCGCGATCTCGTCGCAGGTCATCCCGAAAAGGCGGTGCGTTTTTTCCTCACCGTCGGGCACCGGCTCGCCCGACGGCAGCGAGCAGATTTCCGCCGACATCCACGGGTCGTGCGAAACGATGACCTCGTCGTCGGCGCTGATGACGACGTCGAGTTCCAGCGTCGGCACGCCCAGCTCCAGCGCCTTGCGGAAAGCGGGAAGCGTGTTTTCCGGCAGCAGGCCGCGCGCCCCTCGGTGGCCCTGAAGGTCAAAGCCGCGAAGCTCGCGCGGCGTTTGCTCGTCTGTTTGTTGCTGATCCGTCAAGGGAGAAGGCTTACTGTTGCTACGCTTTTTGCTCGCACTCATCGAAAGGCCAAAGCCAACCTGAACGTGTTTGGGAGCAGGTGGGATGAGAAGTATGTGCGTTTGCCGATTCTTTCCGTCTCGCTCACCATGCTCGCAAATGTTAGAACAAGTCAATAAAGATCGATCCGTCGGTCGTTAACGGAAAAATGGCTGCGACGAATCACGCGCTGGTCTCGCTCCCCAGCAGCCGTTGCAGCGGCGCGTCGGCTATGTGGTGCCCCCCCTCGAAGCGCACGAGTCGATAGGAAACGCCTGCCTCGTCGAGGCGCTGCGTCTCTCGCTGCAGGCGCTCCGGCGTGACGTAGCGGTCGTCCTCACCTGCAACGAGCGTCAAGCGCAGGTCGCGGAAGGCCGCCGTCTCCACGTCGGGCGGGAGGCCGCCGGCCCAGAGGACGAGGCGATTCGGGTCTGCCGCACCGCGAACAGCCCAGCGCGCGGCGGTCGCGGCTCCCTGCGAGAAACCGAGTACGCACAGTCGTTCGGCTCCGGCCAAGTCGAGATGCTCGTGGAGCGCGTCGAGGTAGTGCAAGTAATCGCGGATTTCGCGGTCGCGGTCGGCGCTCGTCATCCACGAAGCGCCCACCTCACCGTCCGTGCCGCGGCGGTAGAAACGCGAGAGCGCTTCGGGTGCGACGATGCGACGTTGCCCGTCGTCGAGTAGGCCGAGAGCATCCAGCAGTTCGGCGGCGCGCTGGGCGTAACCGTGCAGCGCGAGCCACACCTCATCGGCGTCTTCGGGGCCGCGCGTCAGGTAGCGGGCGGTGCGTTCGACGGTGAGATGGCGGGAGGCAGGCAAGGAAGAGAGAATGCTGTGCTATATGATGAACTCGACCTCTATGAAAGTAAGTCGGTCAAGTCTATCAGGTCGCAAGTCGCAGGTCTTTCAGAGATTTGACCTTTCGACCTTCAGACTTGCAGACTTTCAGCCCTGCTCCACCACCGCCATCGTGCAGCGGCTCGTGCAGACGAGGCGGTCTTCCTCGTCGGTGATGCGGGTGCGCCAGACCTGCGTGCGCCGCCCCACGTGCACCGGCTCGGCGGTGGCAGTCAACTGGCCCTCGCACTTGGAGCGCACGTGATTGGCGTTGATCTCCACCCCCATCGCGCCGTGGCCGTCCGGCGCGGCGAGGTAGCCGCCCACGGAGACGGCCGTCTCGGCCAACGCCACGCTCGCGCCGCCGTGCAGGTAGCCGAACGGCTGGTGATGATCGGACGTGACGGGCATCGTCGCCACGACGCGCTCCGGACCGGCGTCCTCAATCTCGATACCGAGCGTGCGCGCCAGCCCGCCGGCGTCGTCCGGAAATATTTTTTCGGCGTCGGGCATCGTAGTCGTCGTAGATAGCCATATCGGGATCGTTCCAGTCCTCGGCGAACGGAGCGAGTTGGGTGCGCAGGGTGGCTGCCTGAGTTTCGTCGATGCCACGCGCCCGCAGATCTACTGCTTTCGACGGAAGAAAAGTCACGAGGACGCGGGCCTCTTCGCCCACTTCGTTGGGAGCTTCAGCACGTTCAACCCGTCCCTCTCGGAAAACTCCTTCAACTGTCGTCAACATGATAGTATCCGTTTCGAGGGGTGTTGTAAATAGTACGCTTGTGCTACACCCTCGTTCGTCCGCTCACCCGTTCGCCCGCTTACCCGTTCCCCCATTTTCCTGTTCGCCTGCGCCGTCCCCGCCGGCGGCCATGAGTTCGCGCGCGTTCTCGAGAGCGGCGTCCGTCAGGTCCGCGCCGCTGATGAGCGTGGCAACCTCCTCGGCGCGCTCCTCGCCCGAAAGACGCTGCATGAGCGTCTTGGTGCGCCCCTCCGCGACTTTCTTGGTGACGGCGAAGTGCCCGTCGCCCAGCGCGGCGATCTGCGGCAGGTGCGTGATGGCGATGATCTGATGGTACTGCGCAAGGTCGCTCATGGCCGCGCCCACCTTGCCCGCCGTGGCCCCGCTGATGCCGGTGTCGATCTCGTCGAATACTAAAATAGGAAGCCGCTCCGACTTCGCCAGAATCGTCTTGAGCGCGAGCATGATGCGGCTGATCTCGCCGCCGCTGGCGATGCGCTTAAGCGGCTCCGGCGGCTCACCCACGTTCGTCGTAATGAAAAACTCGACGCGGTCCACGCCGTGCGCGAACGCCTCGTAGCGCTGCCGCGCCTGGCCGTCCTCGTCAGCATTGCCCCCGTCGGAGAGCGCGATCCAACCGTCTTCGCGCAGCTCGCGCTCGAAGCGCACCTCGAAGCGGCTGCGCGGCATCCCCAGGCTCGCCAGCTCGTCCTCGATGGCATCCTCGATGCGAGCGGCCACCTCGCGGCGCTTCTCGGACAGGCGCTCGGCGGCGTCGCTTAGCCGCGCCTGCGCCTCGCTGATCTTGTCGGACAGCTCCTCGATGCTGCCGTCGAAATCGCTGGCAAGCGCGTACTCTTCGCCGATCTCGCGGCGGTGCTCCAGCACGGATTCCAGCGTACCGCCGTACTTTCTTTTGAGCCGCTCCAACTCGCTCAGGCGCTCGCGGATCGTCGACAGCCGCTCCGGGTCGAACTCGACGCGTGCGTTGTAGTCCTGCAAGAACTTGGCGACCTCGCTGACGATGATCTGCGCGGACTGGATCTCGTCCAGGCTCTCGGCAAAGTCGTCGTCGATGCGGGCGAGGTCCTGAAGCTCGTTGCGCGCCACCACGATCTGATCGTGCACGGCGTCGGTCGATTCGTAGAGCGTATCGTAGAGGCGTGCGGTGGACTCGTAGAGCTGCTCGGCGTTTTCGAGGACGCGCTCCTCGGCCTCCAGTTCGTCCTCCTCGTCCTCCTGCGGGTTGACAGCGTCGATCTCCTCGATCTGAAACTCGTAGAGCTGGCGGCGTTCTTCGAGATCCTCGCGGCGCCGTTGCAAGTTATTACGCTCGGCGATAAGCTCCTCGACCTCGCGGTAGCGGTCGCGGTACGTCTGCGCGAGGCCGCCCAGCGAGCCGAAATTATCCAGCAGCTCGCGGTGCTTTTCGGTGCGGAGGAGGCTCTGATGCTCGTGCTGGCCGTGCAGGTCGATGAGTTCTGCGGCCACGCGGCGCACCACGTCGAGCGTGGCGGGCGTGTCGTTAATAAAAGCCCGGCTGCGCGAGGCCGAAATCTCGCGCCGCATGATGACATCCTCACGCGCCTCGATCTCGTTTTCTTCCAGCGCCTCCCGGATGGGCGCAATGCCGGCCTCGTCGAAGATGCCCTCGACGATGGCTTTCTTCGCGCCGGTGCGCACCGCGTCGGTGTCGGGGCGCTCACCGAGAATCATTTTGAGTGCCCCGATCAGGATGGATTTGCCCGCGCCCGTCTCGCCGGTGATGACGTTGAGGCCGCTGCCGAACTCCACGTCGAGTTCTTCGATGATGGCGTAGTCCCGCACGTAGAGCGAACGAAGCATGGTGGCGTTTGCGGGTTTGAGCGCTTTGGCGTTGGAGCGTTTGCAGGCGAGACGTTGATTCGTATCTTCCGATGAGAGCCAGTATCGTTTTTGCCAACGCCTGCACCATGTCTCGGATCCTTTCCGACACGAACCGCGCCTTACTCGCGGGGGAACGGCACCTGGGGCGCGGGGGGATGGCGGCCGCCCTGGCGACGGCCCTGCTCATCGTCGCGGCGCTGTACGTTACGCCATCGTTTACGCCGCTCTATCACGGCCTCAGCTACCTGCGCATCTCACGAGCGCCCTTCGACTTCGGTACGGAGAGCGCCCTCCGCTTTCGAATGTTGGGACCGCTCATCGGCTACGTCACGGGGTTGCGTGGGCTGGCCTTCGTGTTCGTGCCGCTGGCCTTCCTGGCGCTTTTCGTGGCCGCCGCGTACCTGACGTATCGCGGGCGCGACTATCCGCCCATTGACGCGCTGGCGATGACGAGCCTGCTGGTCTTTTCAGGTACGGCATTCATTCCACTCATATCACCGGGATATACAGATCCGCTTTCCTATTTTTTCGTCTTTCTGGCCTTTGCTTTTCCGCAACGCATGTTGCTGTGCGCCGCCTGCTTTGCTCTCGCCCTTCTGAACCACGAAAGCAATCTGGTGCTTCTGCCAGCGCTCGTGTTGCTCGTTGCATCGCGGCGCGAGGCGGGGTGGCGCTCGTATGTCTTCGCGGCGGTGTGCCTGGGCGCGGCAACGCTCCCGCTCTGGATCACGCGGTACGTCGTGGCCCAGCACGTCGATGTGCTCTATACAGCAGACTACTATTTAAATCGCTCACGCATCCTGGAAAACCTCCGGAATATTCTGCCCTTGATCCCGCTGGGAGCGTTTCTCGCTTTCAAGCTGTTCTGGTACTTCCCGGCGCACGTGCTAATGCATTCCTCATCGACGGAGCACCGATTGTTGATAGGCGCAATCGTGGGAGGCGTGACGATGCAACTGGGCGTGGCCGTCGACGTGACGCGCCTCTTCGTGCTCGCCTTTCCGGCCGTGCTGATTGGGGCGGAACGGTGCCGCGCCAAGTGGGGAACGCTACGCTTTCGGCGCTTCACGTGGCGACTCGTCGGCTACAACTTTCTCATCCTCCAGTACCACATGACAGCCGGCGGCATCGATCCACTTCTGCCCGCTCCCCTGGTGTACCTGTGGCGGATAGTAGCAGGTTGAAGCGCTTGAATATTTGTGCGTTTGGGCGTCTGACAGGAACGCGACAACCCGAAACCGCGACAACACTACTCCTCCACCGAGATCAGCGACCAGCCTTTCTTGAGCTTCTTCTGGGCATACTTATACTTGAGCGTCGCCGTCTCGCCGGTCGAGGTGTTCTGGATCGTGACGCGGTCGTTGCGGCCCGGCTCGTCCTCCACGACCACGGGCTGCCCGCCGCCTGACGACGGGTCGCGTTGCGCGCCCGACGCTCGCTGGCGCGCTTCGGCACCCTCTTCGCCCGGCCCAATGTCTTCGACGCCTGCGCCAAGCTGCTGCTGCGCGTCCTCGTGCTCCGTCTGGGCGCGGCTGCGGTCCATGCGGCTGCGCTGCCGGAAGCTCTCGGCGTCCTCCTGCTGCTCCACGAGCGGCCCGGCCCGGAAGACGAACGAGACGACCTCCCGGTCGATGGTCTTGACCAGTTCGGTAAACATCTCGTAGGCCTCCATCTTGTATTCGAGCAGCGGATCCTTGCGCCCGAACGAGCGCAGCCCGATGCCCTCGCGCACCTCGTCCAGCTCGCGCAGGTGGTCGGTCCAGTGCTCGTCGATAAACGACAGCAGCGCCACGCGCTCCATCGCGTCGTTGATCTCCTGCCCCTTGCTGGCGATGGCGTCCTCAACGCCGGCGACGGCGCGCAGGCCGCGCTGCCCGTCCGTGAAGTCGACCACCACGCGCTCGGGGCGCTCCTCGTCGGGGCGGTGCGTCAGCTCCTCCATGCTGCGGTAAAACGGCCCGGCCAGTCCGTCGCGCTTGCGCTTGTAGAAATCGGCGGCCTCCTCGTAGAGGTGTTCGACGGTCCCTTCTTCGCCCAGCTTCACGTACTCCTCGCGGTCCAGATCCACCTCGAAGGCCAAGCGGCGCATGATCTCCTCGTTCAGCTCCTCAAAGTCGCCCTGCCCGTAGTAGTGCTCCACGAGGTCGACGATGAGTTCGTGGAGCATATCGAGGATTTCGCTGTGCAGGCGCTTGCCCTTGAGGGCGCGGCGGCGGCGCTGGTAGATGGCCTCGCGCTGCTTGTCGAGCACGTCGTCGTATTCGAGTTGCTTCTTGCGAATCGAGAAGTGGTTCTTCTCGACCTTGCTTTGCGCGCGCTTGATGCTGCGGGTGACGAGACCGCTCTCGATCACCGCGCCCTCCTCCATGTTCATCGAGTCCATCACCTTCGCCACGCGGTCGGAGCCGAAGAGGCGCATCAGCTCGTCTTCGAGCGAGACGTAGAATTGGCTCTCGCCGGGGTCGCCCTGCCGCCCCGAACGGCCCCGCAGCTGGAGGTCGATGCGGCGGCTCTCGTGGCGCTCGGTGCCCAGAATCGCCAGCCCGCCCTTCTCGCGCACGCCCTCGCCGAGCTGGATGTCGGTGCCTCGGCCCGCCATGTTCGTCGCAATCGTCACCGCGCCCTGCTCGCCGGCCTCGGCCACGATGTCGGCCTCCTTCTGGGCGCGCCCCTTCTTGGCGTTCAGCACGTTGTGATGGATGCCCGTGCGCTTGAGCATCCGGCTCAGCTTCTCGCTCACGTCCACGGAAGTCGTACCGACGAGCACGGGCTGGCCCCGGTCGTGGTACTCCTCGATCTGCTGGATGACGGCGTTGTACTTCTCGCGCTTCGTGCGGAAAACGAGGTCGTCTTTGTCGTCGCGGATGACCGGCTCGTTCGTTGGGATGACGAGCGTTTCGAGGTCGTAGATTTCGTCGAACTCCTCGGCCTCCGTCTCGGCGGTGCCCGTCATGCCCGCCAGCTTGTGGTACTTTCGAAAGAAGTTCTGGAGCGTGATCTTGGCGTAGGTCTGCGTGGCCTGCTGCACCTCCACTTCCTCTTTCGCTTCGATGGCCTGGTGCAGGCCCTCGGAGTAGCGCCGCCCGCTCATCACGCGCCCGGTGTGCTCGTCTACGATCTGCACCTTGCCCTCCTCCACGATGTACTCGTCCTCGTTCTCGTAGAGCGTGTAGGCTTTCAAGAGCTGCTCGACGGCGTGCAGGCGCTCGGCCTTTTCGGAGTACGTGTTGTAAATCTCACGCTTCCGCTCCTCCAGCTCGTTGTCGATGATGCGGCTGTCGTTCATCCATTTGTTCTTTTTCTTCTCCTCGGAGATGTCCTCGCGGCTTTCTATTTCTTCTTTGCGCTCGCGGCGCTTTGTTTCGTGCTCCTCCTCGGCCTCGGCGACGCGGCTGCCTACGTCCGGCAGTACAAAGAAATCGCGGTCCTGCTGCGCCACCTCGCCCACATAATCGTGCCCCTTGTCGGTCATCTCAATGGCGTGCTTCTTCTCCTCGACGGCGAAGTAGAGCACCTCGTCCACCTCCGGCATGCGCTTGGCGTTGTCCTGCAGGTAGAAGCTCTCCGTTTTCTGCATGAGGCGCTCCACGCCCGGCTCCTGCAGGAGCTTCTGAAAC
>PXTQ01000036.1 GCA_003022505.1 Bacteroidetes bacterium QS_8_64_10 | reverse complement strand
TGAATTACGGAGATACTGAATCAAGTTCAGCATGACAATCTCTTTTGGGGATTTTTCGGCCAGTGAAAGACGCTCACGGAAAAGTGTACGGTAGCTAACGATTCTTATTTGTAGGCTCGTAGTCTCATCGACTCGGCTCACCTGCCCTATGCCCGATTTACACCCGCTCAGCGTTGTTGCCGACCTGGACCTGAGCGTCGATGGGGAAGAGGTAAGCATCGACGCGGAGGGCGACGTGATCGTGGTGCAGGTACCGAGCGCTCGCGCCGGGGCGCGCCTGCTGCAGTCCGGGCCGTTCGCTGCCGGGCAACGCGGCAAGCGCCTGCGGCAAACCAGCCGGATGCTTCGGGCGGTGGGTCTCACGCTGGAGGTGCGCGTCGAGGGCGACGTGGTGGCGCGGCTGGGCAAGGACGCGCGCGCCGGTTCGCTGGCGCGGCTCCTTCAACTCCGCAACGTGGAGATGCGGCCCGGCTACGTGTTTCGCCGCACCTCGCGCTCGTCCTCGCTCGCCGGCCGGCGCGGCGGGTGCCGGCTGCACGGACGCGCCGAGGTCCAGCACATGCAGCCGATCCGTCATGCCGTCCTCGCGGGCGCATTGCCGGAGACGTTCGGGGGGTTCCTGCACCGGCTCGCCCGCGAGGTCGAACGTGCCCCAATGGATCGGGATGAAGCTGCCGGCCTCCAGATCGCGGAACGCTTGCCACGCCTCGCCGGGATCGACGTGGATGGGTGCCATCAGCCAGCGCGGCGTGTACGCCCCAATCGGAAGAAGCGCCGTGTCGGGCGCGCCGAGATGATCGCGGATCGCCCCGAAGTGCGGCGCGCGAGCGCTGTCGCCGCCGAAGTAGAGGTCGGCCTTTTCGGTTTCAACGTACCAGCTCGCCCAGAGCGTGCGCTGATCGTTGTAGAGGGTGCGCCCGGAGAAGTGGCGCGCCGGCGTGCAATGGAAACGCGCGCCGAGCACGTCGGCAAACTGCCACCAGTCCATCTCGACGACGCGACTCGGACCCCACCGCTTGAGGATGGCCTTGACGCCCAGCGGGACGAGAAAGAGCGGATCGCTGTGGTCGCGCAGGGCGCGCACGCTGGCCTTGCTCAGGTGATCGTAATGATCGTGGGACAGGAGCACGCCGTCGATGGGCGGAAGCTCGCTGATCGAGAGCGGCGTCGGCGCGAGACGCTTCGGCCCAGCAAACGGCACAGGGCTGGCGCGCTCGTCGAACATCGGATCGGTAAGCAGCGTCAGGCCGGGCGTCTGGATGAGCGCGGCGACGTGGCCGAGCCAAGTGACGCGCAGGCGCTCCGGCGGCTCGCGCAGGCGTTTCGGTTCCGGCTCCGCGACGGGTGGCGGCGCGTTGCGCTTCGAGCGAAGTTGGTTCTTGAGGGCCCAGAGCGCACCGCGAACGAGCGGCACCTCGCGCGCACCGTCCTCGCTCCACGGGTTGCGGAACCGCCCGTTCGTCGCGTGGTGGCGACGGTCGTGCCACGGATGTGTGCCTACGTCAACGTCTTGCAGGTCAGTCACGTCTGTCAAGGTCAAGGTCGAAGGCCCCAGTTAAAGCGAAACGTAGAACGCGGGAAGCGCTAATGTGCAAACGCGACAACTCGCAAACACCCTATGGACGGGAGGCAACGGCGATGCCATTGCGCCGCAAGACGAAACCAATGCTGCCGATGCTCCCGAAAATGTTCACCTCGTACGTTTTCATAAACGCTCGCGTGAAACGGTCGAGGGAACGGGAGCGAGAAACAAATCAAAGTCTCACAAGGTTCGCGTGATCCGGCTGGTTGCGGGTCCGCCCGGCCTGTCAGATTCTTCACCTCTCTTGCGCCGGCAAGTCGTTCACATCAACAGGTCCATTTCGTGACTTGAGGGAAGGCCGGGCGCATTCGACTTGACAGGCTGGCATTTCGCAACGTCGAACCACCAACCACAAACTACGAACCATCAACCACGAACCCTGAACGCATGATCCTTCTCCCGCTGGGCCGCACGGACGGCATCGGGGCGAGTTGCTTCTTTCTGAACCTGGCGGGCACGGGCCTGCTCCTGGACGCCGGGACGGACCCGCGCGCAAGCGGCACCGAGGCCCTCCCGCAGTTCGACGCGCTCCCGGCAGGCAGCTACGCCGATCACGCGCTCATCACGCACGCCCACCGCGATCACTTGGGCGCCGCGCCGCTCCTGCCGGACGCCTTTCCGCACGTCCACGTCCACATGACGCCCCCGACGCGCCGCCTCGCCAAGCTTTTGCTGCCGGCCTCCGCGCGCCTTCAGAAGCGCAAGTACGAGGAAGGCTCCGCCGACAACAAGCCGCTCTTTACCGAAGACAAAGTGGATCAGCAAAGCGCGCTCTACCTGGCCCATGATCTCAAAAATCCGTTCGACGTGACCGGAATGCAGGGCGCACGCAGCGTCGAGGCGCAGTTCTTCGGCGCGGGCCACATTCTCGGCTCCGCCGGCGTGCTGGTAGAGGTCGAGCGTGACGGCAACAGCAGCAGCGAAGACAGCAACCCGTTCCGCCTCTTCTACACGAGCGATACGAACGCGAGCGGGCAGACCATCCTGCCGCCTGCCTCCTACCCAGAGCCGCCCCTCGACACGCTCGTTCTGGAGTGCACGCTCGGCGACGACCCGGACGCCGCCGCCACGAACCGCGAGCGCGAAACCGACCGCTTCGCCGAAACGCTGGCCGAGACGCTTCGGCGCGGCGGCACCGCCGTGGTGCCCGTCTTTGCGATGGGCCGCGCGCAGGAGATCCTGGCGCTCGTGGGCCGCTTCAAGCAGCGAGGCCGGATTCCGGAAGAAACGCCCGTCTACACTGCCGGCATGATGCGCGGCATCGCTGACATCTACGACGAGACGCGCCACGCCTCCCCGCGCCGCGACCCCGACTTCCGCGTCTTCGGCGTCGATCAAGAGAGCGTGCCGCGCGGCGACAAGCGCAAAGCCGAAGCCCTCGACGGCCCCGGCGTTTTCGTCGTGACGAGCGGCATGATGTTCGAACCGACGCTCTCGAACCGTCTGGCCCGTCGCGTTGTCGATAACGAAGACGACGCCGTGCTGCTCGTGGGCTTTCCCGGGGAGGGCACGCCCGCCGGTCGCCTGCTCGACGCCACCGGAAACGGCGTAAGCGAGGTGACGTTGAACGCCGAGCGCCGCTCGGCCAAAGGCTACCTTGCCGACGGCACGCCGTTTGAGTTCGGCCCGCTTTCGGACGAGGAATGGGAGGAGCGCTCGCGCCGTTCGGGGCGCGAGAGCGCCGGTGACGCTGGCGCGGCAGGGCGAGGCGGTGTCACTGGAGGACTGACGATTTTCGAGCGGCGATTTCCCATCTTCGAATGGCGGTCGAGGAGTTGCCCGCGTGAGACGACCCGCCGTCGGTGGTCGGGCCAGCCGTCGCCCGGCCTCAACATCGCGGGTGGCTTTGCGTTGAAGCGAAGCGCACGTCTCCCACTGAAAACCACTCCACCGCGATGTCCGCTGCCGCCCCCCCGCCCGAATCGCAACTGCTGAAGGACTTCTTCGAGGAGTTGACCCCGCGCGTGGCGGGCGAACTCCACTCCGATTCCATGTCGCGGGCGCTCTACGCCACCGACGCCTCGATGTACGAGATTCAGCCGGTGGGTGTGCTGCTCCCGCGCCGCCTCTCGGACGTGCAGGCCGCCCTGGAGGTCGCTACCGAGTTCTCGATCCCCGTGCTGCCGCGCGGCGGCGGCTCCTCCCTCGCCGGGCAGACGGTGGGCGAGGCGCTCGTCATCGACTTCAGCCGCCACCTCGACGAGATTCTGGAGATCAACCCCGACGAAAAGTATGCGCGCGTCCAGCCGGGCCTCGTGCTTGACCGCCTGAACGCGGCAGCCGCCGAGCACGGCCTTGTCGTCGGCCCCGACCCCGCCTCGTCCAGCCGCGCTACCCTCGGCGGCATGATGGCGAACAACGCCACCGGCACTCACTCGATTACGTACGGCAACTTCATTCACCACATTCGCTCGGCCAAAGGCTACGCTCGGCCAAAGGCTACCTTGCCGACGGCACGCCGTTTGAGTTCGGCCCGCTTTCGGACGAGGAATGGGAGGAGCGCTCGCGCCGTTCGGGGCGCGAGGGCGAAGTCTACCGTCGCCTGGACGCGCTCCTGCGCCAGAAGGAAGACACCATCCGCCGCGAAACGCCGGAGCACTGGCGTCGCAACAGCGGCTACCGTCCGGAGCACCTGCTTCCAAACGACGACGGCGCTCCGCGCAACCCCGCTGAGCTGCTCTGCGGGAGTGAGGGCACGCTCGCCGTCGTCACCGAGTTGACGTTCGATCTTAAAGAACTTCCCGAACGCACCGCTCTCGGCGTGTGCCACTTCGAGACGCGGCAGCAGGCCCTCCGCGCCGTGACGACGATTCTGGAAACCGATCCGGCGGCCATCGAACTGTTCGACGGCATGGCCGTCGAGAGTGCCCGCGAGTCGCCCGGCTACCGCCACCGCATGTCGTTTGTGGAAGGCAACCCCGGCGGCGTGCTCATCACCGAATATTTTGGCGAGACGGAGAGCGACCTGAACGCGCGCCTCGACGAACTGGAGGCAACGCTCGAAGGCGAGAGCTACGCCGTAGGGCGACACACCGATCCCGCCTCCATCGACAACATCTGGACGGTGCGCAAAGAGGGCCTGGGTCTCATCATGAGCGTTAAGGGCGACTACAAACCGTGGGCCTTCATCGAAGACGCCTCCGTGCCCGTCGAGCACCTGCCGCAGTACGTCGACGAACTAAGCACGCTGCTGGACCGCACCAACACGAAGGCGGTCTTCTACGCGCACGCCTCCGCCGGAACGCTCCACGTGCGCCCTTTCATCAACACGAAGAAAAAGAACGAGGTCAGCAAGATGCGCGACATCGCGCGTCAGTCGATGGAGCTGGTCTCGAAATACGGCGGCGCGGTGTCCTCGGAGCATGGCGACGGGCTGGCGCGGAGCTGGCTTAACGAGGAGCTTCTGGGTGAAGAATTGTATCAGACCTGCGTCGCGATCAAGAAAATCTTCGACCCGGACAACCTGCTGAATCCGGGCAAAGTGGTAGATGCTCCGGAGATGACGCGCAACCTGCGCATGGGGCCGGACTACGAGACGATCCCGCTCATCGAGGAGTTGGACTGGTCCGACGACGGCGGCTTCGCGCGCTCCGTCGAACTCTGCAACGGCAACGGCGCGTGCCGCAAGCTGGACAGCGGTACGATGTGCCCCAGCTTCATGGTGACGCGCGAAGAAGAAGATTCCACGCGCGGGCGAGCGAACGCGCTCCGCATGGCGATGTCGGGCGGCCTGCCGGAGGAGGAGCTGACGAGCGAGCGCATGCACGACGTGATGGACTTGTGCGTGCAGTGCAAGGCGTGCAAGACGGAGTGCCCCTCGAACGTGGACATGGCGAAGATGAAAACCGAGTGGCTGGGCCGCTACTGGTCGGCCCACGGCGTGCCGATGCGCACGCGGATTTTTGCCAACATGCCGCGCGTGACGCGCCTCGTGAGCGGCACGCCGCTCGCCTCCGTCGTCAACTGGGTAAACCGCCTCACGCCCGTCCGCAAGGTGATGGACTGGACGCTCGGCATAAGCTCGGAGCGCGAGTTGCCGCAGTTTACGCGCAAGCCGTTTACGGACTGGTTCGAGAAGCAGGAGTGGCCCACCGGCGGCCCACCCGTCGTGATCTTCGCGGACACGTTCAACAACTACAATCACCCGGAGACGGGCCGCGCCGCCGCCGAGTTTTACCGCGCGGCGGGCTTCGAGGTGCGAGTGACGGAGCAAGACGCTTGCTGCGGGCGACCCTTCCTCTCGAAAGGTTACGTCAACAAGGCGCAGAGCCAGGTGCTCAAAACCGTCGAGCAGCTCTACGAGCACGCCGAGCGCGAGGTGCCCATCGTGGGGCTGGAGCCGAGCTGCACGTCGGTCTTTACCGACGATATGGGTGACATGCTGCCGGGCGACCTGCGTGCCGAGAAGGTGGCGCTCTCGTTCACGTCGTTCGAGGAGCACGTGGCGAAGCTGGCCGAGGGCGGCGCGCTCGACGATGCCGACTGGACCGAGGACGAGCGCCGCGTGTTGTTGCACGAGCACTGCCATCAGAAGGCGCTCGTGGGCAACGAGCCGGCCCAAACGTGTCTGGGCCTGCCGCCCGGCTACGCCGTGGAGACGGTCGATTCGGGTTGCTGCGGGATGGCCGGCGCGTTCGGCTACGAGAAGGAGCACCAGCAGGTCTCGCGCGACATGGCCGAGCGCCGCCTCGCGCCCGCCGTGCGCGCGATGCCGGACGACGCCCTCGTGGCGGCTGCGGGCGTCTCCTGCCGCGCCCAGATCGAGGACCTGACGGACCGCCGTGCGCTCCACCCCGCCGAGGTGCTGCGCGATGCGCTGGTATGAGTCTACGATTTTCTCACCGCAGAGCACGCTGAGAGCGCGGAGAGTGAGAATTGAGAATGGCGAAAACCCGAAGGCTGAAAACCCATTCTCAACTCTCAAAGGTCCTGAATTCTTTGCGTCCTCTGCGATCTCCGGTTGATTCCGAGGGTCCACTCGCAGCAACACGCTCAGCTACGGGCTGCCTCACGCAATACGCATTACGCAACACGCCCCCTCGAATTCGGCGCTGCGATCTGAAAGGTGCCTTCGGACAGGTTTGCTGAACACCTTCACGAAAAGATGGCCCTTTCCGAACTGATGGAGCCGGACCGGCGCTGGATGCGGAAGGCGCTGCGCGAGGCCGAGCGCGCTGCCGAGGCGGGCGAGGTGCCCGTCGGCGCGGTCGTCGTGCACGAGGGCGAGCGCACCGTGGGGCGCGACCACAACCGCACCGAGCAACTCGGCGACCCTACGGCCCACGCCGAGATGCTGGCGATCACGGCGGCGGCGGACGCGCTCGGGCGCAAGCACCTGACCGACTGCACGCTCTACGTGACGCTGGAGCCGTGTCCGATGTGTGCGGGCGCGCTTGTCTTGGCGCGGCTGGATCGGCTCGTCTTCGGCGCGCTCGATGAGAAGGCGGGCGCGGCGTCTACGCTCTACGACATCCCGCGCGACGAGCTCCTGAATCACCGGCTGGAGGTCGTCTCCGGCGTCGAGGCCGACCGGGCGGCGGCGCTGCTGCAAGACTTTTTTCAGGAGAGGCGCGAGTAGCGGAGGCACTACGGATACATACCGCTCTCCGTCATTGCTTCTTCACGATGATACGCAAAGTATAATGAATGCATCTTCCTATGTCACAGCGATTCACCGAAAAGGGCTATCCATTTATGACTCTATTGAGGTAGGTGATCCGAACCTTTGGATCCCGGCGGCGGAACTGGAAGAACTGCTGCACAACGGGCTTTCCGGCACATCGGTAAAGGGGTTGCCTATTCGAACTCGCTCCAAACGGGTCAAGGAGAAAGTGTGCAAAACGCTGGGCTACCAAGTGCCCACCAGTTTCAAAAAGGAGCAGCCTCGCTTTCCGGGACAGCAATTCGATGTCTACGTTCAGAAGTCGAACAATCTACAAATCTGGAATGAACAGGTCGCTCCATCGCGTCGCTACGTCGTTGTCAACGTGTCACAAGAAGATGTCATTGATAACGTAAGAGTGGTGACGGGAGAAACGCTCGCCGAGTTGGACACGACGGGCACGCTGACGGGTAAGTACCAAGCTCGTCTTGACATGGGCGAACAGGATGGTGAACTCATTTCGCAGAATGACACGGCGCAGCTTGTTCCACTGTTGGAAGAAGCACGTAACCCAGCCATTTTCGAGGCTCAACCCACTGACTACGCCGAGGTCGGTTCTTTGCTGCCCATCAAAGCAATCTTCGACCGACTCGAACCCTTGATCGGCGCAAGCTTTTTGGATCCCGGCTTTGATCAGGAGCGAAATCGCGGCACGGAGCTACACCGGCGCATTTGCAATGCTCTCGGTTACAACTCGTACCAGGATGACGGTCGCTTTCCCGACATCGTCCACCAACTACTTGAAGTCAAGCTACAGACCTCTCCCACCATCGATCTCGGCGTGGCGTTGCCCAACAATACCGATCCGCTGGACATCCCCAAGATACGGGACGTGCAACCTCGCTATCGAGACGTTCGGTACGCTATTTTTTATGGATCCACGAGCGGTGATGAGGTCACGCTGTCTCACCTGTACGTCACTACGGGAAAAGACTTCTTCAGCCGTTTCAATCAGTTCGGTGGAAAAGAACTCAATCAGAAGATTCAGATTCATCTTCCCGATGATTTCTTCGACTGAGCGGCTGAACGCCAAAAGCCCGCGCGACAGCTTCCTCCAATTCTTGCTCAAGTGACCGGCGTTTTTCCCCGTCAGTGGCACGGAACGTAAGTTCTTTCGCCATCGCAATGATTTGCTTGGCACCGGTGGAATCGAGACGAGGCACGGGATACGTCTTTACGTACTGCGTCAAGTAGCGCCGGCGTCCCGCGTACAACTTGTTATTGAATCGCAGGTCGTGGTAGCGGGTTGCCAGCTGGGAATTAGCTATTCCCTGCAGAAGAAAGAGCAAGTCCTTATCCCGGTTGGGGGCAAGTGTAAACCAGTAACAGTTGCCTTTCACGATGCATTGCTGGTCGTCGTAGAAGAACTTCGGCTCGGCGCTAATGTCGGGAAAGACAATTTTGGGTCTTGACCAAGCTGAAGGGTCTTGAGGAACCCATATCTCGAACCAATTCCGATTCGCCTCGAGAAGGTACGTGCGTTTTTCGAGTCGCTTGCGATGGTGCTCGAGGTAGGCAGCGGCTCGCGGATGATCGTCCAGATTAATAGCCTTCCGGTCTCCATTTCTCACTTCGTGCGTGTATAGCACGCGAGGTTTTTGCGTTTGGCGAGGTACCCATCGGTCCGCGCAATCCGACGTCAGCAAGCAGCGCAGCAATTTATCTTCGGGTTTTGCCTCAAGTGTGCTCCAATCCTGGCCCACGAATACCTCATCGGCGTTGGTCTTGATGCCCACTCTAACGTCAACGAGATCTCCGAAACGACAGGTCGTTTGATCCTCTATGGATTGCAGCCATGCCGCTTCGTCATCCGTTATCAGACTCCACGGCTCGGAAGGATCAGGTGGCAACGCAAGTGTGCCGCTGGACACCGAAAAGGTACGGCTTCCCACTGAAAAGCAGCCGTTGCGCTCTTCATCGAGGAGATCGTATACGGAATCGACTCGCTCCGACTCTTCCTCCGAATGGGAATTATCGCTTCCGTATATTTTGAGGAACTGTGGTTCTCGTTCGTCGTGAGGACTCGGTTTTCTCGTACCCACGAACACCGACGGCAACACAGCGGCGTCAAACAGTTTCGTGTCGCCGAGATCGTAGACGGCCTCGATGTCGTACTCCTGCGCGAGCAGACGCCGCGTCGTAGCTCCCGATTTGGTAGATAGGAAACGGTTGGAGGTAATAACGCCGATAACGCCGCCGGGAGCCAGCCGTTGCGTCATGCCCACCAGAAACGCCTGATACAAATCCAGCTTTCCCTTTAACCCGAATGAAGAAGCCAGTTTGCGTGACCTTTCCGCGCCGAGCACTTGCGTTCTGACGTAAGGTGGATTAGCGATTACGACGTGAACAGATGGCACTGCTGGCGCACCACTAAAAAGATCCGAGTTGTTTTCGTCCTGTGCGCATAGTTCTAGGAAGTCCGCCTGCTGCAGGTCTACTTCCTTCGTCGCCAAACCGGCAAGTCGTTGTTCCGCACGTGCGAGCGAGTCCGCATTCGTCTCGATGCCGATGAGTTTCGTTCGCTCCCTCAGGCGCTCCGGAATGACCCGCACGAACGCCGATAGCAACTGTCCTTTTCCACAGGCTGGATCTAGCACGCTGATCTCCCCCTCATCCTTCAGACAAGCGGCATCCAAAATCTTGCGAGCGAGAAATAAACTCAGCGGGCGCGGCGTAAAGTGCGCTCCCGTTTCTTTCTTCTCCACGGCTTGGCTGACGTTGCTCATCTCATCGCATCATTTCCGACGTGTATTTTCATCACCCATTACACATTTTACACACATGTTTTCGGAATGGCAAGTTCGCAGATTGGCTGAGCGTACGTTTCTTGTAACGCTTCTTGCCGTCCACCGTCCTCACATGCTCTCCGGCGCGTTGATGCCCAGCACGGCGAGGCCGTTCGCCAGCACCGTGCGGGCGGCCAGCGCCAGGTGCATCCGCGCGACGGCCAGCGGGCGCTCCTCGCCGATAATATGACAATCGCCGTAGAACGCCGTGAACGCCGTCGCCACGTCGCGCAGGTAGTCCGCCAAGTGATGCGGGGCCATCATGTCCGCCGCGCCCGCAATCTCATCCGGGAGCTTCAGCAATTCCTTGATGAGAGCTTTCTCGGCGTCGTGCGTTAGGCGCTCCAGCTCCGGCTCCGCGTTGTAATCAAAGCCTACCTCTTCGGCCTTGTCCAGAATCGAGGAGATGCGAGCGTGCGCGTACTGAAGATAAAACACCGGGTTTTTCTCGTTGCGCTCGCGGGCCAACTCCAGATCGAAATCGAGATGCGTATTGGGGGAGCGCATCAAGAAGAAAAACCGCACCACGTCGGACGGCACCTCGTCCATCAGTTCGTTCAACGTCGTATAATTAGCAGCGCGCGTGCTCATCGTGACCGGCTCGCCGCCCCGCACGAGCGACACGAACTGGTACACGAGCACGCTCACGCGCTCGTCGGTGTCGTAGCCGAGCACGTCGAGGGCGCTTAGCACGTCCGGGTAGGTCGCCACGTGATCCGCGCCGAACACGTCGACGATACGGTCGTAGCCGCGCGCAAACTTATCGTCGTGATACGCGATGTCGGGCAGACGATAGGTCGGCTCGCCGTTCGACTTGACGAGCACCGTGTCTTTGTCCTTGCCGAAGTCGGTGGTGCGCAGCCACGTCGCGCCGTCTCGTTCGTACGTGACGCCCACCTCGCGGAGCCGCTCCAGCACGGCCTCAACGCGGCCCTCGTCGTAGAGATCGCGCTCGTTGAAGTAGCGGTCCATCTCTATGCCGAGCCTATTCAGCGTGTCCTCGATCTCGGTGAAGATGGCTTCCTCCGCCGCGTCCCGGAACGGCGCAAGGTCGTCCGCGTCGAGCAGGTCGGGGTCGTCGTCGTAGAGGTCGCGCGCAATGTCGATGATGTACTGACCGCGATAGCCCTCCTCCGGAAACGAAGCCGGCACCTCCTCGATGTTGCCGTCCTCTTCGATGGGGCGCGTCGGCGCGTCGGGATCCGCGAAGGCTTCGTAGCGCGCCCGCACCGACTGGGCCAGGATGCGCATCTGCCGCCCGGCGTCGTTGAAGTAATACTCGCGCTCGACCTCGTAGCCGGTCCATTCCAGCAGGTTCGCCAGCGTGTCGCCGAGGACGGCATTGCGCCCGTGGCCCACGGTGAGCGGCCCGGTGGGGTTGGCGCTGACGTACTCGACGAGGGCGCGCTGCCCGCTGTGCGCTTTTGTGCGCCCGTAGTCGTCGGCGGCAAGAATCTGGGAGAGGCCGTTCCAGAGATAGTCATCAGCGAAGCGGAAATTGACGAAGCCCGGCCCGGCCACTTCGACGGCCCGGATGCGCTCCGGGTCGAGGCGCTCGCGCAGCCGCCCGACCAGGTCGCTGGCGATCTCGCGCGGGGGGCGCTTCAGGTGGGGCGGCAGCCGCATGGCCGTGTTCGTAGACAGGTCGCCGTGCTCCGGATTAGCGGGCGTCTCCAGTTCCGGCTCAAAGTCATCGGGCACGTCGTCGTCGAACGCATCGAGGACGTCGCGCAATTTGCGTTTCAGATAGTCTTGCATCGTTGGGCGGATGCGTGTGCGTGGGGCGTAAGAGATTGCCAGAGTGAAAAGCAGTCTGCCGAGTTGCAAGTGCCGCGCCCGCGTTTCAAGAAAAATAACCGAATGGCAGACCGCAGACGGCGGAGCGCGGCTTGCCTTCTTAGTGCAACCTCAACGGGTCAGCTGGGCGAAAACGGTGCCTGCGAAGCAAATACGACAGCGCCTACCCTGAGCAGGAGCGGGAGAGCGCGTGGGAAAGCAACGGTCTTGATTGTCAAGGGGAAGTCGTGTGAAGATCCGGGTTCCACATCGTGCCGTTTTTGACCATCGTGTTCAGGATGACCAGCAGTTTTCTC
>PXTQ01000043.1 GCA_003022505.1 Bacteroidetes bacterium QS_8_64_10 | reverse complement strand
CCACGCTGCGCCTCGTCGAGCGCGAGCTGCCGCCCGACACGACGTTTCCGGTCGTCTCGTTCGCGTGGGAAGCCGACGACCCCGAAGGCGCTGAAAGCCTGGATCGCGTCGAGATCAGCCTGAACGACAGCACCTCGTTTACGCCGTTGGCCCCGGAGATCGACTTCGTGACGTTCGTCGCCAGCGAGATCGACCGCAGCAGCGCGGCCACGGCGACCACTACGGCGGAAGTCTACGCCGGCGAGTCGTTTCAGAATACGGGGAAAACCGTTCCGGGCCTGCGCCTGAACGGCGACAACACGCTTTACGTGCGCTCCGTGGATCAGACCGATACGACCAGCACCCTGGTGCGCTATCCGAGTCGCCCGCAAGACGCGTGGTACGTGCGCAAGCCGCAAAGCCGGGTGCTGTTCGTCAACGACTTCCGCACCTCGACGGCGTCCAACATGCAGGCCTACCACCTGCCTATTCTAAACGATTACCTGCCGGCCAACAGCCGGGCGGACGTGTGGGACCTGTCGTACCCGACCGGCGATACTCGTTCCGCGCTCCTCCCGTCCGCTGCCGAGCCGACGCTGCGTCGCACCCTCGCGCTCTGGGATTACATCTACTGGATGACCAAAGACGCCACCTCCACGATAGGAGAAAAAAACCTCCCGCTGGCCGCCGGCGTGATGGATTTGTTCTTCGAGCAAGGCGGACGACTCTTTGTGAACGTGCCCGCGAATTTGGTCACCGCCACGTACGAGCAACAAAACCCGGCCGTCACGCTCCTGCCGGCAGCAGAGGTGTTTCCCACCGACGTCGACTCGCTGAAACCCGGCTCGCCTGGCGAGGGCCAACGACCGCGACTGACATTGCCTCGTGACGCGCGGGTGGAGCCGGTACGGACCGTGCCCGGCGTGGGCGAAAAGCTGCCCGCACTTCAGGCGCGTCTGCCCACCAAAGACGTCTATCCCTATAAAGTCGGATCCAACACGATTTCCCTGTACGCGGGCAACTTCCGCTACGAAAACAGCAACGGCAACGAGCGCCCCTGGCCGGGTCCCTCGACGCTGGCTTCCATCAGTCAAGATCGTCGGGTGGCCCTGCTTGCCCTCCCGCTGATCGACGCGGGATTCGGCACCCGCAACTTTGAGGGCGTGGGCGGCAACGAGGGGGCCCCGAAGCAGGCCGTCCGCATGATGCTGCGAGGACTGACGTTTCCGAATGAATGACGACGTGGATCTGTGATGCGTTTTTTGTTTTGTCAAAATTGTAGTAGAGCCGTTGCGCGCAACGGCTCTACTACGGCGGTGATTGCGCTTTGGGCGCTCCTTGCCGCTCCCGCCGCCTTCGGGCAAGGCTCGATCTCCGGCACCGTCACCGACGCCGAAACCGGCGACCCGCTGATCGGCGTGAACCTCATCGTGAAAGGCACCACGCAAGGCGCGGCGACCGGCGTAGACGGCAACTACACGATCTCCGGCCTGGACGCGAGCGAGTACACCGTCAAAGTCACCTACGTCGGCTTCGAGACGAAGCAGATCACGGGCGTTGCGGTAGAAGACGGCGAAACCACCACGCTCGACGTCGAGCTGTCGGAGGCCGTGCTTTCTACCGAGGAGGAAGTGACCGTGGTGGGCGAAAACCCGCTCATCAACGTGGAGCAGTCCGCCAGCGTGCAGACGGTCGATGCCGAACAGATCGAAACCGCGCCAAGACCCGACGGGCCTCTACATTCGCGGCGGGCGCGCCAGCGAGACGGGCTACGTGGTGGACGGCGTGCAGGCCAAAGATCCGCTCGCGGGCACTGGCTTCGGGGTGGACCTCGGCGCGAACTCGTTCTCGGAGGTCAGCGTGACGACCGGCGGCATCGGTGCGCAGTACGGCGACGTGACCAGCGGCGTGGTGACGGTGCAAACGAAAAGCGGCGGCAACGAGTGGTCCGGCACGTTCGAGCACAAGCGCGACAACTTCGGCGGCGTTCTCGACGACTGGAAGGCCAGCTTTAACCAGGATCTCTACGAGTTTAGCGTGGGCGGGCCGATCATCGAGGATAAGCTGCACCTCTTTACGAGCGGCCAGGTGGAGCTGACGGACGGCCACACGCGCTTTACGAGCGACCCGGACTCGCTGGAGTCGTCCATCGTGGGGCCTGACTTCTTCACGCCGCGCACCGGCAACCGCTGGAACGGCCTCGGCAAGCTGACCTACACCGTTCGTCCGGGCATGAAGCTGCAGGCCTCGTACCAGCGCACGCTGTCGGTGAACCAGAACACGCAGTCGCTGCAGGTGACGGGCAACGAGGCGGTCGTGGAGCCGGGCTACCAGTATGCGTTCGTGCGGCAGCCGGAAAAGGCGAACACCTACACGCACGACAACAACCTCAGCTACCTGAAGTGGTCGCACGTCATCGGCGATCAGACGTACTACGAGCTGCAACTGAGTCGTTTGTTTACGAAGCTGCGCGCCGACGCCAACGGGCGACGCTGGCGCCCGCCGAACGTGGACTCTGAGCTTGATCCGGAGAGCATCATCAACTACCCGGCAGAGATCTTCGGCAATCCCGGCCCGACCATTCCGTCTGACACGGCGCTCAACGTGCTGCCGGGGCCGGGCTTCTACAACAACGGCGGCCTCGCCACGCTCTTCCACGATCACTTCGCCGAGCAGATCACGCTGCAAGGCTCGTTCGTCCGCTTCTCCGCCGACAAGAACAACCGCTACGAGATCGGCTTCCAGTCGAAGTTCAACGATTACCAGTGGATCGATATCATCCGGCCCTGGGTGGGCGCGCAGGTCGGCGAGGGCGAGCAGACGACCGAGACAAACCGGCTGGGACAACGCTCCGACATCTGGCGCGTCAAGCCCAAGCGCGGTGCGCTCTACACCATCAACCAGTTCCGCTACCGGGGGCTGATCGCCAACCTCGGCGCGCGCCTTCAGTACTGGGCGCCGGGCGCGCATGTGGACCGGCTCGTGAACAACCCGCGAGCGCCCATCCTGGACGAGGTGCGGCAGTCCTACAAAGACGACACGTTCGAGTTGGGCGGCCTGCGCTACAAGCTGCGGCTCCTTCCGAAGGTGCGCGTCTCCTTTCCGATTCAGGAGAACCAGGTGTTGTTTTTCAACTACGGCCACTCCACCAAGCTGCCGCACCCGACGTTCGTGTACACGGGCCTGGATCCATTCTACCAGGACCGCTCGTTCTTTTCGGATCTGGGCAATCCCAACCTGGATCCGGAGGTCGATATCTCCTACGAACTGGGCCTGCGCTGGCAGCTCACCACCGACGACGCGCTCGGCCTGACAGCGTTCTGGCGCGACAAGTTCGACTTTATTACCGTCACCGACGTGGTGATCCGCGATCAGACGGGTCGCGAGACGACGCGCGCCTTCCGCGTCAATGGCGACTTTGCGCGAGTGCGCGGACTGGAGGCCACCTACACGAAGCGCATCGGCGACTGGTTTCGGGGGCAGATTTCCGGCTCGTTCTCGCGCGCCACCGGCCTGAGTTCCACCTCGAACGAAGCGCTTCAGCAGTTCTTGGCCGACGGCGACATCGAGAACACCGAGGAGACGCCGCTCGCCTGGGATCGCCCGCTCGACGTGAAGGCCAACGTCACGTTCACGCACGACCGCGAGGAGCCGTGGCTGGGCGTGCCCGGCCTGAACCGCTTCCGGGTGTATCTCGCGTCCACGCTGCGGAGCGGGCAGCGCTACACGCCCGTCGAGTTTGTGGGCTGCGAGCAGCATCCGAGGACGGGCCGGCGCTTCGAGAACCCCGACGAGGGCCTCTCGCGCTCCAACTGCGCCTGGCGCCCCAACTACGAGCGCGTCTCCGATCCGTCCGAGCGCTACTCGGAGATCGGCGAGCTGTGGTGGTGGTTCGACCTGACGCTGGAGCGCCGCCTGGCGGTCGGCCCCTCCGATCTCGTCTTCTCGATGGAAGTCACGAACCTGTTTAACCAGAACAACGGCGTGATTGTGAATCCGACCACCGGCGCGGCCTACCCGGACGTGGATCCCTCGGAAACGGATTTCACGTCCGGTCAGATCCGCAACAATCCCGCCTTCGACGTGCCCAACAGCCTGCGCGACCCGCGCTTCGAGGATCCGAATACGAGCGGCCTGCCCCCCTTCAACCCGGCGCGCTACATGCCGCAGCGCCACGTGCTGTTTGGGGTGTCGTATCGGTTCTGAATGATCCGGCACCTTCTATTGGACCGATGACCTTCCCTCTATCAGCGACGTATTGCGTATTTCGTATTGCGTAAAACGTAACAAGAGGCAACCTTACGAAATACAGACCACAAACGTACGACTCACGAACCCACGAACCACGGTCCCATGCGCTACCTTCTCCGGACCTGCTTTGCCGCGTTCTTCCTGCTCGCTGCCGCCGTCCTCCCGGCGCAGGCGCAAAGCGTGTTGCCCGGCTTCGGCGGCGACCGCGCGGGCACGTCCGGCTTCCAGTTCCTGGAGGTACCCTCGGATGCGCGCTCGGCGGCGATGGGCCAGAGCGTCGTCACCAACGCCACGGACGCCAGCGCGCTCTTCTGGAATCCGGCGCTCGCGGCGAAGGCTCCGGGGGGCCAGATCGGCGCGCACCACACGCTGTATTACACCGACGTGAGCGTCGACTACCTGGCCGGCTTCTACCCCGTCCGCTCGCTGGGCCTGACGCTGGGCGGCTACGTGCAGGCGCTCAACTCCGGCGAGATGAAGGAAACGACGGAGTTCCAGCCGTTCGGCACGGGTCAGAAGTTCCAGTGGGTGGACGTGGCCGTCGGTCTCTCGGTGGCGCAGTCGCTCACCGACCTGTTCAGCTACGGCCTGACGGCCAAGCTCGTGCGCTCGAGCGTGCTGGACCTGACGGCCACCACTGTCATGGCTGATCTGGGGTTTTCGTATCGCATCGGCGACACGGGCATCTCCACCGCCGTCGCCATTCGCAACTTCGGGCTGGACGCGCCGTTTCGCGGCGATCTCGACCGCCTCGCGCCTCCGTCCTCGGCGTCGTCGGGCAGCACCGTCGAGGTGGACAGCTATCAGGACCTCACTTCTCCCACAACGTTCCTGCTGGGCGTCAGCTACGACGTGCTGCACAACGCAGCGCCCAGCAGCGATCTCACGATCTCCGGGCAGCTTCTGAATCCGAACGACAACGCTGAAAACCTCAACTTCGGTGCGGAATACACCTGGAACGACCTGCTGGTGATGCGCGGCGGCTATCGGTTCAGCCGAGGGGCATCGAACTGGCCGAGCCTGGGCTTCGGGATCATCGCGCCGCGCCTCTCCGAGGCGTTCGAGGCGCGGCTGGATTACGGCTTCAACCGACACAATTACCTCGGCACGGTTCACCGCATCGGGGTGAATGTGGGGTTGTGAATACCGCTGTAAAGACATTGCGGCACCTGGAGACGTTGCATCGCAACGCCTCTACGATATATGACCGAACAGTTTTTCCTACAATGCGCCCTCCCTTCATTTTGTTAATCGCCGTCCTCGCCGTAACGACGGCGGGCTGCGATACGCTCTTCGGCTCCAAACAAGACGAGACGACTGAAGAAATTTTCGAGGAGGGCCGCACGCCCCCCGGCTTCGTTGACGAGGTGTCGTACGTGCCGCTGAACCCGTTCTTCGAGCAGGGCGCGAACGGCCAGCCCCTCGACGCGCCGCAAGACGTGTACGTCGGCTACGACCGGTTCCTGTACGTCGTGGGCGAAGCGGGCCTGCACGTGCTGGACCGCGCGGGACGCCCGCAAACCTTCGTGGACGAAGCTGCCGGGCAGCCGCTGCGGGATCCTCACGCCGTCATTCAGGACCGCCGCCTGCGCCTCTACGTGGCCGCCCGGCGCGACACGACGATCGACGGCATGGACTGGAATTTACCCGTTGTGTACCAATTCGCGGACGTGACGACCGGCTCCCCGCGCGTGACGGACATCATCTGGCACCCGTTTGACGATAATTCGCGCACGCCGCGCACTGAAGAGAATCCGACGACGGCGCTCCAGGACGAAGCCGTCGAATTCACGGGCATCGCCGTGCGGGCGAACAACCGGCTCTACGTGTCGCGGCGCGGCCCCGTCAACGACGAGCAGTTCATCAATCCGCAAAACGCCATCTTGACGTTTGCGCCGGACTCGGTGGGACGACTGGAAAACACGCAGGCGCTTCCGCTCAGCCCCACGCGCCCCAGCCTGCGCAGCGCCGTGCACCCGTCCGACGTGCTAACGTTCGTGCAACCGCCGCAGCGTCCCAGCTATTCCAACGACGAGTTCCTCATGGCGCAATCGCCCGCGCCCGGCGAGCAGCTTACCTACGCAGTCCTCTCGATTGTGCCTACGGAGACCCCCGAAGGAAGAACCATCTACGAGGCAAACACGGACTTTTTGCAGGCGGCCCTGAATCCCGACGGCGGGCAGGGCTTTCTCTACGAAGAGAACAAGTTTGAGAATCCCTCCGACCTCGGCTTCGCCGCCGACGGGAGCGGCTACATCTACGTGCTGGACGCGGGCACGGACAGCCTGTTTACGTTCACTTCCAACGGCATCGAGGGCGTCTCGCCGCCGCCCGGCAGCGACGCCATCGCGCCCGCGCCCGCCTCGTTCGGCGGGACCGGAGACGGGGCGACGCAGTTCAACGACCCGCAGGGCGTGACGTACTTCGACGAGATCGTCTACGTCGCGGACACGGGCAACGACCGCATCGCGCGCTTTCGGCTGAACACGGATTTTGAATGATGGAATCTTCGAGTTTATTTAATGGCCATAGAGACGTATCATGCTACGTCTCTATGGCATTTTTTGCAATTCTGCTGGCCGCCGCGTTCGTTCCCACTTCCGCCGCGCAGAACGTGCCCTCGAAGGGCCAATCCGCCACACTGGAAGTGGCGACGTGGAACATGCTGTTCTTCGGGAGCGGCGACATTGACGAGGCGCAGCAGTTCGAGAACGCGCGCACCGTCTTCGAGCAATCCGAGATCGACGTGTGGGGCGTGCAGGAAATCCGCGACAAGAGCGACTTCAACCGCCTGATTGACTCGCTCGGCGCCGGCTATGAGGGGGCGCTCGCTACCGGCAACGACTTCCTGCGCCTCGGCTTCATCTGGCGCACCGACGTCGTGGAAACGGCCAGCGTCGAGCACATCCTGACCGACTCTCGCCGCGAGTTCGGCAACCGTGCGCCGCTCAAACTGGAGGCCGACGTCGCACTTCCCGACACCTCGCTCACGGTGACGTTCATCACGCTGCACGCGAAAGCCTCCGACGGGCAAGAAAACCACATGCGCCGCTCCGACGCCGCCGATGCCCTCAAAAGCCGGCTCGACTTCGGCTCGCTCGCCGGCAAGCCGGTCGTCGTGCTGGGCGACTATAACGACGAGGTCGACGGCTCCGTGCACGTCGGCGGCGACTCGCCCTACGCCGATTTCCGAACGGACGACGAGGATTACCGCTTCGTGAGCCTGCCCATCGAGCAAAACGACCTCGGCACGTTCTGCGGCGACAGTGACGACTGTGACTTCGGGCGCGGCAACAACCGCACCTACGACCACATCCTGATCACGAACGAACTGTTCAGCGCTTACGTGGACGACTCCGCCATGCGGTACGCGGCGTTGCTCGACGCCTTTGACGGCATGGGCGGCGACTGCGATGGCGAGTACGTCTGCACCACCTCGGACCACCTGCCGGTCTTCGCGCGCTTCGACTTCGCGGGGGGCACGCCAGTTGCGCCCGCTGACGTGCTCGCGGAGGCTCGCGTGGAAGCGCCGTTCCCCAATCCGGCCCACGCGCGCGCTACGTTACGCTACACGCTACGGCGCTCCGGCGCAGTGACAGCGGCGCTTTACGACGTGCTGGGTCGCCGCATCAGGACGCTGGCGTCGGGGCGGCAGGCTGCTGGCGAGCACGCGCTCTCGGTTCCGGTGGAGGGCCTGCCAGCGGGCGCGTACTTCGTGCGGCTGCGGGTGCCCGGCGGGCGTGCTGTCGTTCCGGTGACGGTGGGGCGATAAGAATCTACAAGACTGAGAATCTTATGAGTCTAAGAAAAAGATTCGTAGACTCATAGACTCTTCGATTTGCAGACTCCTATTCAAGGTCGTAAACCCGCGCCACCTCCTCGTAGTCGGAGAAGTCCACGCTTCGTTTCGCGGCGGCGGCAAGGTCTTCGAGCAAGACGGCCTTCATGCGGACGCCGTCGGGGTCACCGATGCCCGCTTCGGTAAAGAGGCCCTGCGTCTCCGCGATGGCGTCCCACACGGCCTGATCCGCTGAGGACGCCTCTAGGTAGACTTCCAGGAAATCGACGTCGTAGCCGTAGCCGAGCGTCACCGTGTAATCGACGCGCGGCGGGTCGTTCGGAGCTTCCACGCCTACCGTCGTGGGGGCAGCCGTCCAGGTGCCGTAGGCACGGTAGTACAAAAACACCGCGCCGTCGTCGGCAATGGACGGCGGTAGGTCGAGTTCGTAGGGTACGGCCGTCGTGAAGCCGTCCTCCGAGCGCTCGGCGTCGCTCAAGTAGAAGCGGAAGTTCTCGGTGTAAACGGCCGTCTCGCTTCGACCGGGCGGACCCGGCGGGCCTTGCGGGCCGACTGGACCCTCATCGCATCCGGCGGCAAGCATGACAGCGGCGAGCAAAACGAGGGGGGAGAGGTGACGGGGCAGCATAGCAGCGAAGGCGTTTGATGAAACGAGGACGAGTGCACGCCATCAAAGCGCAAAGAGTCTGCCACGCCTTCATATTATCTTAATTCTGTGCTCAGGTAGACATTTACGCTGTATTTGGCTGGATTTGTGTGAAAGGTGTCCTCTTTTGTGAACACTCAAATCGGAGTCGCCGTCTTTTCTGCCAATTTTTCGGCGTCGTCGATCAGCTCCTCGATGGCGTCGAGGCCCTGCTGCCAGAAGTCGGCGTCCGTCAGGTCGAGGCCGAAGCGCCCGACGAGCGCGCGGGGCCAGTCGGAGCCGCCGGCGGCCAGCAGGTCCAGATACCGTTCCGAGAAGCCGTCGCCGGTCCTCTCGTATTCCGTGTAGAGCGCTAGCACCAGCAGCTCGCCGAAGGCATACGCATAGACGTAGCCCGGCGTGTGCAAGAAGTGCGGGATGTAGCTCCACCAGCGGCGGTAATGATCTTCCAGCGTGACGCTGCCCGCAAACATGGCGCGCTGCGTTTCCATCCAGGCCTCGGCGAACCGCTCGCTCGTCAGTTCGCCCTCCTCGCGGCGCGCAGTGTGGATCTTGTTTTCGAAGCGATTCAGGGCCGTTTGTCGAAAGACCGTCGCCATCGTGTCGTCGATCTTGGAGACGAGCATCGCCAGGCGGTTTTGCGGATCGTCCTCGCGGCGAAGCAGGCGCTGAAAGACGAGCATCTCGCCGAAGACCGAGGCCGTCTCGGCGGTGGTAAGCGGCGTGGAGGCCTGCAAAACGCCCTGCTCGCGCGCCAGAAATTGATGCACGCCGTGGCCCAGTTCGTGGGCGAGCGTCCGCACGTCGCGCGGCTTGCCCGTGTAATTCAGCAACACGTACGGATGCGCGCTCGGCACCGCGCCGTGGGAGAACGCCCCGCCGCGTTTGCCGGGCGCGAGCGGCGCGTCGATCCAGCCGTCGTCGAAAAACCGCCCCGCGACCTCCGCCATCTGCGGGTGGAAGTCGCCGTAGGCGTCGAGCACGATGCCGCGCGCGTCGTCCCATTCGTAGCGCGTGTCAGCGTCCGAAAGCGGTGCGTAGCGATCGTAGTCCTTCAGGTCGTCGAGGCCGAGCAGGCGGCGCTTCAGGTCGTAGAAGCGCGCCACGAGGTCGTAGCGCCCGTAGCCGCGCAGGCGGTCGTCGGAGGCTTTGTCGGCCAGGGTCGTGTTAAACACGAACATGAGCGTGCGCTCGTGATCTTCGAGACCGTCCGTGAACGCGAGGGCCGCGCGGCGGCGCAGGTCGCGGTCCGGCTCGTAGAGCTTTTTGAGGATCTCCTGCCGCGTAAGCTCGTCGCCGTTCAGCTCAAAGCGCGCCGCGCCCATCGTCTCGTCGAAATACCGGTTCCAGGCGCTGCGCCCGGTCACGTTTTTCTCACTCAGGATTTTCTCCTCCGGCTCCGTAAGCAGGTAGTCTTTTTTCAGGCGCTCCACTTCCAGGAAGTGCTCGTACCCGGCCAACTCGTCGCTTTCGATTAGCTTCTCGGCATGCTCCTCCGGAGCCTCGGCCCATTCCGTTTCAAAGAAAATGAGCTGCTGCTCGATCTGCGTGTACGCTTCCTTAACGTGTTGCAGGAGCGCGCCGCGTTCGGGATCGTTGGTGTCGGTGGACCAGCGCAGATACGCGAAGGTGTAGGCGCGTCCGGCGCGGTCCTGCACGGCTTCCAGTTCGTCGAGCGCCTCTGCCAGCTGCGCCGCGCTGAGGTCAGCCACGCGGCCCCGGTAGGTTTCCGACAACTGCTCGGCCTCGCGCTGCGCCGCTCCCAGGTCGTCGCGCATGGCAGATTCCGACTCGTAGAGGTCGTCCAGCTTCCAGCGAACGTCGTCTGCTCTTGTCTGCGTAGCTTCCATGCTGGTTTCAAGTTGGCAAGTTTACAGGTTGCAAGTTTCGAAGATGAGTGAGGACGCCTTGGCCTTCATCACGTCCACTCCTCCTATCCTCCTCCCCCCGTATTTGTTGTG
This sequence comes from Bacteroidetes bacterium QS_8_64_10, assembly GCA_003022505.1. Classification (GTDB taxonomy): domain Bacteria; phylum Bacteroidota; class Rhodothermia; order Rhodothermales; family Salinibacteraceae; genus PXTQ01. The sequence continues at coordinate 1,903 of PXTQ01000043.1, read as the reverse complement.
ACCTTGCAACGCTCGGAACGCCACAACCGACCGCGCATTATTTGGCGCGCATCTGTATCTTACAAACTGATTCTCCGGATATGGCTGACCCTTCCGACATTCAGAACCTCGCCAGCGACAGCGATCTCGACGCCGCCCTCGACGCCTCGCGCGAGCAAGACGTGGTGCTCTACAAGCACAGCTCCACCTGCCCGATCAGCGCTCGCGCCCAGGACGAGATGAAGGCGCTGGCCGGAAACGGCGGGCCGCCCATCTACGAGGTCGTCGTGCAGCACGCGCGCGATGTGTCTGACGAGATCGAGGACGAGTTCGGCATTCGCCACGAGACGCCGCAGGCGATCTTGGTGCGCGACGGCGAGGCGACGTTCGACACCTCGCACGACGACGTGACGGAGGAAAACGTGCGCTCGCATCTTTCCGACGGATGAGCATGTTTGCGCGTCGTCGGATGGCGCTGGCGCTGTGCCTCGCAGCGGCGACGCTGGGAGCCTGCCGCGCCCCGGACGCGCCCTCACTGCGCGCCGACACCACCGCGCGGGCGCTCGCTCCGTCCTCCGCCGGCACGCTCCGCGCGCCCGTCGAAAGCGTTCGGATCGGCAGCAGCGCGCTCCGGCTCCCGCGCCCTGCGCCCGAAAGCCTCGCGCTGCCGACGCTCCGAGGCGACACGCTCCGGCTGGCCGATTACCGGAGTCGCGCGGTGCTCGTCAACTTCTGGACGACGTGGTGCGCACCGTGTCGCCGCGAGTCGGACGATCTGGCCGCGCTGCGCGACAGCGGGCTGGTCGTGATCCGGGTGGCGCTGGACGAGCGAGGCCGCGAGGTCGTGCGCTCCTACGTTGAGGACCGCGAGATGCCGTATCCGCTCGCGCTCGCTGGCCGCCGCACGGCCAACCGGTTCGGCGGCGTCTATGGCCTGCCGACGACGTTCGTCATCGACCGCGAAGGACGCATTGTGCGGCGCATCACTGGGCCGGTCGCGGGGGATTCGGTGCGGGCTTTCGTGCGAACGCGATTGCGGGAGTAGCGCGGCGCTGCGTACTGGCAGAAGATTTACCGCCGAGATCGCAACGTACGCAAAGATGAGAGGCTAAGAATCTACGAATCTATGAGGCTGCGAGGTCGTTAATTGCAGGCTTTTACTGTAACTCTCAAACTCTCTCTGCGCTCTCAGCGTCCTCTGCAGTAAAAACATCTGCGGTAAAACAAGAGCACGAAATAGCCTTCATGCCCGACCAAGAGCTTAGCGAAGAAGACTGGATGCGGCGCATCGAGCCGGCCCTGGAACGCTCGATGCAGGAGGTGAGCGAACAGATGACAAACGCTGCTCCCGTGCAGCGCTGGCTCCGGTCTGCGTCCTACGAAGCCGCGATGCAGGCGAGCCGGCAGCAGCCCGGCGACATGCAGGCGGAGGCCGCCGCGTACGGGGCGCTGCGCGACGACCTGCGCGAGCACTTCGCTTCGCTCGCCCGCGCCGTGCGCGACCTGACGCACGGGCAGGGCCGGCTCGACGTGAAGTGGCGGCCCCTCTCGCCCAACTACACGCGGCTCTACATCGACTTTGGCCTCGACTACGAGATCGACCTGTTCGTGAGGCTCAAAGCCGCCTCGCCTGATGAGGCGCGGCGCGCGCTCGACGCCGCAGCGGACGCTCTGCCGCGCAGCGAGCCGTTCCCGAATCGCCCGAACGAACGCACGGCGCTCGTCGCGCTGGACGACCGGCAGCTCGGCGTGCGCGTACGTGAACATCAGGCGGATCCGGGGCGTCGCCGTACCGTCACGCTTTTGCCGGACGGCGATTCGGCGGAAAGCGACGTTGCGCTCGACGAAGCACCGGAACGCGTCGTGCAGCACCTGACGCCGGAAGCCGGCTCGCGCGTCGATCCGCAGTCGTGGATGTGAGCCT
>PXTQ01000042.1 GCA_003022505.1 Bacteroidetes bacterium QS_8_64_10 | reverse complement strand
CGTGCTCCTTCATCGCGCGCCGCGCATCGCAGGAAACGTTCAAGCGCCTCGTCGAGCCGGCTTAGCGGAGCACCGCCACCTTGCCGTACGCCGCGCCCTCTCCGTTTTGCCCCACCGCAACGACGAGGTACACCCCGGAGGGAACGAGTTGTCCCTGCCGGTCGCGCCCGTTCCAGCGCACGCGCCCCCCGCGCCCCTCAAGCTGGGCCACGGTCCGCCCGTCCGGCGTCAGGATGCGCACCTCGGTTTCCTCTACCAGCCCCTCGATGTAAATGTCGGGAGCGGCGTCCTCACCCATCCTGACCGGATTGGGATAAACCGTAAGGCTCTTCTTCTCGTCCGCCGGCTGGATGGCTTCGCTCCGGTAACCGACAAGCCCCCGATCGGTCCCGAAGTAAACCACGCCGGTCTGGTTGTTGGCCGCTACGGACTGCACGAAGTTGTCGGGCAGCGGCGCGTTGGTTTGCGTAAAGTGATCGAGGATGCGATAGCCGCCTTCTACTTCTCTGGCATAATAGACCCCCTTCTCTGTGGCGACCCACAGTCGGTTAGCAGCGTCAATCGCAATGTCGTTGACGGCCAGGCCGTGCAGTAAGTACGGGTCCTCGCCGCTCTCCACGCTTTCGAGCTGCGGCAAGCTGAACTGCACGTTCGGGTCGTCGGCCACGACGCCCGTGTTCGTGAGCTGGGCAATGCCGTTGTTCGTGGCGACCCAGATCACGCCGTCGCGGTCTTCAGTAACAGCGTTGACGAACGTGCTGGGCAACCCAGTGCGATCATCCGTCTGCCATTCTTGATCGAAAAGGCGGTACGCGTCGTCGTCGGGGTTGGTGGGTGTGCCCTTCGTGTCGAGCACAGCCAGCCCATCAGCAATGTTCAGATTGCCTTGCCGATCCGCTATGATCCACTTCTGGTTGTAGGAATCGATAAAAAGGCGACTGTAGACGCGCCCGGGACCCAGCAGGTTGGGGAGGGCAGTCCACTGCCCCTCCCGGGAGCGCACGTGAAGGGCTGCACCACGCGTGAGTTGAGTTGTAACCCAGAGCCGCCCGTCAGGGTCGACGCTCAGGCCGCCGACGACAACAAAATTCTCACCATCGGCAGCGGCAAGCGAAGAGTTTCGCGCATCGAAGTTCTTTACCGTATCGTCGGGCGTGACCATCGCCACGCCGTCTCCGAAGGATCCCGCCCAGACGTGCCCGTCGCGTTGCCCGTAAACGCGATTATAATTCCCGTTGGGCAAGTCCTCATACGCGGAGGAAGTATAGCTCTTCCATGTTCCATTTGCTCGCAACACGTAAAACCCCGTCCCTCTCTGTTTACTTCCCCCGACGATAAGTCGCCCGCTTTCGTCGACGTGCAGACTGGAAATGCTGTTTTCATACGGCCCGTCGGGATAGAGGAGGCCTTCCACTTGCAAGGCGTTGCCGCCCGATGCGGGAACATGCGCGGCAACCAGCCCGCGTTGATCGCCGATCCACAGGCTTCCATCCGAATCGGCGATGATGGAATTGGGGCGATCCGGAACGTCCTCATCGGAGAGCCGATGAGCTTGCCCGGAGGCTTCCACCATGAAAGCGCCCCACCGCCGGGTGCCGTACAGCCGGTTCTCATTCGCAGAGAGCGCTTTCACCTCGCCGCCGCCGTGCGGCACGCGCTCGTAGCGCCCCGACTGCGCGCGCCGGTAGAGGCCCAGCGCATCGCCGTTGTAATCGCTTTCCTGATCGACGTCCATGCCCACGTACAGCGATCCGTTGAAGGCGGCGACGGAACGCGCGATGAGCTGATCGTCGGAGGCCGCCGTCGGCTCGACGGTCCAAGAGGCGGGATCCTTAAGATTCGCCGCCTGCATCGAAGCGTAGGCCATGCCGCTTTCGGTGGCGAGCCAGAGACCCGGCTCGCCCGCTGGAGTGGGCGCAAAAGTGAGGTCGTACACGTCGGAGGCGGCATTGAGGCTGCCGAGATCCGTGTAGCTGTCACGCACCTTTTCCGTTTGCTTGTCGAAAACGACCACGCCGAAGGCGGTTGCGGCGTAGAGCGAGTCGCCGCGTACCTGAAGGCGGTGGATGTTGCTTTGCGAGAAGCGGTCGGAGCGGGCGATATCCTGAAAGCTGGTGACAGCCCCCGATGCCGGGTTGAAGCGGTCGATGACGCCGTCGCGGTAGCCGACCCACACGCTCGGCCCGGATGGGTCGTAGGCTATGGCGCGCGCGTTCACGTCGTGCAGGCCGTTCGTCACCGTAAAGCGTCGGATGTCGCCGTCCTGCGGCGCGTACCGGTACACGCCGCCCGTGGTGGCTACCCAGAGTGCGGAATCGGAGCGGGCCAGCCCCCTCACCTCGCGCATGGCCGTGTGCGCCTCCCACGCGCCGATAGGCGATTGCGCGTGCGCTGGATTCGGCCAAAAAAAGGCAGCGGAAGCGACGAGGAAAAGCGCGCCGAAGCAACGCGCCGAGAGGGGGACGGTACGCATAGGATTTTTGCGGATTGACGGGAAGAGGCTACGGGAAAGAGCACGACGCGCGATGGGCGGTTCACCTCGTGCTTGCTGAAAAGTCAGGTCCGTAGCAAAAATCAGATCCGCAAAACGTTTCCCAAAGCGAACAAATGCGTGAATCCGTTACAGGCGGTCAGATTGACGAGTTGTGCAAAACGTGCAAACTTGCAGCCGTTCAGAGCGTGCGCATGAGGTCAACCATCTCGATTGCGGCCTCCGCCGCCTCCGATCCTTTGTTGCCCGCCTTGCTGCCGGCGCGCTCGAGGGCTTGCTCGACGGTGTCGGTCGTGAGCACCCCGAACACGACGGGCGTGTCGGTGTCGAGGGCAGCGCGGGTCAGGCCGCTCGCCGCCTCGCCGGCCACGTACTCAAAGTGCGGCGTGTCTCCGCGCACAACGGCTCCGAGGCACAGCACGGCGTCGTGCTCGCCCTGCTCCGCGAGGCGTTTTACCACGAGGGGCGCCTCGAAAGCACCGGGGCAGCGCACCACCGTCACGTCGTCGCCTTCCCCCTTCCAGCAGCCGCTCCGTGATGAGCGCGTTGAAGCGACTCACCACCACGGCGAAGCGGGCGTCGCCGGCGTCGTGATTTCCTTCTATGAACGTAGGCACGAATTGGTTGCGCGGTGGGCTGGTTACTGGTGATTGGTAGTTCTGGATTCGGGGGGTTCAGGTTGAACGATAAGTGCCCGTGCAATTCGTCTTTTACAGTCTTTTCTTTACCGGTCTGCTTCGCTTGCTGAATGAAAGAACGAAAGTAAGAAAGGATGAGAGTGGGACAGAACCTTCAGCAGAAGCGCCGGAGCGCGTCCATTCGTATTTTCTTCCTTTCCTTCCTTCTTCCTTTCTCGGCAAGAAAGAAAGCGAGAGCGCGCAAGGCCGGCACCGACACCGGATAACTTCTGCATTGCCACTTAACAGAGCGAAACACAAAATCCAGAACTCAGCATTCTAAACTCGGAACTCCGAACTCGCTCTTCCGGAGCTGTTCGTGCGGAATGCCGTACTGCCCCAGGCGCTGCTCGTCGCGTTTCCGATGACCATGATAATCGGAACCGCCGGTTGGAATCAAGTCCAGACGGCGAGCCTCCCGTTCGTAATACTGCGCGAGATGCGGCGGATGCGAGGGATGGTGCACTTCGAGGCCGTCCAATCCAGCCTTCGCAAGTCGTTCCACCCGCTCGGTGCTGGTATGCTGGCCGGGGTGCGCCAGCACGCCGATCCCGCCCGCGTCGTGCAACGCGGCGAGCGCCTCGCGGATCGGAAAGCGCGACTTGCGGACGAAGGCGGGGCCGCCGTCGTGCAGGTATCGGTCGAACGCCTCCTGGTGCGAGGCCACGTGCCCACCCGCTGCGAGCGCTGCGGCCACGTGCGGCCTCCCGATAGCCGAGGCGTCGCGGGCCTGCTCCTCCACAGCCTCAAACGAGAGCGTCACGCCTTTCTCCCGGAGCCGCTTTACCATCGCCTTCGCCCGGCGGCGTCGCCCGTCGCGCATCCTGCCGAGCGCTTCCCGCAGGCGCGGATGATTGATCTCGAAGAAGTAGCCCAGCAGGTGAAGCTCCTCACCGTCAACCGTGACGCTAAGCTCGACGCCAGCAATCACGTGCAACTCGCAGTTCACGCTTGTCGCACGCGCTTCGTCCAGGCCCGCCACGGTGTCGTGATCGGTGACGGCCAGCGCCCGCAGCCCGTGCTCCTCGGCCTTGCGGACGAGCGCGGCAGGCGTGAGCCGTCCGTCCGAGCAACTCGTGTGCGCGTGCAAGTCGGCCAGCGGCGCGTCGGGAGGCGTAGGCATAAGCAGAATTGGAGCCGCAGTTGTTTTGCTAAAATATTCGAGCGGAGGTACCTGACGCTGCTTACGGGTCTCGCGGACGATAGAAGGGAAAGAGGATGACACGTTGCAACGTGGTCTTTTCCTCCCATCCTCTGTATCTTCCTATCGCTCCTGGTTGTTCACTGGTTAAAGTTTAGCACCCCTCCGTGCGGATCAGTACTACTGCCAAACGCTCGCTAAGTTTTTGTTGAGCCGCGACGCCATCCGTCAATGCATGAATCCCTTTTCGCCTTTCGCTCGTATCTCTTTCTATCGAACAGCAAAAGCTGCTGCGCCGTCAACCGTAAATCTTGAAGCTGCTTTCGGCTGACGAGACGTAAGACGTAAAAGAAAGCCCCCCTTACGTTTCACGTTTTATGCCGTCCTCTCCGGCGGACAACCATCCGGATGAAACGCATCCTAAAGAATCGGGGTTGTCGAACTACTGGAGGGTTACACGTGATTTGTTAGGTTCCAGAAGCAATCTCAAAACCCCAGGCTGTCATTTTGAGCGCAGTCGAAAAATCTCTTTCACCTGGCAGTCAGCCCGATGGGGATTCTTCCGCTCCGGTCAGAATGACGTGCTTTACATGGGTTTTGAGATTGCTTGCACATACCACAATTGACCTGTAACAGTCCACTACTGCCCGCCTGGTCGCATCTTCCTTCATCGTTCATGCCGCAAACGCCCTCCACGTCCATCGAAAATACCGAGACGCCGCCGTCAGTCAATAGCTCGCCGGACGAACTGCCTTCGATTCCGGTATGGCACGCCGTGGGCGCTGTCTTACTGAGCGTAGGCGTGCTGGCCCTCATTGCTTACCTGACGTTTGACGCGAGCGTGTTCTGGGCGTACGCCGGACGCGCCAACGCGGGCTGGCTGGCGCTCGCCGTTGCAGCGGTCGCGGCGCGCGTGGTGTTCGGCGGGTGGCGCCTGAGTTACATCTCCGGCGGGCGCATCTCGTTTGAGGGCGGGCTGCGCGGGCAGCTGGCCTGGGACTTTTTCTCCAACATCACGCCCTCGGCCATCGGGGGCGCGCCGCTGGCTACCTTCTACGTGGCGCGCGACGTGGACCTGCGCATAGGCGAAACGACCGCGCTTATGCTGTTCTCGATGCTGCTGGACCAGCTCTGGTTCGCCGTCACCATACCGGCCCTGCTTCTCGCCACCGTGTGGATGCCCGTCTTTCCGGAGGCCGCCGGCTGGATCGGACAGTGGGTGCTGGCGACCTTCTTCGTCGGCATGTTGGGATGGACGGTGCTCTTCGCCTACGCCACGCTCGTGCGCATCGACGTGCTCGAAAAGGCGGCCCACTGGCTGACCAGCTTCCGCTGGCTTCGGCGCTTTCAGGGGCGCGTGGACCGCGAGATGACGCAGCTTCGCCGCCGCGCCACCATGCTGCGCGGCCAGCCGCTCCGCTTCTTCGTCAACGGCTTTCTGATGACCGTCGGGGCGTGGATCAGCCGCTACCTGTCGCTCGTCTTCGTAGTGTGGAGCGTCTACACGGAACTGGACAAGCTGCTGCTCATCTTCCGCTCCGCCGGGCTGATGCTCCTGGCCTTGGCCTTGCCCACGCCCGGCGGCTCCGGCGGCATCGAGGGGCTGTACGCGCTCTTCATCGGACCGCTCATCCCGCAGGCCGTTATGGCACCCACGCTCGTCACCTGGCGCGTCCTGGCCTACTACCTGTTCATCGCGGGCGGCGCGTATCTTACCATCTACCAAGTGCAAAAGACCCTCCGGGACAGAAAGCACAAGGCCGATTCCGAGCGGTGCGCGCCGTCCCCGGACGGTCAGCCGCGTGAGGCGGCGGAAGCGGATGAACGCCAAGCGGTGGCGGACTAATATCCTCGATCCAAAATCCCCAATCGCCTTCACACTTTGGCGAGGGCGCGATCCAGGTCGTTGAGCAAGTCCCCTTCGTCTTCAACGCCCACCGAGAGGCGAATCAGCGAGTCGCCCAGGCCGGCCTTGCGGCGCCCCTCAGCGGGGATGGAGGCGTGGGTCATGGAGGCGGGATGGTCGATCAGGCTCTCGACGCCGCCCAGACTCTCGGCCAGCGTAAAGACCGACGTGCCCGAAAGCAGCCGCTTGCCGGCCTCCACGCTGTCGTCGGCCAGCGAGAAGCTGACCATGCCGCCGAAGCCGCTCATTTGCTTATCGGCAAGCTCGTGGTACGGGTCGCCCGGCAGCCCCGGATAGCGCACGCGCCCGACTTTCGCGTGGTCGCTCAAGAATTCCGCTACGGCCCGCCCGTTCTGGCAGTGCCGCTCCATGCGCAGGTGCAGCGTCTTGGTGCCGCGCAGCGCCAGGAAGCAGTCCATCGGCCCCGGTGACGCCCCCGCGCTCTTGATCTGGAAGCGCAGCTTGTCGGCCCACTCGTCAGAGTTCGTGCAGACCGCACCCATGATGAGGTCGGAGTGGCCGCCGATGTACTTGGTGCAAGAGTGTAACACGAGGTCCGCGCCGAGGTCGAGCGGCTGCTGCAGGGCGGGCGAGGCGAACGTGTTGTCGACGACGGTGGTGATGTCCCGGCTGTCGGCCATTTCGCAGAGCCGCGCGATGTCGATCACACGCAGCAGCGGGTTGGTGGGCGTCTCCAGCCAGAGCAATTCGGTTTCGGGGCGAATGGCCTGCTCGACGGCGTCCGCGTCGGTCATGTCGACGAACGTAAACTCCAGCCCGAATGGCTCGAAGACCTCCTTGAAGAGCCGGAAGGTGCCGCCGTACAGGTCGTTGGTGGTGACGATGTGATCGCCGGGGCGCAGGCCGCCCTTCAGGATGGCGTCGATACCGGCGACGCCGCTGGCGAAGCAGATGCCGTGCTCGGCACCTTCGAGCGCGGCGAGGTTGCCTTCGAGCGCCGAGCGCGTGGGGTTGGAGACGCGGGCGTACTCGTGGCCTTTGTGCTCCCCCGGCGCGGATTGTGCGAACGTCGAGGTCTGGTAGATGGGCGTCATGACGGCGCCCGTGGCGGGGTCGGGCTGCTGCCCGGCGTGCACGCAGCGGGTGGCGAGCGCGTGGTTGCTGGTTGTCGGTTCTTGGTTGTCGGTTGGATGGTTCTCGGTTTCCGGTTGATCGGAGGAAGACATGAGTGTTGCGTATTTCGGAGGATGAGGGGGAGCGTTTTGACGGCTGAAAAGGCGCAGCGGTCCGTCGTTTGCAAAAAGAAAACCCGGACCTCTCACGCCTGAGAGATCCGGGCGCTGCTTGCGGCAAGTTGCTGCTATTACTGGCTGCTGCTGCTTGTTTTGTCCTCGAAGCCCGCGCACTCGGAGTACGATTGCGCCTTCTCCTCCTGGCCGGTTTGCACGTACGCCTGATAGAGCGACTTGCAGATGCCCTGCGTGTCGTCACCAGCAGCTTTGGTCAGGTTGTAGGCTTTTTCCAGCACCGGGATGGCCGCGCTGAAGTTCGACTCGCGCTTTTTGGAGAGCTTCTTCATTCGAGCGCGCATTTCTTTCTTTTCGCTCTGCGACATTTGCTCGCGGTTGCCCCGAAACTTTTCGTTGATTTTCCGGAGCGAGTCGTTGGCAGCCACCGCTTTCTGCACGTGGGCCGCGCCTAAGTTGTACTGCGCGTTTGTGTATTCGGGGTCGACCTCCACAGCGCGCTCAAGCTGCTCGATGGCCTCGTCGTAGCGCTTGGCCTCCAGTAGAAGCGAGCCGTAGTTGTAGCGGTAGAGCTTATTGTTCGGCTCCTTCTCGATGGCCGACCGGTAGGTCTCCATGGCTTGCTCCGTTTCTCCGGCGTTGACGTAAGCGTTGAGCAGAAGCGACTGTATGTCGGCGTTGTCAGGATACTTACCGCGCGCCTCTTCGAGCAACGCGATGACCTCGTCTGAGCGATCCGTCTTCCAGTACAGGTTCGCCAGGAAGCGATAGTTTTGCACCTTATCGGCGCCCATCTCGATGGCGGTTTCCAGCGGCTCGATGGCGGCTTCCCGGTCGCCCGCGTTCATCAGCGCAAACGCCCGGTTGACGTACGGCCCGGTCGAGTCCGGCTGCATCATGGAGGCATTCTTGAAATACTGGGCGGCGGCGTTATAGGCCGATTTTTCTTTTTTGCCTCGCTCGAACGCTTTGGATCCTTTTTCGAACTCCTTGACGTAGGACTGGCGCATCATCTTTGTAACCCGGCTTTCCAAATCAGGCTTGACCTCCACCGCCTTCTCGTACGCATCCAGGCTGCGCTGCACCAACTTCGAGCGCTTCTCTACGTCTTTTTTGACGCTGCGCGCTTGCTTCATGAGGATCTCGCCCTTGAGCCGGAGGGCCGTGGCGTTCTTCGGGTTTTTGTCCAGCGCTTTGTTGACATTTTCGAGGGCGCGGTTATAGTCATTGTTTTTTAGATCCAGCCTCGCCCCCTCCACGTTGGGATCGCTGGCGCACCCGGCACTCAGGAGCAATCCGCCCAGCACAACGACGAACATAAGTGAGAGTCGCCTTTTCATAATTGATTGGAGAATATGTTCATGATGTCATCGGAGTTGCGCCGAACGGCTTTTTCTCTTCCTGAAAACCGGTCGACATGTATCTTCGTTCACCCTACAAGCATCCCCGACAGGCAGTTTCATAGCACGCGTTGTGCCCGCGCCTCGCGTTTCGTTATCTTACTGATGCGTGAAGAAAACACGTAAACTCAGGCCGTCATTGCGTGAACCGATCGCAGGGAGGGACGCGGCCCTCTCCACAGGCCAGGCAGCCTCATTGCGGGAGATCGCCGCCTGTCTGCCACAGGCAGGCGTTCGCGGGCGACGCAGCACGCTGCGCCGCTACATGCGATGACTGCTTCTTGACGAACCCATTCACGGATCGGTAACTTGAGAGTTGCTTCCTGCCACTTGCTCCTACCATCATGCCTTCTTCCCTGCGTGCCCTGCTCCGCGATGTGGTAGACTACGCGGGCTTCTTTCCGCCCGCCGGTCTACCGCTCCGGGAGGCGTTTCGCAACTATGCCGCCTACCGTCGCTCCGACGACGCCTGGATGCTGGGCCGCTTCGTCTGCACGGCGAGCCACCTCGCCCCGTTGGACGAGGCCGCGAGCGCGCTGTTTGAGGAGAACACGCCGCCGTTTCGCTTCTCCGTGCTGGCCGGGCGCGGCGACGACCCGGCGGCTTTCTTGCGCGAGCTGGAGCACGACCTGCACCGCATCCGGCAGTTCCACAGGCGGCACGGTGAGGCCGTGCGGGTAGAGGCCGTCGAGATGCACCTGCCCGCCGATCTGCTCACGGGCGACACGGCGACGCTCAACGAGTTCCTGCGCGACATGCTCGCCGGAGCCGAAGACGCGCGCCGGGCGACGCCTGCGTTTTTCCTGGAGATCCCGCTGAACGAGCAGGCTGCCCGCCACGCCACGTTCGTAACCGGTGCACTCGCCGGGCGCGACGAGGCTGCCTTCGGGCTAAAGCTGCGCTGCGGCGGGCCGGTGCCGGCGGACCACCCCGCGCCGGACCGCCTGTCCGACGCCGTGCTCGCGTGCCTGCGGCAGGATGTGCCGTTCAAGGCCACGGCGGGCCTGCACCACCCGTTCCGGCGCTACGACGACGACGCGGAGACGATGATGCACGGCTTCGTCAACCTGTTCGGCGGGGCCGCCCTCGCCGCTGAGCACGACCTGAGCGCGGGCGAGCTTCGGCGCATCCTGAGCGACGACGAGCCGGACCGCTTCGCGTTCGACGACGACACGCTGCACTGGCAAGACCTTTCGGTTTCGTCGGAGGCCCTTCGCCGCGTGCGCCGCTCCGTCGCGCTCTCGTTCGGCTCGTGTAGCTTCGACGAGCCACGCGCGGATTTGCGGGCGCTGGGGCTGCTGTGAAGGGGTTCAGGTTAGCAGGTTTGCACGTTGCAGACGGGCCGCTATCCAACACGCTCAAACGAAACGCGTGGGCTGTTTTCAACTTGCAACCTGCAAACGTGCAACTTGAAACTACTCACTGCAGCTCACCCTCGCGCCACCGCTTCAGGGCGCGACGCCAAGGGCGCTCGTAAAACGACTGGCGCTGCAACACGTAGTGCTCAAAATCGCTCTCGCCTTCCGACGTGGGCACCTCCTCGAATACGAACACGTCGCGCGGGTCACGCTCGTTGTAACTGTAATGCCAGCGCAGGGTCGTGCCTCGGTCTTCCACGTACAGCGGCGCGCCAAACAGCACGTACAGCATCCCGCGATCCGTCTTCCAGCCGGCCTCGAACGTCGTGAAGCGCCGGTTGGCCTCTTCGACGCGGCTAAAGTAGCGGCGGACGGCATCGGCGGCGCGTTGCTTCTGCGGGATGAGCTTGCCCCAGAACTCGTCGAAGCGCCGTTTCAGAGCGCTCGTGCTGTCGGGTGCGCGGAGGCGCGCCATCTCCTCTTCGGAGGTGATGTAGGCGAGCGCCTGCGTCATCTGTTTGATCGTCTCCACGCGCGGGAACGCCGGAGCGCGGACCGAGAACGTGCGCGAGCGGCGTACCGGCTCACGCCCTCCGGCGCGGGCCGCCACTTCGACGCGGTAGAGGCCGCGACGCAAATCGGGCAGGGCAAAAGCAAAGCGCAGGCTGGCTTCGGGGCGCGCCAGCGAGCGGCGGGTGCGCTGGAGCGTGTCGGCCCGGTCGAAGCGCACGCCCCAGTAGGCGAGCGAGCCGCGCGACGGGGTGAGCCAGTGCGGAGGGCGAGCCGCCGTCGAATCGTGCGGAAAGCGTAGGAGGCGCATCGACACGCGGGCGGTGTCCGCTCGCCGCAGGTGATGCAGCGACACGGCAGCGCGAAGCGAGTCGGGCCGCCCGGCCAGATAGCGCGACAGCACGGGCCGGCGAGCGTTGCCGGAGTCGCTGCGGGCCGTTAGGCGGAGGTCGCTCACCGCCGCGCCCTCCTCCGGCGCCGTCACATGCACGCGCTGGCGGCGCGTCACGGCCTCGTCGGTCTCCCCGTCAATGACGGTGGCCTCGGCGACGTACGTGCCGGGTTCCACGTTGAGGGCGCGCCGGTAATAGATCGACTCAAACGTCCGAGTGTCTTCGTGTGAGCGCACGCGGATCGTGTCGGAAAAGGAGGTGGAGGCGGCAACGCTCGTTTCGTCTTCCGGGCGCACCCGTACGGTGGTTTCGTGGGTCGCCACGTACGTCGAGCCACTCTTCACGTAGGTGAGGACGGCGCGCGGCAGGCCCAGCCGGACGACAATGCGACCCTCACCGGCTTGCCACTGCTGGCTCGCTTCCAGGTTGAAAACCGGGCGTCCCGTTTCGTAGATCGTCGTGCGCGCCGGGCGGTCCAGCTCGTCGGACGAGGCGCACCCCGCCGCCCACAGCAGGTACAGCGTTACGATGACGGCTTTTCGCTTCATACATCAGCCTTCCGTAGATGCCAATGTTCGGATCAGTAAAACCACTTCAGACCAGCTTGCGTCGCTTATTCAAGTACTCCAAGAGCGCCGTGTCGTAGGGCTGTGCCGTATCCATCTCCACGTACGCCACGTCGTGCTCGCGGCAGCGCCGCCGGAATCGCTCGGCGAAGTGGCGCGCGGCCTCGGCGTAGTTTTCGCGCAGCTGCGCGGGCTGCACCGACATCTCCTCGCCCGTCTCCACGTCGCGGAACACCATCGGCACGTCCGGAAACTGAAATTGCCGTTCCGTCTCCGCTTCCAGCACGTGAAAGACCAGCACCTCGTGCCCCCGATGGCGCAGGTGACGCAGCGCTTTCAGCAGGTCATCGTGGGCGGCCACGTTCTCAAACAGATCCGTGATGACGACCACAAACGCCCGCCGCCCGATGCGCTCGGCCACCTCGTCGATGGCAGCGGCGGCGCTCGTGCGGTGCTCGTCCTCGCCGTCCGCGTCGCCTTCGGCATCGGCGGCGAGGCGTTCCAGCCGAAGCAGAAGCTGTCGCAGGTAGCGGCGCGTACTCTTGGGCGGCAGGGCCGTGTGCACGTCCTCGTCGAAGCCCATCAGGCCCGAAGCGTCGCGTTGCTTGACCATCAGATAGTGCAGGGCCGCCGCGAGGTGCGCGCCGTATTGCAGCTTAGAAAGCTCCGCCGCGCGCCGGTAGCGCATAGACGGCGACGTGTCGAGCACGACGTAGCTGCGCAGGTTCGTCTCCTCCTCGTACTGCTTCACGTAGTAGCGATCCGTCTTGGCGTAGACCTTCCAGTCGATATGGCGCAGCTCGTCGCCGGGATGATACGGGCGGTGCTCCGCAAACTCGACCGAGAAGCCGTGGTACGGACTCCGGTGCAGGCCCGTGATAAAACCCTCCACGATGAGGCGGGCGCGCAGCTCCATATTGTCGAGCCGGCTGGCAACGACGGGATCCAGGTATTGCAGCGAATTATCTCGAGACGACACGGCGGCAGTTGCACTTCCTGAAAAGACGGGACGCGAATTAGAAAATGTCGCTTTGTTTCTGTTCCTTATGGTCGTGTTGGCGCGTTTCGCGCTTGAGCTTCCGAACCCCAACTACGAATTATGAACGATCACGTCAAGGCGCAGCTGATGGACGCCGCCGATCTGGAGCGCACGCTCAACCGCATGGCGCGGCAGATCGTGGAGCACGTGACGCCCGATACGCCCGCTCATGACGAAGACGAAGCGTACGCGCTCGTCGGGATGCAGACGCGGGGCGTGCAGCTGGCGCGGCGGCTCCGCGCGAAGGTGCAGGACGCTGAGGGGATCGAGGTGCCCGTGGGCGTTTTGGACGTGACCATGTACCGCGACGACGTGCGCCTGCGCGAGCACCAGCCCACCGTGCGCGCCACCGACATTCCGTTCGACGTGACGGGCCGTCACCTCGTTCTCGTCGACGACGTGCTCTACACCGGACGCACGGGCCGCGCCGCGCTCGAAGCGCTCATGGCGCGCGGCAGACCGGCTTCCGTGCGCTTCCTCGTGATCGTGGACCGGGGCCACCGCGAGCTGCCCATCTACGCCGACATCGTGGGCCGCGAGGTGCCGACGCTGCCTGACGAGGAGGTGCGCGTGTGCGTCAGCGAGATGGACGACCGCGAAGGCGTCTGGCTCGTTTCGACTGGCGATTGACGAATGGCGAATGTCGAGTGTTCGCTCTTGCCCTTTACTTGCGTGAGTCGCTTCGCTCGTCTCGCCTTTCTGTGCTACTGAATGATAGGACAACGCGATACTGATCATCGCTCTTCTTTAGATATTTTCTCACGCATCAGTAAAAAGCCAACCACCCACCACTAACCAGCAACCAAGAGCCAGAGAAGCAACAATCGAAAATCGAAAATCGAAAACCGAAAATCTCGAGCGGCGTCACCTGCTGGGCCTGGCCGACTACGACGCTCGTGAGATCCGCCTCATCCTGGAGACGGCCCGCCGGTTCCGCGACGTGCTGGATCGTCCCATCAAACAGGTGCCCACGCTCCGGGGCGTGACGGTCGCCAACATGTTCTTCGAGCCGTCCACCCGCACCAAGCTCAGCTTCGAGCTGGCCGCCGGACGCCTCTCCGCCGAGACGGTCAACTTCTCGAAGTCCGGCTCGTCGGTCTCGAAGGGCGAGACGCTGAAAGACACGGCGCGCAACATCGAGGCCATGAAGACCGACCTCGTCGTGATTCGGCACCCGTCGCCGGGCGCGCCGCACGCCCTCGCGCGCTGGGTACAGAGCGGCGTCATCAACGCGGGCGACGGCGCGCACGAGCATCCCACGCAGGCGCTTCTGGATCTCTTGACGATGGCCGACCTGTTCGACGGGCGCTTCGAGGGCCTGCGCGTATCGATCATCGGCGACGTGGCCCACAGCCGCGTGGCGCGTTCGGGCGTCTTCGGCCTAAGCGCCCTCGGCGCGAGCGTCACGCTCTGTGGTCCGCGCACCATGCTACCCGTCGAGGCCGATACGCTGGGCGTGCGCACCACCAGCCGCCTAGCGGAAGCGCTCGACGGCTGCGACGTGGCGATGGCCCTGCGCATCCAGCGCGAGCGGCAGGGCAACCTGCTGTTTCCGAGCCTGCGCGAGTACCACCGGCAGTTTGGCCTCACGCGCGAGCACCTGCGCCGCCACCCGGAGCTGCGCATCATGCACCCCGGTCCCGTCAACCGGGGCGTCGAACTCGAAAGCGAGGTCGCCGACCACGAGCGCGCCGTCATCCTGGATCAGGTGACGAACGGCGTCGCCGTGCGCATGGCGGTGCTGTACCTCTTGGCAGGCAGCAGGGACGAAAACGATCAGAACTGAGCGATGATGCGTTCATACTCGTCGTGTAGCCCAATCCAGAACCATTCAATGTGATCGCCCTCACGCAATCCGAGAACGCGATAAGAACGCGAAATTCGAGCGGACCACAAGGGTTCTTTCGAGGACACTTTCTTGAAGCGAAGACTCGGGTGCTGCGGATTTTCTTGCCAGAGCGCGAACTTGACTCGCGCGCGATCCTGCGTCTCGTATGGCAGTTCGCCAAACAACTTCCGAAACTGCGGACTTACGCTCGAAGTCATGTTGATTCCAGAAATTCATCGAGCGGAACGGAGTTGTTTTTCTCTTTCTCGCGCCGCGCCTGTTCGGCCAGCTTCGTCCACTGTCTTTCGGTAGTACGGGCAAACAACTTTTCCCAGCGCTCGTCATCTTCAAGCTCTGCGAGATAGACTGCCGCGTACTGGTCTTGCTTCTCGCTGGGTAGCCTCTCAAGCCGATCAATAAGCGTTTCCATTAGTTCCGTCATGATTCCTCGTCATGCTTTTGTTCGTTACGCAAACAAGTGTGGAAGCACATTCGCACTGAGCAAAATAGTTCCCGCACGCACACTTTTGGGTTAAATACAGTAAAAACAAGAACATTTGTGCGTCCACAAAATTCTTATTACGGTGGCATTTTTGTCATCGCTTTCGTAACATGAAAAACGTGATTCGGGATGCGTGATACGTGAAAAAGCATCCTCACGCAACACGCACTACGCATCGCGTTTCAGGCTTTCAACGCAGTCGCTCTCGCTTTCCAAAAGCAATGCACCCATGGAACTTGAATCCAACGGCACCGCCGCCGACCGCATCATCCCCATCAACATCGAGGAGGAGATGAAATCCTCCTACATCGACTACTCCATGTCGGTGATTGTGAACCGCGCCCTGCCGGACGCTCGCGACGGCCTGAAGCCCGTGCACCGGCGCGTGCTCTACGGGATGGACGATCTGGGCCTGAATCACAACAGCGCGCATAAAAAGAGCGCTCGCATCGTCGGGGAGGTGCTGGGCAAATACCATCCGCACGGCGACTCGGCAGTCTACGATACGATGGTGCGCATGGCCCAGCCCTGGAGCATGAGGGGCAAGCTGGTGGACGGGCAGGGCAACTTCGGCTCAGTGGACGGCGACAGTCCCGCCGCCATGCGCTACACCGAAGCGCGCATGGAAGAACTCGCCGAGGAGATGCTGGCAGATCTCGGCAAAAACACCGTCGACTTCCGCGAGAACTTCGACGGCTCGCTCGAAGAGCCGGTGGTGCTGCCTTCGGCTTTCCCGAATCTGCTGGTCAACGGCGGCGACGGCATCGCGGTGGGCATGGCGACAAAAATCCCGCCGCACAACCTGGGCGAGGTCATCGACGCCACCATCGCCTACATCGACGACAACGAGATCGACGTGGACGGGCTGCTGGAGCACCTGCCGGGGCCGGACTTCCCGACCGGCGGCATCATCCACGGCCACAGCGGCGTGCGCGAGGCCTACGAGACGGGCCGGGGCCGCGTGGTGATGCGCGCCAAGATGCATGAAGAAGAACTACCAAATGGACGCCGCGCGCTCATCATCACCGAGATCCCGTTCCAGGTCAACAAGAGTGCGCTGATCAAGAAGGTCGCCCATGCCGCGCGCGGGGAGAAAATAGAAGGCGTGCATCACCTGCGTGACGAGAGCGACCGCGAGGGGATGCGCATCGTCGTGGAGCTGAAGCGCGACGCCGTGTCGCTGGTGGTGCAGAATCTGCTCTACAAGCATTCGTACTGCCAGCGCACGTTCGGCGTCAACATGGTGGCGCTCGTGAATGGACGCCCGAAGGTGCTCTCACTCAAAGACGCCATCCGGCACTACGTGAACCACCGCCACGAGGTCGTCGTGCGGCGCACGGAGTATGACCTGCGCAAGGCCGAGGACCGGGCGCACGTCCTGGAAGGCCTCAAGCGCGCCCTCGACCACATCGACGCCGTAATCGCCATCATCCGGCACTCCGGCGATACCGGCGCGGCCCGCTCAAACCTGATGAACGGGCAGTACCCGGAGGCGCTCTCCAACGAGGATCTGGACGAGATGGGCCTTCCGACCGAGCCGCCCGCTGCGCTCGACGTCGACCGCGACGCCGCCGGCGAGCTTCTGGAGAACGGCGAGGCTGATCTCAATACGGAGGCCGACGGCTGGCTCAGCGAGCGGCAGGCGCAGGCCATTCTGGATCTGCGGCTGAACCGCCTCACGGGGCTGGAGCGCGAGAAAATTCTGGACGAGTACCGCGACATCATCGAGACCATCGAGGACCTGCGCGGCATTCTGGCGAGCGAGGACCGGCGCTTTCAGATCATCAAAGACGAGCTGCGCGAGGTCAAAGAGAAATACGCCGACGAGCGCCGCACCGAGATCGACTATACGGGCGGCGGCGACATCAACATGGAGGACCTGGTGGAGGACGAGCAGGTGGCCGTGACGGTGACGCACCAAGGCCTCATCAAGCGCACGCCCGCCACCGAGTACCGGCAGCAGGGGCGCGGCGGCGTCGGGATGCGCGGCAGCGGCAAACGCGACGACGATTACATTGAGCACCTGTTTGTGAGCAGCAACCACGACTGGTTACTCTTCTTCACGGATCACGGCCAGTGCTACTGGCTGCGCGTCTTCGACATCCCGGAGGGCAGCCGCACCGCACGCGGGCGTTCCATTCGCAACCTCATCCAGATCGCCCCGGACGACCGCCTGCAGGCCGTTCTCGCCGTCAGCAAAGAAGACTTTGAGGACGAAGAATTCCTCAACAACCATTACGTGACGATGGCGACGCGGCAGGGACAGGTCAAAAAGTCGCGCCTCGAAGCGTTCAGCCGCCCGCGCGTGGACGGCATCATCGGCATCGACGTGACCGAGGGCGACGAGCTGCTCGAAGCGGAACTGACGAGCGGCGGCGATCACGTGGTGATCGCCTCTTCCAGCGGTCACGCCGTGCGCTTTCCCGAAGACAAGGTGCGCTCCACGGGCCGCGATACGCGGGGCGTGCGCGGCATCCGCTTGGCCGAGGGCAACGAGGTTGTAGGCATGTTCACCGTGAGCGCGGACGAGACGGAGCGGTGCGTGCTCACGATCAGCGCCAACGGCTACGGCAAGTGCAGCGACCTAAGCGAATACCCGGTGCACGGGCGCGGCGGCAAAGGCGTCATCACGCTCGACAAGACCGCGCGCACGGGCCGGCTGGTCGCCATCAAAGGCGTTCGCAAAGACGATGACCTCATGATTATCACCGAGAACGGCATCATGATTCGTTCGAGCGTCGGCGAGGTCTCCACGATGGGCCGCAACACGCAGGGCGTGCGCCTCATCGACTTGAAGGAGGGCGACGCCATCGCGGACGTGACGCGCCTGGTGATCGAAGACGAAGCGGAGGAGCTGCCCGAAGACGGGGAAGCAGCGCAGCAGCCGGAAGCGGCGTGATGCGTGAGGATGCTTCTTTGTCAATGAAATAGGTTGACAAAAGTTGATCATGTCAGTGCACCGTCCTTGCACATTTGGGGGCTTCTTCGGCCTCGTGTACTTGCGCGGGCGGCCGGTAGTCGAGCGCCTCATGCGGACGCTCCTCGTTGTGGAGGCGCACCGCCGCCTCCTACAAGGCCCTCGCGCGCCTCACCGTTTTGCTCCATCGCCTCCAGCGCTTCGCGGTACTCCGTCGGCATCACCTTCACGAACTGCCCGCGCGTCTCGTGCCAGTCGTTGAGCGCGCGGCGGGCGACCGCGCTCTCGGTGTACTCGGCGTGCCGCTCAATCATCCGGCGCACTTTCGCTTCCTCTTCAGGATCGGTCAGATCTTCCGTCGTTTCAGGTTGAGAGGCCGCCGTCTGCTGTCTGCCGTCCGCCGTCCTTTTCACGAAGCCGTCTCCAGAGCAGAAGCCTTCGTGTCGGCAGTGGCCTCAAGGGAAGGCGATTCAACTTGAAGCAAGTGATACCGGATGCCGTCGGCGAGGGCCTGCCAGCTTGCTTCCAGGATGTTGGTCGAGACGCCGACCGTGTTCCAGGCGTCGTCGTCGGTGCGATGCTCCACGAGGACGCGCACCGAGGCCGCCGTGCCGTCTTGCGGGGTCAGCACGCGCACTTTGTAATCGGCGAGGCGCACGCGCTCCAGGCTCGGATAGAACGCACCGAGCGCCTTGCGGAGCGCGTTCGAGAGCGCGTCGACCGGCCCTTCGCCCTCGGCGGCCACAATTTCGCGGTGATCTTGCACGTTGAGCACGAGCGTCGCCTCCACGCAGGGCGCGCTGTCCTCATACGGCGCATCAACCTCGTCCTGCTCGCTCCGGACGCGCAGCCGCTCGCGTTCGAAGAAGTGCGTCCCCTCGCCCTGGATGGTGCGTACCAGAAGCTCGAACGAGGCCTCTGCGCCTTGAAACTCGTAACCGAGGTGCTCCAATTCTTTGATCCGCTCAACGGCGCGACGCGCTTCGTCGTCCTCGCCCAACTCGATGCCCATTTCGTCAGCCTTGTAGCGCACGTTGCTGCGGCCCGCCAGGTCGGAGACGAGCACGTTGCGGCGGTTGCCGGTGACTTCCGGCTCGACGTGCTCGTAAGCGCGCGGCTCTTTCCGGACGGCGGAGACGTGCACGCCGCCCTTGTGCGCGAAGGCATGTCGCCCGACGTACGGCGCGTTTTCGACGGGATCGAGGTTGGCAACCTCGCTCACGAAGCGCGACAAATCAGAGAGCGTGGACAATTGCTCTCGGCTCACGCACTCGTAGCCCATTTTGAGCTGGAGATTGGGAATGACGGCGCACAGGTCGGCGTTGCCGCAGCGCTCGCCGATGCCGCCGACGGTGCCCTGCACGTGGCGCGCTCCGGCGCGAACGCCCGCCAGCGTGTTGGCCGTGGCACAGCCGCCGTCGTTGTGCGCATGGATGCCGAGCGGCTCGTTGAACTTCTCACGGATGGCACTCGTGACGCGACGCACGTCGTCGGGCAGCGAGCCGCCGTTGGTGTCGCAGAGCACCAGCGTATCGGCCCCGGCGTCGGCGGCGGCGCGGAGCGTGGCGCAGGCGTACTCCGCGTCGGCGTCGTAGCCGTCGAAGAAGTGCTCGGCGTCGTAGATAACGCGCTTGCCGTGGTCTTTCAGGAAGGCGACTGACGAGCGGATCAGCTCAAGGTTCTCGTCGAGCGAGATGCCGAGCGCAGTCCGCGCGTGCAGCGTCCAGCTTTTGCCGAAGATGCAGACTATGGGCGTGCCGGCGTCCAGCAGGGCTTGCAAGTTCGCATCGTCTGCCGGTTCGCCCGAGGCGTGACGGGTCGAGCCGAAGGCGCAGACCTCGGCGTGCTGCCAGTCGATGCCTTGCGCGTCCTCGAAGAACGCCTGGTCCTTCGGATTCGACCCCGGCCAACCGCCCTCAATCACGTCGATGCCGAAGGCGTCGAGGCGACGCGCGATGCGGCTTTTGTCGCGCGCCGAGAGCGTGACGTGGGCCGCCTGCGTGCCGTCGCGCAGGGTGGTGTCGAAGAGTTCGACTTCAGACGGAACGGTCATTTCAAGGGGGGAGGCTCGACTCGGAAAAATGATGGGGGGAGGGAAAGGGGAGGAAGATGGAGGATCTGGTACCGTAAATCTGTTTCACGCTCTATCTTCCCATCTCCCGAACATCCTATCCGTTTCCGGCACTTTTTGCGTCGCGATCCAACAGATCGGTTCGGCTCAATCGTTGTCTTCGGAATCGCTCAAGGGCCGCACGCTGACCTCACGGAACCAGACGGTATCGCCGTCGCCGTGATTTTGTAGCCCGATGTAGCCTCGTTCGGGGCGCGGTCCGCGCTCCGGCTCCCACTCGTGTTCGCGCTTGAGCACCGGATCGCCTTCCGTGTAATCCGTCACCTTCGTGCCATTTACGCGCACGGCGGTTCGCGGCCCGTCCAGCGTGATCGTCACCGTGCTCCATTCGGCGGGCCGTCCCGGACGCGCCTTCGCCTCCGTCAGGGAATACAGCACACCCGTCGTGTGGCTGCTGTCCGCGGCGTCGTTGATTTGCACCTCGTAGCCGCGATGGACGGGCATCCACGGCTCCGCCGGACGCTCCGGAATGCGGATGAAGACACCGCTGTTCGAGGACGCCTCCTCCGTGCGGTAGACAACCCGGATCTGCGCGTTGCCGATCTTGCGGGGCGCGTACCAGAGCAAGCCCATGCCGCCTTTCGTCTTGAGCAGGCTGTCTTCCAGGGCGAACGTGCCTTCGCCGACGTGCTTCCAGCCGTCGGTCGTCTCGCCGTCGAAGAGCGGCGTCCAGTCTCCCGGCGACTGCGCCTGAGCGGGTGCAGCCACGGCGAGTGCGATAAGTAGAGCGAGCGTTTTCATTCCTGATGCGGGTTGGTGACGGCTCCTCGCGCGGCAGAGCCAAAAAGCGCGCCGTACTTGGCGAGCACGCCCGTCTCGTATTGCGGATCGGGCCGTTCCCAGGCCTCGAAGCGGTCGGCAATTTCGTCCTGCGACAGATCCACGTCGAGTGAGCGCTCCGGAATGTCGATGGTGATGGCGTCGCCGTCGCGCACGATGGCGAGCGGGCCGCCCGCGTAGGCTTCCGGCGCGATGTGACCGATCATGGGGCCGCGCGTGGCTCCGGAGAAGCGCCCATCGGTGAGCATGCCCACGTCGTCATCGTGGCCTTGCCCCACGACGGCGGCGGTGACGGCCAGCATCTCGCGCATCCCCGGCCCGCCGCGTGGCCCCTCGTAGCGAATCACGATCACGTCGCCGCTGTCGAGCTCGCCACCCTCCACAGCGTCCATCGCGTCTTCCTCGCAATCGAACACGCGCGCCGTGCCTTCGAGCACGAAGTCGTCTTGGCCCGTCACCTTCAGCACCGCACCGTCCGGCGCGACGTTGCCCGTCAGAATTCGGATCGCTCCTTCCTCGTGGAACGGATCGTTCGTCGAGCGCAGGAAGTCGGCCTCGATGTCCTCGTCGTTCGGCAGATCGAGCGCATCGAGTTCGTCGCTGACCGTGCGCCCGGTGACGGTCATCGCGTCGCCGTCCATGTAACCGCCCTCCACCAGGCGACGGATCACGACCGGCACGCCGCCGATCTCGTGGAGGTCTTTCATGACGCGCGTGCCGCCCGGCTGGAGGTTTACGATCTTGGGCGTGCGTTGCGAGATCTCGTCGAACGCCCCGATGCCGAGTTCGATGCCGGCTTCAGCGGCCATCGCCAGCAGGTGAAGCACGCCATTGGTCGAGCCGCCCATCGCGACCTGCAGGGCAATGGCGTTCTCAAAGCTCGCGCGCGAGAGCATGTCGGAGGGCTTGCGGTCGGCGGCCACGGCGTCGAGGGCGAGCTGGCCAGCCCTGCGCGCCACGGCCTCGCGCTCCGTGCTCTCCGCAAGCGCGCTCGCGCTTCCGAGCGGGGCGAGTCCGATGGCTTCGCTGATCGACGCCATCGTGTTGGCCGTGAACATTCCACCACACGCGCCCGCGCCCGGACAGGCGTTTCGTTCGAGCGTGTCGAGTTCCTCGTCGCTCATCTTGCTCTCCGCGTGCGTGCCCACGGCCTCGAACACGTTCTGAATCGTGACCTCGCGCCCCTCGTGCGTGCCGGGCCGGATCGAGCCGCCGTAGCAAAAGACCGAGGGCAGATCCGTGCGGATGGCGGCCATCATCATACCCGGAAGGTTCTTGTCGCAGCCGGCAATCGTCACGAGCGCGTCCATGCGCTCGCCGAAGGCGACGAGTTCAACGGAGTCGGCGATGACCTCGCGCGAGATGAGCGACGCCTTCATCCCCTCGGTGCCCATCGAGATGCCGTCGCTGATGGTGATGGTGCCGAACTCGATGGGCATGCCGCCGGCCTCGTCGATGCCTGCGACGGCGGCCTCGGCCACGGCGTCCAAGTGGACGTTGCAAGGCGTGATGTCGGCGGCGGGGTTCGCCACGCCAACCATCGGGGAAGCGAGATCCTCGTCGTCGTAGCCCATCGCGCGAAACATGGCGCGGGCAGGCGGGCGACTCGTGACTTCACTACTACGGTATTTTTTTGATTGTCCGTTGTCGTCCATGTCTTAATGGCGTCGCTTGATAGAACAGGAGGACGGGACGTAAAGCGTAAAACGTATTGCGTAAGGATGCTGATCTGAACGGTCGCGGTCAGACTTCGAAGTAGATCGCTTTCTGTATGGTATTGCTCCTAAAAGGAAGCACAGTCGGAGTCGCCCGGCCTCCTTACGTTTTACGCATCACGTTTACGCCCCGAAATTATGCAGGTACGGTAGGTTATCAGCAGTCACCTGCACCTCATCCAAATAGCTCTTCATCAAAGACGTCGTGTCCCAGATGCCGCCGAGCAACGCTTCTTTTTGCGACGGCTTGATGCGCACGTCGAGCACCTCGTCGCCGACCATCACCGTCTCGCTTTCCACATCGAGCGTGAGTTCCGGCCCCTCGGATTGCTCCACGCGCTCCATGATGCGCTCGATGGTGTCGTGCGAGGCGGTGGCCGTGGGGATGCCAAGCGCCTGGCAGTTGCCGGCGAAGATTTCCGCGAACGACTCGCCGACGATGCCCTCGATGCCCCAGCGCATGAGCGCCTGCGGGGCGTGCTCGCGCGAGGAGCCGCAGCCGAAGTTCTGGTTCACGACCAGGATGGAGGCGTCGTCGTGTTGATTGAACGGATGGTCGTTGAACGCATCGCTGTCGTCGCGGCGCGCATCAAAAAACGCATACTGGCCCATGTTGTCGAACGTCACCTCCTTCATGAAGCGCGCCGGGATCACCTGGTCGGTGTCGATGTCGTTGCCGCGCACGGCAACGCCGGGACCGGCGACGCGAGTAACGGTTTGGGTTTGCATCTTGCTCATCTTTGATGTTGGCGCTTCGGTTTTAGGAACGTAAAGCGTAAAACAGTATTGCGTAAAGGTGCTATTCCGGAAAGGGAATGCTTTCGAGTAAAGCGTCTAAGTCAAGCTGTTCGCCGTTTGCCGCGTAGGTTTCAGCAGGTTCACGGATCTGCTCGCCGCGCTGCTGCGGCGTCATCGTCAGGAGCAGTTTGATGACCTCGCTCATGAGTGAAAGGCGGTGCTCTGTAACCTCTTCGCCCAGCATAAATCGAGCTTTGTAGTACCAGTCGCGGCTCTCGCGGGCGGAGCCGAGCGCGTATTCGTAAAAGCGGGCGCGGTCTTTTCCCATGCCGCGCGAGTATCCTTCCGCTATGTTCACACTCACCGATCCGACTGAACGATACAGCTGGTCGGCAAGTGAGCGCATCGTTCGTTCTTGAACAATATTTTTCACGTCGCGCCAGCACACGTCAGAAACAAAAAGCGCGAGCCGGTAGGCTTTCATCTTCCACAGCGAATCGGCTGTGATCGCTTCAGGAACGCTCTCTTTCCAGGAATCAAACGTCATGGCGCCAGGTCAGCACTCTTACGTTTTACGCAATACGTTTTAGTCGCCATCCATCATCGTCCTGACGTCCGTCACCTCGCCGTTCACCGCCGCCGCCACCACCATCGCCGGACTCATCAGCACGGTGCGCCCGTCGGGGCTGCCCTGCCGGCCCACGAAGTTGCGATTGGACGACGAGGCGCACAGCTCGCGGCCTTCGAGCTGGTCTTCGTTCATGCCGAGACACATCGAACAGCCCGCGCCGCGCCACTCGAACCCAGCTCTTCTGAAAACAGCATCCAGCCTTTCCTCTTCGGCCTGCTGCTTGACGCCTTCGGAGCCGGGGACGACGAGGGCGCGCACGCTGTCGTCTACCGCGCCGCCGGTCTCTTGGAGCAGACGCGCGGCCTCGCGCAAATCCGAGATGCGCGCGTTTGTGCAAGAGCCGAGGAACGCCACGTCGATGGGCACGCCCTGCATCGACTGGCCGGGCCGGAGGTCCATGTGGCGGAGCGCCTGCTCGGTCGCCTCGCGCGCGCCATTCATGCGGGCAGGGTCCGGCACCGGCTCCGTGATGCCAATACCCTGGCCGGGGTTCGTGCCCCACGTCACGCGCGGCTCCAGCGCGCTGCCATCGAAGCGCACTCTATCGTCGTAGTCGGCATCGTCGTCGGAGCGGATGGAGCGCCAGTAGCGCACGGCCTCGTCCCACGCCTCGCCCTGCGGCACGTAGCGGCGGCCCTTCAGGTAGTCGAACGTCGTCTCGTCAGGATTGACGTAGCCTGCGCGCGCCCCGCCCTCAATGCTCATGTTGCAGATCGACATGCGCCCGTCCATGCCGAGCGCTTCGACGGCCTCGCCGCCGTATTCGTAGACGTAGCCGACGCCGCCGTCCACGCCGAGATCCGCAATGATCTTCAAGATAATGTCTTTGGCGTAGACGCCCTCTGGGAGCGAGCCGGTCACCTCGATGCGGCGCACCTGCTGCTTGCTCATGGCGACGCACTGCGTGGCGAGCACGTCGCGGATCTGGCTCGTGCCGATGCCGAAGCCGAGCGCCCCGAACGCGCCGTGCGTGGACGTGTGCGAGTCGCCGCAAACAATCGTCATGCCGGGCTGGGTGAGGCCCTGCTCCGGCCCCACGACGTGCACAATGCCCTGCGCGCCGCTGCCCGGATCGAAAAACGTGATGTCGTGCTCGCGGGTGTTCGTCTCCAGCTCCTGCATCATCGTCTCCGTCTGATCGTCGGCGAAGGGCCGCGCGAGGTCAGCGGTGGGGATGATGTGGTCGGCGGTGGCGAAGGTGCGGTCGGGAAACGCCACCCGGAGGTCGCGCTCTTCGAGCATCCCGAAGGCCTGCGGGCTGGTCACCTCGTGAATGAGATGCAGCCCGACGAAGAGCTGCGTCTCGCCGGTGGGAAGCTCGCGCACGGCGTGGCGATCCCAGACGTTGTCGTAGAGGGTTCCTTTTGACATTTCTGTTGGATTATAGCTCGTGCTCTTTAGGAGGCGGGCGAGATGTTGTAAAGCGTAAAACGTATTGCGTAAGGGGGCTATTGCGGAAGAGGAATGCTTTCGAGTAAGGTGCCCCAATCAGGCTGTTCGCTGTTTGCCGCATAAAGTTCGGCAGCCTCGCGGATCTGCTGACCGCGTTGCTGCGGCATCATCGTCAGGAGCAGTTTGATCACGTTGCTCATGAGTGAAAGGCGGTGCTCTGTAAGCTCTTCGCCCAGCACGAAGCGGGCTTTGTAGTACCAGTCGCGGCTTTCGCGGGCAGAGCCGAGCGCGTATTCGTAGAATCGAGCGCGGTCTTTTCCCGTGCCGCGCGAATCACCTTCTGCTATGTTTGCACTCACCGACCCCAACCGAGCGGTACAACTGGTCGGCGAGCGAACGCATCGTTCGTTTTTGGACAATATTTTTCACGTCGCGCCAGCACGCGTCGGATGCAAAGAGAGCGAGCCGGTACGCCTTCATCTTCCACAGCGAATCGGCTGTGATCGCTTCAGGAACGCTCTCTTTCCAGGAATCAAACGTCATCGTTTCGGACCAGCACCCTTACGTTTTACGCACCACGCATCAGCCAAACGCCTCCATAATCCCGTCGGAGACGAACTGCCGCGACTCCTCGTCGGCATGGAAGGCCGCCATGTGGTTAAGCGCGTCGATGTAGGCTTCCGCCGAAGCGCGGAGCACGTCGGGGCTGACGGCCTCGCCGGAAAAGTGGTTCGCGCCGTTGCTGATGACCACCGACACTTCGCCCAGCGCGTCCGCGCCCTCCGACTCCGCATGAATCGTGAAGTCAATTAGACTGTGAGCTTCGTCGACGGCGTGATCGATGGCGCGGTAGAGCGCATCGACCGGCCCGTCGCCCGTGGCGTGTGCCGAGCGCGTGAGGCCGTCGCGCCGGTGTCGGACGCGCGCGAACGCCGCCGGCTCCTGCTCCGTCTCAACCGACGCCTTCATGCGATCCAGCTCGTAGTGCGTCGTGACGGTGTGCACGTCGGGCGTCTTCACGAGGCGGTGCAGGTCGGCCTCGAAGATCTCTTTTTTCTGATCGGCCAGCTCCGTAAATTTCTGATAGACCGCTTCTTTCTGACCTTCCGGCACGTCGATGCCGAGCTTGTCGAGCCGGTCAAAGAGACCATGCCGCCCGGAGTGGCGTCCGAGCCGGATCTGCTCCACGTCCTGCCCCACGTCTTCGGCGCGCATGATCTCGTACGTTTCGCGCTCCTTCAAAACGCCGTGCTGGTGAATGCCGGCCTCGTGGCTGAAGGCGTTCTTGCCCACGATGGCCTTGTTCGGCTGCACGGGAAAGCCGGAACAGACGCTCACCATCTGGCTCGTTTCGGTCAGCAATTCCGTGTTGATGCCCGTCGAGACGCCGAGGGCGTCGGCGCGCACGTCGAGGGCCATCACGACCTCTTCGAGAGCGGCGTTGCCCGCGCGCTCGCCGATGCCGTTGATGGTGCACTCGATCTGCCGCGCTCCGGCGCGCACGCCCGCCAGCGAGTTGGCCGTGGCGAGGCCCAGGTCGTCGTGGCAGTGCGTCGAGAAGGTTACGCCGCCTGGATTGTCCAATGACTCGCGCACCGTCTCGAAGAGCGCGGCGTATTCGTCCGGCGTGCAGTAACCCGTCGTGTCCGGGATGTTGACTGTGGTCGCGCCCGCTTCGATGGCAGCCCGCACGATCTCGCGCAAGAAGCCCCGGTCGGTGCGGCCCGCGTCCTCCGCGCTGAACTCCACGTCGTCGGTGTAGGTGCGCGCCTGCTGGACGGCATCCCGCGCCATCTGGACGATGGCTTCTCGCTTTTCGGCAAGCGTTGCGCCGAAGCGGTCGTCGTCAAACTTTGCGCCGATGTGCACGTCGCTGGTGGCAACGAACGTGTGGATGCGCGTGTCGTCGCCGCCTTCCAGCGCTTCGCCGGCGGCGCGCACGTCGTCCTCGCGGGTGCGGGAGAGCGCGCACACGGTCGAGCCGCTGGTTTCGTCGATGATGCGGCGCACAGCCTTACGCTGGGCGGGCGAGGAGATCGGGAAGCCGGCCTCGATCACGTCTACGCCGAGGTCGGCGAGCTGCCCGGCGAGGCGCACCTTTTCGGGGATGGTCATGGACGCGCCCGGGGCCTGCTCGCCGTCGCGCAGCGTCGTGTCGAAAATGGTTACCTGGTCGTTCATCGGAAAAAGGAGGTTGGTCGTTGCATGGCATGAAATAAATCGGAGAAAATGCGCCCGGTCATGTGCGGCATGTCACGCGACCGAGCGCTCGGTAAGTCGAAGCCCGACACGCTGAAGCCAGATACGCCCGTGGATGCAATGATTACGGCACACAAAACGTTGTTGCGCGATTTCGTATGTCATAATTCCTTGTCGCTGCAAATTAATTTACAGTAGTAGAAAGGCGTAGCGTGCTACGCCTCTACTATTACATGTACATTGAAAACTACGCTTTCATCGCCGTCCGTTCGCCCTCGCCGAGCACCGCCACGGCCTGTCCCGCCACGCGGCGCGTCATCTCGCCGGTGGAGGCCTTGCCGCCCAAGTCGGCGGTGCGCGCGCCGCTCGCCAGCGCCTCTCGGACGCCCTGCCGGATGGCGTCAGCAGCACGAGTCTCACCGAGATCATCGAGCAGCATCGCACCGCTCAGGATGGCCGCCAGCGGATTGGCCGCGTCCTGCCCTGTGATGTCGGGCGCGCTGCCGTGCACCGGCTCGAACAGGCCGGCCTTTGCTTTTTCGGTATCGGAATGCCGATTTGGAACAGACTGCCGGCCTTTCTGAGAAGACGCAGCATGCCGCGTCTCTGCGTCTTTTTTTGAAGAAACGTCTGGCTTATCATTCTGACGTTGTCGGCTCTCATCGGCGTTCTTGCTCTCGCCGATACTCGCCGACGGCAGCATCCCCAGCGTGCCGGGCAGCGTGGCGGCCAGGTCCGAGAGAATATCGCCGAACAGGTTGCCGGTCAGGATGACATCGAATTGATTCGGATCGCGCGCGAGTTGCATGACGGCGTTGTCCACGTACAGGTGATCCAATGCCACGTCGTCGTACTCGCGCTCGTGCAGCTCCGTCACGACCTCGCGCCAGAGCCTCGACACGTCGAGCACGTTGGCCTTGTCGACCGACGTGACGCGGTGGTCGCGCTTCCGGGCTTCCTCGAAGGCGATGCGGGCGATGCGGGCGATCTCGGAGCGGCGATAGCGCATCGTGCTGAACGCTTCGTCGGCGGTGTGCTCGCTTGGCTCGCCGAAATAGATGCCGCCCGTTAGCTCGCGCGCGATGAGCACGTCCGCGCCGCTCACGCGCTCCGGGCGAAGCGGGGAGGCGTCGGTCAGCGCCTCCGGCACGGTGACGGGGCGCAGGTTGGCGAAGACGCCGAGCGCCTTGCGGAGCGCCAGCAGGCCGCTTTCGGGGCGCGCATCGTTGTCGTCCCACGCCGGGCCGCCCACCGCGCCCAGCAGCACCGCGTCGGCGTCGAGGCAGGCCGCGCGCGTGGCGTCGGGGAACGGCGCGCCCTCGCGGTCGATGGCCACGCCGCCGAACGGACGCTCGCTCACGTCAAGCGCGAAGCCCGCTTCATCGGCCACAGCGCGCATCACACGGAGCGCCGCGCGCGTCACCTCCGGCCCGATGCCGTCGCCCGGCAAGCAGGCGATGTGGTATGTCGTTTGCGATTGGGGCATGGTGGTATGCTGACTCGTTCTTGCCTTTTAGATCGGGGCGTATTGCGTAAACGTATTTCGTAAGGGTGCCGATCAGTACAGCTTGGAAATATGACCCGAAGCGGTACGCTTTCAGAATGGCATGGTTCGTTGAAAGAAGACGAAGCTATCAGCCAGGCATCCTTACGTTTTACGCATCACGCGTTTTACGCAGCGCCGTTCATGCGGCAACCTCATCGCGGTCTGACGCTTCAGTCTTCTTCTCCGACTCGTCCCCATCGGCCTGCAACCACGGCATCATGCCGCGCAGCTTCGGGCCGACCTCTTCGATGGGGTGCTTGCCGGTGGCCTCGCGCTCCTTGAGGAGGTTCTTCTCACCGCTCTCGGACTCCGCGATCCACTCCTCGGCGAACTCACCGGACTGCACTTCCTCCAGGATTTTCTTCATCTCGTCCTTCACGTCGTCCGTGACCACGCGCGGTCCGCGCGTGTAGCCGCCGTACTCCGCCGTGTCGCTAACGGAGTGGTTCATGTATTCGAGGCCGCCCTCGTGGTACAGATCCACAATCAGCTTCAACTCGTGCAGGCACTCGAAGTACGCCAGCTCCGGCGGGTAGCCGGCCTCCACCATCGTCTCGAAGCCCGCCTTGATGAGCTGTTCGGAACCGCCGCACAGCACGGCCTGCTCGCCGAACAGGTCGGTTTCGGTCTCGTCCTTAAAGGTCGTCTCGATGACGCCAGCGCGCGACCCGCCGATGCCGCCCGCGTAGCTGAGGGCCACGTTCCAGGCCTCCCCCGTCGCGTCCTGATCGACTGCCGCCAGGCACGGCACGCCCGCGCCCTGCTCGTAGGTGCGCCGTACCAGATGGCCGGGCGACTTCGGCGCGACCATGAACACGTCTACGTTCTCCGGCGGCTGGATCTGGTCGTAATGGATGCTGAAGCCGTGCCCCAGCGCCAGCGCGTCGCCCGCCTCCAGCTGATCGGCGATCTGCTCGTTGTAGACGCGCTTGTGGTGCTGATCCGGGATGAGAAGCGCCACCACGTCGCCCCACGTGGCGGCCTCCTCGATGGAGCGCACCGGCAGGCCCCCGGCTTCGGCGGCTTCGATGGAGGAAGAACCGTCG
>PXTQ01000041.1 GCA_003022505.1 Bacteroidetes bacterium QS_8_64_10 | reverse complement strand
GACGAAGAATGCCGCGCGTAGGTCTGCACGACGCGCCCCCAGTCAAACTCAAACGCACCGCCCGTATTCATGGGCTGCACGTTCTCGTGGCCGTGATTGTTGCCGAGGTACGTCGCGATCTCGAAGTTGGCGACCACCTGCGCGCCGGTGCGCGTGGCGATGTCGGGCGTGTCGCCCCAGTGATCCATGTGCGCGTGCGAGAGCAGAATCACGTCAGGGTCCAGATTCTCCGCCCTCACGACGCCTTCCGCGTGCGGATTGTCGTTGATAAAGGGATCGAAGAGGAGCGTCGTGCCGCTTGTCTCAATCTGAAACGCCGAGTGACCGAAATAGGTGAGTTCCATGTCTGTGGTAGAGGGTGATGTGAAAGAGGCGAGGGTTGTTTTAAGCTTGCTGCGGCGCATGGGGTTTCGCATCTGTCGGAATCGTAACAGCAGTACGTCGTACAAGTTGCCCGATTTAGCATAAAGCAGGGATCGCGTAGGTTTGAGCATTGTGATCCTCGGTATTCGGTATTACCTTTATTGAAATGTGAGCGGTTAGCTAAAGTCGGTGAGAGCCGAAGCCCGCAAAGCGTTTATCCGCCAGGCAAAGCCTCAAAGCGAAAGGCGAATGGGGAAAAGGGCGACGAGCGCTCACCTTCCCCTTTCCCGCTTCGCCTTGCTCCGACGCTCTACGTTTCATGACGGCTGCTCTCGCTTCTTCGTGGGCCGGGCCAATGTTTAGGTGTCCATGCTCGCCTCAGTAAGACACAAACCACCAAATACGCACCCCTCGCCATGCCCGCTGTTATCGAACTCATCTACCTCGCCGCCGCCGCGCTCTTCATCGTGGGCCTGCGGCGACAGCAGTCGCCCGCCACGGCGCGGCAGGGCAACGCGCTGGCCTCCGGCGGCATGCTCGTGGCCGTCATCGCCACGCTGCTGGTTGGCGACATCCTCTCGCCGCTCTGGATCCTGGGCGGGCTGGCGCTGGGCGGCCTGATCGGGGCGGTGCTGGCGCGGCAAGTCGAGATGACCGGCATGCCCGAACTCGTGGCTGCCTTCAATGGCTTCGGCGGCCTCGCCTCGGCGCTCGTGGCCGGCTCCGAGATCGCGCGCCTTGCCAACACGGGCGCGGAACTGACCGCCGTCACCGCCATCACGATTGCGCTCAGCATCCTGATCGGCACCGTCACCTTTTCCGGCAGCTTCGTGGCGTTCGGCAAGCTGAGTGGGCGGTTTTCGGGCAACCCGGCTTCATTTGCGGGAATGCGGTTGCTTACAATCCTGGCGCTCGGCGGGACGCTCGCGCTCGGCGGCTACCTGGCCGTGAGCGCGGGCAGCTTTCCCGAGGGGCCGACATGCCGGTGGTCGTGGCGCTTTTGAACAGCTACTCCGGCCTCGCCGCCGCTGCCACCGGCTTCGTCATCGACAACGTGGTGCTCATCGTGAGCGGCACGCTGGTGGGAGCGGCGGGCTTCATCCTGACGATGATCATGTGCGAGGCCATGAACCGCTCGCTGGCGAACGTGCTGCTGGGCGGCTTCGGCGGGGAAGCGAGCCAGGGGCCGCAGGTGGAGGGCGCGGAGGAGGGCCGCCCGGTCAACGAAACGGAGGCGCAGGACACCGCCATGCTGTGCTCGTACGCCGCGCAGGTGATCGTCGTGCCCGGCTACGGCATGGCCGTGGCGCAGGCGCAGCATCAGGTGCGGGAGCTGGCCGAACTGCTGGACGAAGAAGGCGTGAACGTGAAGTTCGCCATCCACCCCGTGGCGGGCCGCATGCCGGGGCACATGAACGTATTGCTGGCCGAGGCGAACGTGCCCTACGATCAGCTCTTCGAGATGGAAGAGGTCAACAGCGAGTTCGCGCAGACGGACGTGGCGCTCGTCATCGGGGCCAACGACGTGGTGAATCCGGCGGCGCGGCAGGACGAGAGCAGCCCCATCTACGGCATGCCGATCCTCAACGTGGACGAGAGCGAGCAGGTGATCGTCTTTAAGCGCAGCCTGCGGCCCGGCTATTCCGGCATCCCGAACGAGCTGTTCTATAACGACAACACCAAGATGTTTTTCGGCGACGCGAAGGAGTCAGTGGCGGATCTGGTGAGTGAGGTGAAGGCGCTGTGACTCGTTTTATACGTCGTATACGAGTTCTAATAAGTAGCGGCGTAGCATGCCACGTCGCTACTTGCTCCATAAAAAAAGATCCGAGCGCAGGTCAGTAGCAGAGGCGGCAGGGCGTCCTGCCGGCTTACGGACGCGCCGCGGCCTTCGGGTTGGCACAGTCGGCTCCCGTGGTGTCGGCAGAGTCCGCGAGCGACTCCAGCGTCATCGAAGCAGTGTCGCTCATGGCGATCTTCTCCGCGCCGCAGTCCTCGACCAGGATCGGCTTCAGCTTGCGCCACACGTTGCGGGCGATGCGGCGCTGTCCGGCGGCGGTGGGGTGGATGCCGTCGGCCTGCATGAGCGAATCGACGCTGCCGGCACCTTCCATGAGCGAGGGCACGAGCGTCACGTTTTTGGCCTCGGCCAGCTCCGGGTAGATTTGCTGGAAGCGGCGCGCGTAACTCTCGTCCCGATTCGGCGGCAGCCGCAACCCTGTGAGCACGACGCTCGCGCCGGGGAAACGGGCGCGCGTGGAGTCGATAATGGCAGCGAGGTTGCCTTTCGTGGCCTGCGGATCGACGCCCTGAAGGCCGTCGTTGCCCCCCAGCTCCAGCACCAGCACGTCGAGCGCAGCTCGGTCCAGCACGCCCGGAAGGCGTTCCAGACCGCCGGCGGACGTGTCGCCGCTCCGCCCGGCGTTGACGACCCTCACGTCCCAGCCCATCGCGTCCGCTTTTTGCCGAAGCAAGGCTGGGAACGCCTCTCCCTGTTCGAGGCCGTATCCGGCGGCAAGGCTGTTGCCCAGCACCACCACGACACTCTCGGCAGCGGACGTGTCTGCCGTCGTCGAGGTTGTCTGCGCGCGTCGCTGCGCGCCGGCATCGGCAGACGATTCCGAGCGGCACGCGCCGATGAGAAGAGCCAGCGCGAGGAGCGGAAGATATACCGAGCGAGGGATCAGAAAATTCATCATGCGCTGTCTTTCTTTCATCGCGCGTTTTCAGGCCTATCGCTGACAGCATAACGAGAAATCACCGTTCCACGTTCGCTTCGCGCTTACCAGGCCTACTGTTCGCTGTTCTCCCAAAGCGCCAGCAACTCGGCCAGCATCATCGCCGTGGCTCCCCACACTTTGTACCCTCGCGCGGCGTAGAACGGCACTTCCACCGGCTCGCCGCCGAGCGACCGCGTCTCGCGTTGCCGCACCGCCGGAACCAGCAGGTGCGCCAGCGGCACGCGCAGGATGGCGGCTACCTCGTCGTCGGCGGCATGCAGGTCCGGGCGGGCGCGACGCCCACGAACGGATGGACGCAAAAACCGGAGGGCGGGATGTAGAGCGGCGTGAGCCGACCGAGCACCTCGACCTTTTCGGACGGCAGAGCGATCTCCTCACGCGCCTCACGAAGCGCCGTTTCCGCGAGCGTTTCGTTGTCTTCGCGTTCCCCGCCCGGAAACGAGATCTGCCCCGGATGATCGGGCAGGTGATCGCGGCGCACCGTCAGCACCAGCACGCCGTCGCCTCGGTCCTCGCCCGGATACACGAGCACCAGCACGCCCGCCTCACGGCAGTCTTTGCCTTCGACGGACGCCTGCTCTGGCTTCGCGCGCGAGCCGGGTGCCATGCGCGCCTGCGCCTCTACGCCCGGCAGCGGCCCGGCCAACTGCTTGCGCAGACGCCCCATGCAGTATTCAAATGATAAATTGGGCAAAGACCGTTCAGGTTTAGAAGGCGAGGAGCAAGCATATGTATGCTTCGCTACGTTTTTGGCGAGCACGGCGCGAACTGAACGCTTCACTCGAAAACTGACAGGTCTCTCACATCAAATGACCGCTTGAGCCTGCACTATGCAATGCTCAAGCAGGGTTTAAATTCGCTCATGGCAAAAGAAGAACGGCTGTCCGCTGTCTGCGGTCCACCATCCTCAACCCCAAAAGCCCCAGCCGGGAGATCATCCCGACCGGGGCTGCTTCGTGGGTCTCTACGTGTGGAGGTGCGAAGGTGCGTGTGTTCTACACGTTCTTCTCTCATTCCCACCGGCGTTAGTTGACCTCGATGCGGCGCGGCTTCTTCTCCCCCGCCTTCGGGACGTGAATCGTCAGCACGCCGTTGTCGTACTCGGCCGTGATCTCATTCTCCTTGATCGTCTTCGGTAGAGAAAACGAGCGGAAGAAGCGACCGGCGCTGCGTTCTACGCGCACGAAGTCGGACTCCTCTTCCTTCGAGGACGTGACGCGCTCGCCGCTGATGCTGAGCGTGCTGTCCTGGAAGTTGATCTCGATGTCCTCCTTCGCTACGCCGGGCACGTCGAGGCGGATGCTGTACTCATCCTCCGTCTCGGCGAGGTCCACGCGCGGGGTCCAGTTGGCCTGCTGCGCGGGGGCCGGCTCGCTGCCGCCTTCGTCTCGCTTGCGAGCGGGCGTAAAGTTGTCGAACAGCCGGTCGATTTCGCGTTGCAGGCTGCGCATTTCAGAGGTCGGGGAAAAACGTACGAGGCGTGTCATGGCAAGTAGAAGGTTAGTTCGTAGTTAGCGAAAGAACGAGTGCTCCGAAGAGCGCTCGTGTTCGCTCCTTTTTCTTTTCAACCTCTGTGCCACGGCCTGCCGAGACTAACTCGTTTGTCATTTTGACCGAGCGCCGTTCAACCGTTAAGCAATTGCGTCAGGGGGCAAGCAGAAGTGGCAGTTTGCCGCGAGGCCGGCTCTGCCGGAAGCGGCAGCCCGCCTGACGAACTGTCTGAACGAGGGCACGAATGGAAAAGAGGACGAAAGTATGTAGGCACGAGAACATGGAGGGTAAATACCTCGCCTCCATTCGTCCTCTCGTGCCCGTCGTCACCGCGCCGGAAGCACGCGGCCCGTCGCCTCGCCAAAGCCCACGCGGTGGTCGTCGCCCTCGGCCCAGGCGGTCATCACGACGCGGTCGCCGTCCTCCAGAAACGTGCGCTCGCCCGCGTCGCCCGGCAGGTCCAGCGGTTCCGCGCCGCGCCAGGTCAATTCCAGCAGACTGCCGTAACTGTCGGGCGTAGGTCCGCTGATCGTGCCGGAGGCGAGCAGGTCGCCGGGACGCACGTTGCAACCGTTGACGGTGTGATGCGCGAGCTGCTGCTCCATGCTCCAGTACAGGTAGCGAAAGTTGGAGCGGCAGACGGTGTGCGGCGCGTTCATCACCTCCGTCTGGATAGCGGTTTCCAGATGGATGTCGAAGGCGTGCGAACCGCTCTCTTTCAAGTACTCCAGCGGCTCGTGATCCGGCTCCGGGCCGCCCGTGCGGAACGGCTCCAGCGCCGCCATCGGAACGACCCACGGCGAGACGGTGGTGGCGAAGCTCTTGCCCAGGAACGGGCCGAGCGGCACGTACTCCCAGCCCTGAATGTCGCGGGCGCTCCAGTCGTTGACGATCACCATGCCGAAGATATGCTCCTCGGCGTCTTCTACCGCGATGGATTCGCCGAGCGCGTTGCCCGGACCGGTGAAGAACCCCATCTCCAGCTCGAAGTCCAGCAGCTTCGTCGGGCCGAAGACCGGCGGCGCGTTGTCGTCGGGGCGTTGCTGCCCGCAGGGACGGCGCACGTCCGTACCG
Source organism: Bacteroidetes bacterium QS_8_64_10 (assembly GCA_003022505.1). Lineage (GTDB taxonomy): Bacteria > Bacteroidota > Rhodothermia > Rhodothermales > Salinibacteraceae > PXTQ01. Next base: position 12,505 of record PXTQ01000041.1, on the reverse strand, counting down.
CTCGCTACGACGGAGCTGGCCCGCCCGTGGTAGCCGACGGGCAGCCACGTCCAGTTCGGCTTGAGGGCGTTCTCCTCGCCGCGAAACATGGTGCCGACGTTGGTGGCGTGCTCTTTCGAGGAGTAAAAATCCGTGTAGTCGCCGATTTCGGCGGGAAGCAGCATCGTCACGTCGTCGCGGGCGAGGAGCGCATGGTTGCGGAGCGCTTCGTCGTTGCGGAGCGCCGGTTCGTCCGCGCGCAGGAGCCGTGTCACGCGCTCCCGGACGGCCTGCCACACCGGGCGGCCCAGCGACATGAAGGCGTTCAGGGAGGGCCGGTCGAACGGTCGCTCGTCGCGGAGCGCGTCGTGCTCGAAGAGACCGCGCTCGTGCAGCACCGCCAGGTCCAGTACGCTGTCGCCGATAGCCACGCCGACGTGCCGCTCGCCGTCGTCCGGGCGCTCGAAGACGCCGTACGGTAAGTTTTGGAGAGGAAAGTGAGAGCCTTCGGGTACGTTGACGAACGTTTCCATGTGCAATGGGTGAGTTTCGGTTGGCGATTGGGTCATGCTGATTCGAGCACGGATGCTACCGATAGGGTAATGCAAATTATGCTTTATCGAAAGCGCGTTGCTCTATGACCGCAGACTGTGGACGGCGGATCACGTCTCAACGTTTTTCTTCTGCATCGAAAGGGCCATCCGGCAGGTGCAGTGGACGGCGGATCACGTCTCAACGTTTTTCTTCTGCATCGAAAGGGCCATCCGGCAGGTGCAACGCGCCTGCAGTTAAGCGCCCAAGCAAGAATTATCCGGTATCTCGCTTGACGAACGACGGATGACGAATTTGAGACCCGGTCGTCCGTCGTCGTTGGTCGTTCGTCCAAGGCCGCAGTAGTTTTGCGGACCCACTTACTTTAGCACGATCCTGGACAAACGCCCGTCACGACAGCATGAGGCGCTCCTTGAGCTTTTTGGAGCGCTGGCGGCTGGCAATCACCTCGCGGCCCGTCGTCAGCACGAGCTTGTAGCGCCCGCTGAACCACGAGATCATCTCCCGGATGTGCGACACCTGCACGATGGTGGAGCGGTGCACCCGCGCGAAGCGGTCGGCGTCGAGGTTGGACTCTAACTGATCGAGTGTGTAATCGACCATGTACTGCCGCAGTTGCTCGCCACCGTCGTCAGCGGTCTCCAGAAAAAACAGGCGAACGATGCCTTCCTTGATCTCGGCCATCACGAGGTCGTCAGTGGATTTGACCAGGATGCGGTCACGGTGTGGCACCGTAATCTGATGCGGGTGCTCGCTTTCTTCTTGCTCGCTGCCGTCGTCGGTGCCGGGGCCGTGCTCCTCCACCCAGTCGAGCAGCTGCTCCAGGCGCTCCTCGGACGGACCCTGCGCCTCTTCCACGCGCTCGACGGCCTCGCGGAGCCGGTCCCGGTCGATGGGTTTCAACAGATAATCCGCCGCGTTCTCCTCAAACGCCTGAAGCGCGTACTCGTCGTAGGCGGTTACAAAGATGACGGCGGGGCGCTCGTCCGGATCGAGGCGCTGGAGCAGATCGAAGCCGCTCCGATAATTCTTGCTTGGGCGCTTAACTGCAGGCGCGTTGCACCTGCCGGATGGCCCTTTCGATGCAGAAGAAAAACGTTGAGACGTGATCCGCCGTCCACCTGCACGCGCCCCTCCCCTTCCAGCGGGCGCAGCAGCTTCTTCAGGCGCTGGCGGGCCGGCGGCTCGTCGTCTACGAGAAGCGCTTTAAGCATGAGCGTTTTCAGGAGCGTAATTCCACAATTGAGACGCAACATGTCGCGTCTTTTACGGTGCCTGTTTAGGACCGTGGATTTACTGAGGCGGGCATGAGTTTCTAAACATTGGCCCGCCAAAAGGAGAGTAGCCGTAATGGAACGTAGAGCGTCGGAGCAAGGCGAAAAGGGAACGGGGAAGGTGAGCGCTCGTCGCCCCCCTGCCGTGAAACCGACCAGCGGGAGGTTCACGGAGCGAAGCGTAGTAAACGCAAAGATTGGCGGCTCTGCCGCCCTTGCAACGGTTTTTGGAGGCCGAGCCTCCAAATCCGGCGTCGCGCGGCGGAGCCACGCGACGAGTTTTCGGAGGTGTGCATCAGACTACATGAGAGCGAATAACTTATCCCACAGTCCTTCTTACTTTCGCAAGGTTGCGTTCGGTTCGGCCCTCGCCGTTTCCCGCAAACGCCTCGTCGCGGCCCGGCGGCAGAACGAGGCGAGCCGTCGTACCCTCCTCCGGGCTGCTCGTCAGGCGCAGCAAGTCGTCGCGCCCGTAGCGGCGACGCAGGCGCGCGGCCACGTTGCGCAGCCCGATGCCGAAAAACGGAGCCGCCCCCGTCGTAGGTTCGCCCTCGTCGAAGAGGGCGGGGATGCCCGCGCCGGTGTCCGCCACCGTGACGGGGATTGCGCCGTCGTCGTGGGGGACCGCCGCGAGGCGCACCGAGCCGCCGCCCCGCTGATCGGCCAGGCCGTGCTTGACGGCGTTCTCGGCAAGCGTCGATCTGCAGGCGTTCGCCGAAGCGAGCCTGCTCGACGCGCAGGTAGTGCGTGGTGAGCTGAAGTTCTTCTCGAAGCGACACGAACGACTGGCTGCCCGTCTGCAGGACGCGCCGGAAGATAGCGGAGAGATGCTCGACGGTGGCTTCGGCGGCGTCGGGCCGCGTCTCGATGAGCGCCGCGACGGTGTTCAGGGCGTTAAACAGAAAGTGGGGCTTGATCTGCGTGCGGAGCGCCACAAGCTGCGCCTCGGCGCTCTCCTTCGCCAGCACCTTCTCGCGCTCCACCAGCGAGAGGCGGTCGGCGGCCAGTGCGAGTTGCGTGGCGAGAGTGCGCAGCAGGTCCAGATCCTCCAGGTTGTAGAAGCGCCGGTGGCCGCGTCGCTCGCCCATCACCAGAAGCCCCATCGGCTCGTCGTCGCCGCGTACCGGCACGGCCAGTGCCGTGTGGCGCTCGCGGAGCGCCTGCTCGGTGTCGTCGGGCAACGCGCGCTCGCTGACGGCCTCGTTGGCGGCCCAGATGCGGGCGTTCTCCTTCAGATCGGGCCAGATGCGCCGCAAGGTGCGCTCGGTGAAGTACGGCGGCTCCGGGTGAAACGTGCTCGACTGCCAGCGGCTTTCGGATGCGTCTGATGAAGAGGCGCGCAGAAAGAGTACGGCGGAGCGCGCCTCGAACGCCTGCCCAACCGTTTCGACGGCGCGGCGCGCCAGCGTCTTGCGGTCGAGCACGCGCGGCATCTCTTCCTGAAAACCGCGCAGGCGGCGGCGCGTGCGCTCCCGCTCGGTGGCGAAGAACGAGGCCGCGTAGAGACGCAGGCGACGCGCCAACCGCTCGAAGACGAGTAGCAAGACCACCACGTAGAGGCCGGCGACAATGGAGCGCGGCAGATCCAGGCGGGCAACGAACGAGTCCAGAAGCGCCATGCCGCCCACGAACGTAAAAAAGACGAGGCCCAGCACGGTGAGGTACGTCAGCGCCCGGCTCATGACGAGGCTCACTTTGCCGTACTTGAGCGTGGTGAGGGAGACGAGCGTTACCGGTGCAATCGAGAGAAGCTGCGCGCTGACGACGAACCAGCCCGCCTCGGCGTCCGTCACCGCCGCGCCCGGAAGCGACGCTACGTCCAGCACGAACAGCGCCGTGGCGAGAGCCCCCGCGAGCGTAAGCAGGCTGCCCGCGCGTCCCCACCCGCCGACGCGCTGCCGGGCCTGATCGGGCCGGGCGAAAGAGAACGCCGCCACCAGCGCTGCCGCTGCTGCCACGTAGCAGCCTGCGTAAAACAGAATCGGGCCGGCCAGCGCATCCAGCGTAAACGGCCCGACGGCGCGCGAGAAGCCCGCGCCCAGCGCCGCGCCGCCCAGCACCAGCACCGGCAGCCAGAGGGCGAGCGCCCATCCGCGAAACGGTCCGCTCCGCTTCAGGCTCAGGCTGCCGATCACCTTGCGCAAAAGCAGCGCGGGAAAGCCGAGCCAGCCCGCGAGGCCCACCACCGTCAGTCCCTGAAAGACGACGGCGTAGGTTGTGGCGTGGGCAGGCGGTCCCAGCGTCTCGACGGCGAGCAGACGGAACCAGTTGGCGAAGATCCAGAGCGAGGAGACGCCGATAAGCAGCAACGGAAAGCGAGCGCGGGAACTCCGCAGCGCCAGCGGACCGGCGACCGCGAGGCCCAGCACGTGCAGGAAGGCGGCGAGCGTAAATCCCCAGACTGAGAACCGCCAGAGCGCGCTGGAGAGCGGGTACAGAAACGTCGGATATCGGGCGATCTCGACGTTGGCGCGGGCAAAGACGCCGTCGCGCACCACCTCGTAGGTGCGCGGGGTGCCGGGCGGCAGGCTCTCCACGACGCGCGAGAGGTCGCCGGCGTTGAAATACTGCTGGCCGTCCAGCGCGTAAAACACGTCACCTTCCCGAAGGCCGGCGCGGTCAGCAGGGCCGTTCGGAAAGACGTACTCCGCCGTGATCTCGCCGTCGCGTTCCTGCCAGAGCACCCAGTCGAAGGCGCGCGAGGTTTCGTGCACGGCGGGTTCGGCAAGCACGCGCGAGACGCGCATCCAGTCCACCACCATCCGCCCCACCGGGTAGAGCGCCAGCAGGGAAACGGCGAGCACGAACCAGCGCGCGATGCGGCGAAAGACGTCCACGACAAAAGCGACCCAGAGGCGTAGAAATCAACGATATGTTAACAACGAAAGGGAATAAAATGTCCCACTGCTTCCCCAAGTTGTAGCTTACATGTTGCGAGCAGTCGCATTTGTAAGTTCACAGGTTAACAAATGACATTGCCCAATTCGCCTGTCCAACCTGCAACCTGTAACCTGAAAACCTGCAACCCACTCACGGCTCAGTAAACGCGATAACGCCTGAACGCGAAACACGCGCAAACGCAATGATCGACACGCACGCGCATCTGTACCTGGGTCGCTTCAATGACGACCGCGACGCCGTGATCGAGCGCGCTCGCGAGGCCGGAATCGAGGCTATCGTCATGCCCGCCATCGACGTGCCCAGCATCCACGAGGCGCTGGAGCTGTGCGAGCATCACGACGGCCTCTACGCGATGGCTGCGCTCCACCCGTCGGAAACGCAAGACGCCACCGAAGCGGACTTCGAGGCCGTGATGGATCTCTGCGATGAAGAACACGTCGTGGCAGTCGGCGAGAGCGGGCTTGATTATCACTGGGATCGCTCGTTTGACGAAAAGCAGCAGGACTTCTTCCGCCGCCACGCCCGACTCGCCATCGACAAGGACCTGCCGCTTATCTTGCACAACCGCGAGGCCACCGGCGACCTGCTCGACATTCTGGGCGAAGAGAAGGCTGCTGCCGACGCGCCGGAACGCTTGCGCGGCATCCTGCACTGCTTCGTGGACCCGCCGGACGCCGCCGAACGAGCGCGGGACCTCGACTTCCTCGTCGGGCTGGGCGGTATCCTCACGTTCACAAACAGCGAGGTCGATCACCACGCGCAGGCGATTCCGATGAAGCAGATCGTCATCGAGACCGACGCGCCGTATCTCGCGCCGGAGCCGCACCGGGGCGAGCGCAACGAGCCGGCCTACGTGCGCCGCGTGGCCGAGGATCTGGCCGAAGCGAAGGGGCTTTCGCTGGAAACGGCGGTTGAGGAAACGACCGCCAATGCGCGACGGCTCTTCGGCCTGCCCGGCTGAGTTCACTGCGGTGCACGCTCCCAAACGCCCACACTCCCAACCTCCCGTACTCCAATGGTGGATGCCGTTTTCGATATGTGAGAGCCGGAGATATCGATCTTTTCTTGGAGTGTGCCTTTCCAAATGTGCGACGCTCTACACAAGAGCGAAGTCGAAAGTCGAATGTCTGGTACCTGCAAGGAACCTCTTTCCTTTTTCTATTTCAACTGACTCTGAATATAGCCCGTGTGCCATTCCACGATCCCAGTTTTTGTCGTGTAGTCGGGCCTCAAGCTCTCTTGTTGATAATCGACACTGGACTTCACGGGACTTCGATCGCTGACTGCCTTCTGCCATGTTTGCTCTCCTTCTTAGCGCAGCGCTCTTCGCAACGCCGCCGGTTTGCCCGGCCGACTCTCCCTGGGCCTTCCAGCAGGAGCGGAAGCGCATGGTGCAGCGGCAGATCGAGGCGCGGGGCGTTTCCGACGCAGCTGTGCTCCGCGCAATATGCGCCGTGCCTCGCCACAAGTTCGTGCCTGATTTTCCCGCCGAAGCCGCCTATCAGGACCGGCCCCTACCCATCGGGCACGACCAGACCATCTCTCAGCCCTACATCGTGGCCCACATGACGGCCCTGGTACGCCCGGATTCGACGGACCGTGCTCTGGAGATCGGCACGGGATCGGGCTACCAGGCCGCCGTGCTATCCGAAGTCGTCGATTCCGTATACACCGTCGAGATCATCCCGGAGCTGGCACAGCGCGCGACCCGGCGTCTCGACCAGCTCGGATACGACAACGTGCGCATCAAAACGGGCGACGGCTATCAGGGGTGGAAGGCTCACGCGCCCTACGATGTGATTGTGGTGACCGCCGCCCCCGAACAAATTCCATCGCCCTTGATTCGGCAACTCAAAGAAGGGGGCCGCATGGTGATTCCGGTCGGTCCCTCCGGCCAGTCCCAGCAGCTCATGCTCGTCACCAAGAAGAACGGACAGGTCAAGAGGCGGAAAATTGCTCCCGTTCGATTCGTTCCCTTCCTGGATTCTCCCTGATTTTAGTAACTGATGAAGACAAGTGGATGGATTTCGCTGGTTGGGTTGGTTGCATTGCTCGCGGCGTCGGGCTGCGACGACGGCGGCAGCGAGCAGACCGTCGTGGGTAACGGCAACGGCGGCGACACGACCGGACTGAGCCTCGTGCTGCCGACCGCTAACGAAGCGCTCTTCAGCGACGGCGGGCGCGCCTTCTACATGCACACGAACCGCACCTTCGAGGGACGGCGCTCGCAGCCCTGGCAGGCCGGGCAGTACGGCTACGTGCGCAACCCCGTCCGCACCGACGCGGGCAAGATCGTCTACACGCGCCGCCACGAGGGCCTCGACATCCGGCCCAAGCGCCGCGACGCCGACGGCCTGGCGGCGGACACGGTGCGCGCCATCGACGAGGGCCGTGTCGTCTACGCCAACACCGTGGCGAACAACTCCAATTACGGCAAGTACGCCGTCGTGCGCCATAAGTGGGGCGGCTCCCCGTACTTTAGCTTGTACGCGCACCTCGCCGAAATTGCCGTGCCGGAGAGCACGCGCGTGGCGCAGGGCGAGCCGCTCGGGCGCGTGGGACACACCGGGCACGGCCTCAACACCGAGCGAGCGCACGTGCACCTGGAGATCGCGCTCCTCCTGAATCGCCGCTTTCAGCGCTGGTTCGAGGACTATTACCCGCCGGACGCCAACAAAAACGGCCTGTTTAGCGGACTGAATCTGGCGGGCCTGAATCCCGCTGCGCTCTATCAGGCGCTCCGCACAAACGAGGTCGACAGCGTAGAGACGTTTATTCAGAACCGGAAGCCGTTTTACCGCGCGCTTTTGCCCGGTCCGGCCCCGCCCAACCTCACGCGGCGCTACCCGTGGCTCTTGCCGGAGAACGCCCCGCAGGAAGCCTCGTCCTGGACGGTGACGCTTACCGAAACGCATCTGCCGCTGCGCGTGACCCCCTCCGACAGCACCGTGCCGCGCCCCGTCGCCACATGGGCGCGCTCCGTGCCGCACCGGCTCACCTACCGCGCGCTCGGCTACCTGACGCGCGACGATGGGCGCGTCATGCTTACCCGACGAGGGCTGAAGTACGCCAGGCTGCTGGCCCAACGGGACGGCAGCCAAGGGCTGTCGTGAGGCAGCGTCGTCTTTTTCGTCTTCTCGCGCCCTTTCGTCCGTTCGTTCTCACCGCCCAGCGCACTCCGCGGCAAGCCAGTCAGGGTCGCTCGGCCTCGTCGTTGTAGGGCACGAAGCCCGCGATGGTGCGCGGGTACGTGTCCGTCATGATCAGAAAGCCGGAGCCGGACAGCCGCACGAGGCCCTCCCAGTTGCGGGCGGGCAGAGCCTTGAGCACTTCGAGCGGGAGCAGCGGCGTGTTGGTGCGCACGATGCCGCTGCGCGTGTACCGCAATTCCACGAGACGCTCGACGGGCGTTTCGCTGGGCAATTCGAGCGGAAACGAACTGGAAGGTCCGGGCGGCGAGGCGGCGTCGAAAGCCGGATTGAGCGAGAAGCGGTCGCCGGGGTAAAAGAAATTGATAACCCAGAATCGTCCTTGCTCGTCGAGCGCGGTGGCGTCCGTAACACGATACTCCAACGTCGGGAAGGGCAGCGCCTTCATCGTGTCCAGGGACGAGTCGATCCGGTACGCCGCTGGATTCGGATTCACATTGACGCCGTTGGCCTCGTAGATGGCAAGCAGGTAGCGGTCCATTGTCACCAGGGTTTCGTAGGCCATGTTGTCGATGGTCGTTTGGCTGGGCAGCTCCGTCATCGAATCGACGTTGAGCTTCAGAAACGACGCCTCGCGCGAGAGCTGGCCGGCCACGACGTCTCCCTGCATGACGCTCTGCGGAGACGACTCGACGGTCAGAAAAATGCGGTCGCCCTGAACGGCCAAGGCCTCGTATCCTTCAAAGTTTTCTATCGTCTGCCGCAGGCCGCGGTCGGCAAACCGAATCGGGCGGGGCGTGAGCGGCTGCTGACTGCCCCCCTCCAGCGCGTCCCGGATGACCTGACGCGGAAGCGCAAAAAGCCGCCCGTACCGTTTGTCTCCGAACCGGCGCGGGAACTGCGGCAGGATGAGGAGCTGGTCGCCGTGCCAGGCCAGACCCGATATTTCGGCATTCGCGCGCGAGAGCGGCCCTTCGAGCGGGAGCACCTCCACCTCAGCCCGTTCGGGCAACGCTTCCTGCGCAAGGCAGGGAGGCGCGCCGAGCACGACGAGCACCCCTGCGATTAGCAGTAATATCTTGCGGATTATCATGACGATATTACTGAGCCGTAACCGGGTTGATAAACATCTGCCAGGTGAAGCGAATGAGCTAACAACCTTGAATGCACACAGTTTGGGCACATAGCGAAAGGAGAAAAGGAAAGCTGGAACGTTTGGATTCTCTTTTCCCTATTCGCCGTTCGCTCTATCAGAGGTACCAAGCGAGTGCATTCATGCGCGTTTTTCCTTCTCGGGCAATCTATACTCGGCACAGTAACCTACGATGCGCTTTGGATGTTTAGTAACTTGATGAGAAGCCCATCTCGTCTTCATTGGATGCGCTCGACGCTTCTGAAACGCGGACGAGGCGAATTGAGTACCTTTTTACCGAGGCGTGAGTGGTTGACTAAAGTCGGTGAGAGCCGAAACCCGAAGAGCGTTTATCCGCCAGGCAAAGCCTCAAAGCGAAAGGCGAATGGGGAAAAGGAGCGACGAGCGCTCACCTTCCCCGTTCCCGCTTCGCCTTGCTCCGAGGCTCTACGTTTCATGGCGGCTGCTCTCGCGTCAGGCAAATGTTTAGATGTCCATGCTCACCTCAGCAAACACAATCCACACACCAAATCGACCTCTCCATGAGCAGCGAAGACGACACTCCCCGCGAGGACAACGATCAGCAAAATCACGTGGGCACCGACCCGATGCGCACCCCGAAGACGCCCACCGAGGAGGCGGCGGATCACATCGCTCCGGATCCTGAAGAGAAAGAAGACCCGGCGGAGCGCCACGACCGGGAGACGCCGGAAGAGAAGGCGGAGCGCATCAAGAATGCGTGACCCCAACTCCGCGCGCTTCGTTGGGGTTTGTAGGTGTGAAGGTAGGAGGTTTGTACGTCTGACGCTCGTACATCCCCTCTTTCACATATCCATACCCACATTCAACGAGCCGGGTTATCGGTTCTCCCTTCGCAGATTTGAGGCCAGCCGCCGGGCCGTCTCGCGGAAGGGTCGGAACGTATAGCCGAGGTCGTGCCGCGCTTTCTTGTTGTCGTACCGGTAGAAGCGCGACCCCGTGCGGGCCGTCTCGCGCGTCAGGAGCGGCTCGGTGCGCGTCAGGCGCGCTGCTGCCTCGGCGAGCCACGCTGCTCCGAGTGCCGCGCGCGGAGGCACCTCGAAGCGCGGAGGCTCTACCGCAAAGGCCGCCGCCAGCGCATCGACGATGCCGCGCCACGACAGGTTCTCGCCGCCCAGCACGTAGCGCTCGCCCGTCTCGCCATGCTGCATGGCGCGCCGCAGGCCGGCGGCCACATCTTTTACGTCCACCACGTTGGTGCCACCCGACGGCACGCCCGGTAGGCGCTCGTCGCGCACGGCCTCGGCGATGGCGCGCGTGTTCTGGCCGGGCAGGGTGCGCCCGAAGATGAGCGCCGGATTCACGATGACGGCATCCAGCCCCTCGGCCACGCCGCGCTGCACCTCCGTCTCGGCGCGGCGTTTGGAGCAGGCATACTCCGAGTTGACCGGCGACTCGACCCACGGCGTCGTCTCGTCGATAACGCTCTGCGGCGACTCCGGCCGTCCGATGGCGGCTATCGACGAAACGTGCACGAGCCGTCGCACATCAGCCTCCAGCGCCGCGTTCACGACGTTCGCCGTGCCCCGGACGTTGACGGCGCGCAGCTGCTCGCGGTCGCGCTTCCCGCCGAAGCTCACGCACGCCGCTGCGTGGTAGACGCGCCCGACCCCGGCGAAGGCCGGTGCCAGCGAGATCGGATCCGTCACGACGTCAGTTCTGCGCCTACCATACCGGTGGCGCCGGTGACGAGAATCGTTGGTTTGTGGGAGGTGCGTTCGTAGATCGCGGATCGAGAATAGAAGTGTTGAGATGCGAATCAAGAGCTGAAACGGATCAGCTTTCCATATACGCTTTGTCGTTGATTTTTGGAAGTCAGCGGCGACGGACCCGTTGCCGCTGGCAATTTCAAACAGACCATCCTGCGCTACTCTTGAGTCGCATTGTCAGCCTGAACCTACGCAGCTTGCCAACACGAAAACGCACCAACGCTCTATCCCAACTCCACGAGCAGCGCGTTTTTGTCGACGGTGTCGTCGGCCTCCACGTGAATGGCCTTCACGGTGCCGTCGACGGGAGCCTGCAACTCGTTTTCCATCTTCATCGCCTCCAGCACCAGCAGCGCGTCGCCCGCCTCCACGGCGTCGCCCTCCTCGACGTTCACCTCCAGGACGAGGCCCGGCATGGGTGCCTGAATCGTGCGCTCAGCGTCCGCCCCGGCTTCCTTCAACCCGAATCGCTCCAGGAGCAGGTCGTGCTCGTCCTTGACGCGCACCGTCCGCGCCCGTCCCGCCACGCTCACCCGTAGCGCGCCCCGCGCCTGCTCCTCCACGACCACCGGATAGCTCCTGTCGTCTACGTGCAGCACGTATCCGCCGTCGCCACCGCTTTCCAGCGGCTCGAAGGCGTACTCGACTTCCGCACCGTCGATGGTGAGCCGGCCCTCCTCGAATTCGAAGCGGAAGGAGCGTTCTCCCACTTCAGCCTCAAAAACGCCGTCCGGTGTCATAGTGGTGCGAAGGTTTGAATGAGCGCGAACCCGGTCCGCCCGTCAGGATACAAAAGCGAGAAGTTGAATGTGAAACGAGGTAAACGCGCACGCGATGGACGGCGAGAAGCTGACGCCCTCTTTGCTGTTGCGCGCCTACCGGATGGGCGCGTTCCCGATGGCGCACCCCGAACGCGACAACGCCGTGTACTGGCACACGCCGGACCCGCGCGGCGTCCTCCCGCTGGAGGAGTTCCACGTGCCCGGAACGCTTGCGAAACAGGTGCGGCGCGATCTCTTTTGCGTCACCAGCGACCGTGCCTTCCACGACGTGATCCGCGCCTGCGCCGACCGCGAAACGACCTGGATCTCCGGCGACATCGAGCGCGCCTACACCGAGTTGCACGAGCACGGTCACGCCCACAGCGTGGAGTGCTGGCAGGACGGCCAGCTCGCGGGCGGCCTCTACGGCGTGTCGCTCGGCGGCGCGTTCTTCGGCGAGTCGATGTTCTACCGCGTCTCGAACGCCTCGAAGGTGGCGCTCGTTCATCTGGTAGGCCGCCTGCGCGCGGCGGGCTTCCGGCTGCTCGACACGCAGTACGCGACGCCGCATCTGGAGCAGTTCGGTGTGGTCGAGATTCCGAAAGAGAAGTACGAAAAGCAGTTAGACGAAGCACTTGCCGTTGACCCCGCCTGGCCCGATTTTTAGGAAAGAACGAGTGGACGAAAGGATGAAGGAACGAAAAGAAGCTCGTCCTCTCATTCTCTCGCTCCCTCTTTTCACCTTCCCACCACCCTACTCATGATAAAGCGACTTCTCGCCTTCTCCTTCGCGCTGCTTTTCTTTGCAGGCTGTCAGTCTGGCTCGCAGTCCGCCGACCCTGACACCACCGCGACCGCCCCGTCGCCCTCCGCCCCCACGATGCCACCGCCCGACTCGGTGGACGTGGCCGAGATTCCATCGGACACCACCACGCGCGGCCGCTTCGATGCCATGATGAACTACGCGCGCCAGTCCAACCTGGCCGAGCGGCCCACCGGCGAGATCGTG
>PXTQ01000040.1 GCA_003022505.1 Bacteroidetes bacterium QS_8_64_10 | reverse complement strand
CGCACGGTCGCTCCCACACCGGACGAGCGGTGAACGAATCGGCGGTGCCGCGTGGCCGAATGCTCAGGTTGTCCGGCCCGAACCTCCCTGAGCCGCGCCGGTAGCGCAGCAGTAACTTTTCGGTGCGGATCTCACGCCAGCCGTCTGCTACGCCCGTCGCGTATTCGACCTCCGGGAAGTCGCGGTTGGCGGCAAAAAAGGTGGTCCGGTCTTCAAAAGAAGCGTTCTCATCGTATTCGAGCCGGATCAGCGTGGGCGAGAGGATCTGGAAACGCGCCTTTCCCTCCACAACGGTCGGAGGCTGATTGGACTCCGAAGGCTGCGCGAGGCCATTTTGCGCCAGCGCGGCGCCAACGAGAAGCGTCCACAACGCGATGCTCTTTCTCATCCAACCAGCCGGCATCATCACATTACCGATCCGCGTGAATAAGTTCGTCAAGAAGCAGTCCTCGTATGTAGCGGCGCAGCGTGCTGCGTCGCCCGCGAGCGCCTGCCTGTGGCAGACAGGCGGCGATCTCCCGCAATGAGGCTGCCTGGCCTGTGGAGAGGGCCACGTCCCTCCCTACGGTCGGTCCTCGCAATGACGGCCTGAGTTTACGTATTTCCTCACGCATCAGCAAAGGTGAATTAGGAGATCACGCGCTCGGTTCCTGCCCGCGCGAAGCGGTCGTAGTGCTCGCTGAGGCGAACGCCCCAGCCGGGCGCATCCGGCGCGATCCACTGCCCGTTGCGGAAGCGATAGTCGGAGGCGTCGAGCGCGTAGTTGGACCAGCGGTCGTCCTCCACGAAGCGGATGTTTTCTTGCACCTTTGCAGCGTGGATGCCCATGAGCTTGCCCATCTCACTCTGCCAGTTGTGCGGCACGAGCATCTTGTTATGGCGAGCGGCCTGACGCGCTTGGCGAAGCACGTTCGAGAAGCCGACCGTGCGCATGTCGGGCTGAATTACGTCGAAGAGGCCCGCCTTGAGCCAGGGCTGGAAGTCGTCGACCTCCTGGACCGGGCCGGAACCGAACATAGCATTTTCGCCCTCGGCCAGCCTGGTCGTGACGCCGCGCTCGTACATCGCCTTGCGGAGCCGCCGGTAGCGCTCGCGTTCCTCCGGCATGATCTCCTCCATCCAGTACAGCTCCTGCGGCTGCGTCTCCTCCAGAAGGCGGAGCGCCCAGTCGAAGTGACCCTCGTAGCCGTTGTTCGCGTCGGCCATAAGATTTAAATTACTGCCTATCGCCTCACGCGCGGCGGCCACGGCCTCGATGTCGCGCTCCAGACCCGGCTTGCCCTTCATCCACTTCAAGGCGCGCCCCACCTTCATCTTGATGGCCTTGTAGCCGTCGGCCTTGATCCGGCTCGCCAGTTCTCCGATGACGCCGGCATCCTGATCGGTCTCCACGTCCTTAAAATACAAGGTGCCGTCGTAGGCATCGACGCCCCGGCGCACGCTCGGCCCGAAGAGCGCGTGAACCGGCTCGCCTCGGAGCTTGCCCAGCGCATCCAGCAGCGGCGTCTCCAACCAGGCGTAGCGCACGTCCTGAAAGAAATTCTCGTATTCGGGCGCAAAGCCCTGTATCCGGCCTCCGTCCCACTCGTACATCTCAGACGGATCCGCCCCGATGACACGCTCCTTCAGTCCCGCTTCTGTCTCCTCGTCGATGCGGGCGTAGCCCTCGACGCCCACGCCCGTCGTGCCGTCCGCGAGGACGAGCCGCGTCAGCCGGATGGCGCCAGCCTTGCCCTTGGGCGCGTCGTCGTAGGCGTTCATGGCGATGGGCCGGTAGAAGGATCCCGGCACGCGCAGCACGGTGATGCGCTCGATGGCGGGCGCGGCGCGGCGGGCGAAGGTGCGCGTGGGGGCCAGCACACCCAGCGCGGCGGCAGCGCCGGCCTGACGAAGAAAGGTGCGACGGGTAGGCATGGGTCCGAAAAGATTTGGGGTGGAGGTATGAAAGTGCGGAGGTATGAAACCCAAGTTGCGACCTACAACGAAAACACGTCATGGGAATAATGCAAACTCAGTTGAAAAGCGGCGGGAAAGAGATGACTGCTGGGAATATACCCCAACTTGGATTATGAAGGCGAAACGTGCAAACCTCCATACATTCACACCTATAGACCCCAACGAAGCTTGCGGAGTTGATGTTACTCATCAGTGGGGATCGTGACGGACTCGGCGTAGGCCAACTTGCCGGTAAGGCCATCGTAGAACTGGAAGACGACCTGCGGCTGCTGATACGCCACCCAGCGGTCATCGCCGTCCGCATCAGGGCTGTTGCGCACGTTGTTGACCTGCACGACGACGTAGTACGGCTGCCGCAGGAAACGCCCCGGCGTGTCGCCCAGCCAGAACGACGACCAGCGAATATCGACGGGTCGCCCCGCCGATATGAAACGACCCGACGGCGGACGATTACCCTCTTTGGTCAAATCGTGATTGGGCGAGTTGTGCGGACCGGAAATGTATTCATGAATATTCTCGCCGAGGTTGATCGCCATGCTGTTGTGCAGGTCGCCCGTCAGCAGGAAAACCGGTTTGTCCAGCTCCTCAAACGACTGAAGGAGCCGCTCGCGAGCTTCCGGGAAGGCCGTCCATGTTTCAGCCTTCTGCGGTTGCTTCGGGCTGCCGTGCGGAACGGAGAACGGCACCGAGCTGACGACAAAGAAAAAGTCGGCGTCGCTCTCGCGCATGGTCCGGCGAAGCCAGCGTGACTGCGTCCGGCCCAACATGCCGTACGGGTCGTCGGCGTGGGCTTCGTCGTGCAAGCTGCGGTGGCCGCGCGTGTCGAGCACCAGGAAGGCGGCGTTGCTGACGCGGAACTGGAAGTAGTTCTTCCGACCGATGGAGTACGACAGGCTGTCGGCGTCGGCGGAAGGCGGCGGACGGAGACGAAGCCGGTGCTCATCCACGACCTCCGCAATCTCGTAAACGCCCGCCGCCGGATGATCGTCGTTCCAGTGCACGTGCAGCGTAGGCACCGTCGCCGTATCGATGGCAGTAAAATCAGCCGCCGGATCGACGAGCAGGCCGCGCTCCGCATCGAGGAGCGCCGTGCCCGAACGAATCGAATTGCGCTCGTCGGGCACGGGGTTCGTCCAGCCGAGGTAATCGTACCATCCCTGCACGCCGACGTCCCGGTACACGGCCTTGCGGTTGCGAAAGCGTGAAAAAGGCCGGCACGCGGCGATGCCAGCGCGACAGGTACTTCCCGCGATCCAGGTAGAGCTTGTAGTTCGCCCAGACGCCCGCCAGATCGGGCATGGTGCGCAACACGCGCGGCAGGTTGTCGTCTGAGACGCCGTTGGCCTTCTGCCACTCCTCTGCGGACGTGCCGCGGCGCGCCTCGTAGATGAAATCGCCGTTCATGATCTGAAAATCCACGTCGTCGGCGTGGCGGCGGAGCATCGTCTGGTAGGCCGGCATGGTGTGGGTCGAGTCTCCACGCCGGTACTGAAAGTTGCAGCTGCCGTGCTCGAAGCTGAAGTTGAACAGCCCGCGCGGGTTGTGCTCGGCGTTGCGGCGCGACGCCCGCGACGGGAGCGTCCGAAACGTGCCGCTGCGCACGCTGTCGGCGGAGGCGCCCGTCACGCGGACGCTGTACGTGTAGCGCGTGCCCGGCGCGAGATCCGTCAGCTGCACCCAGCCCGTGTTGTCGCGCCGTAGTTGCGTCGTGCCGGTCGCGCTGCTGCGGCTTCCCCCCTCGCGGGGACGATAGCGGACCTGGAACGAGACGGGCCGCGAGGTGCGCACCCAGACCCCCACGCTGTCCTGACCGAGACGACCCAGCATCGGGCCGTGCGTGATGGCGGCTGCTTCGGCGGGCGCGTCCTGAGCCGACGCCGGAACCGCGCCCATCGGAAGGCAGCACATCACTGCCGTCATCATCCATCGCGTGAGGTGGGTCTTCATGTCACGGGGTGCTCGCTTTTTTAGCTGACTCATTTGGTGTTCGTCGATTTCCATGTCCTCTCTGCCAAGATGAATGAATGCGCTACGGTGTTCCCCCTTCGTGCATCCAAAAGCGGCATTGCATCTCGCCCACTGCCGACCGCTCGTTACGCCTCGACGCGCCGCAGGATCGCGTGCAGGCGCTCATGATCGTCGTCGAGGAGGCGGCTGAGCTGGCGGCCGGCGGCTACGAGTTCGGCGCGCGCTTCGTCCTCGGTTTCCTGGGCGGCGTGGATCTGGCCGAGCACGGCGACGAGCAGGTCGTCGGCGGGCACCGCTTCGTCCGGGTGATGTGCCAAGGTGCGCAGGAAGTCGTAGGGCCGGCCCAGCGCGCGAACGGCCTCCGGCGGGCACGGCTCGGCGAAGGCGTGGATCGCGGCGGGACGAGGCGGCAGCGTCTGGCGGACTTGCCGGCCGTCGGCGGTGCGGTAGCCGAGCACCTGCGCCCGATACGTCGTCCGGAGCAGCTCCCGAACGTGCGGCATTTCCTTGCGGCGCTCCTCCTCCGAAAGGCCCAGCGCGCGCGGCTGACGGTTGGCCGCTGCCGGCCCCGTCTCGACGTGGCTGACCAACCCGTAGAGCGTCGTGCCGTCGTCGGCCTCCACGTGCACCCAGCTGCCAAAAGACGGCGCATCCGCGTCCTCGTGCACCTCAGCGGTGAAGGCGCGCGTGGAAGACTCGATGACTTCCGCATTCTCGACTTTCGACTTTCGACTTTCGATTTTCCTACTCCTTGCTGGTTGATCGTGGTAATGTTGACGTGCGATGTTGGGGCTTTCTCATGGAAAGACGTTGCGCCGCAACGTAAATACGTTACATCGCAACGTCTCTACGGGTAATTGGCATATGCGCTGAGCAAACGCATTGCGGTACGACGTGTAGACGCGGCATGGTACGTCTGCTACGGTCATTCCGATGCGATTCCGTCATCACATTCAACCGACTGCGTCACAACATTCGCCATTCGACACTCAAAACTCGTTACGCCATAGGTCGTTGCTTGGCGGCGCGCTTGCGCGAGGTGCGGTAAGGCACGTCGCGCTCGCGGGCGCGATACTCCAGGTGATGGTAGAACTGCTCGCGCTCCGACGCCCGGATGACGGCCTCCTCGTGCGCCTCCGATAGAATCATGGGATAACCACCTCCCTTCTCGCACTCGTCGCAGATGAGCGCGTGCAAATGCTCCACGTGTCGCGGCGAGTCGGCTATCCAGCGCGGCATCTCCACGCGCCCGATCTCCGGTCCGCTTCGGCCCGGCGCGGGCAGGCTCACGTAGAAATAGCAGATGGGATCGTCGCCGTACTCGCTCTGAATGTGCGAGGCCGATTCAAACACAGCAGTACGTTCGCCCGGATCGAGCGTGCGTCCGAAGACCCAGCGGTCCACCAATCCCTCCAGCTCGCGCTCCGGCGGCTCCTCCGACGCCTCTCCGCGCAAGACGCGCAGCAGGTTGACGACTTCCGTGTTGGCGGGCATGCTGACGTAGGAAGCCAGCGGGATCTCCTCCTTGCGGAACTCTTCCAGCAAGCCCGTATAATTTTCGATTAGCTGCTCCTCGATGTCCGGGTTGCGCATCCCGCGCAGCATCCAGCGGATGAGCGTGCCGTCGGCCAGCGCCATGATGGGCCGACCGTCCGCGCGCGCCTCCCGCGCCGTCTCCAAGAGCATCCGCAGCTCCCACTCGTCACGCATCGCCGAGACAACCTCCGCCGAGATGGCTCCGGCTTCCTGATCGAACAGGTCGGCAAGCTCGTCGCGCCGGAAGTGAAAATCAGCCTCCGCGTCCATCACGGGCGGCTCGGTGGTGCCGTACTGAAACGCCACGCGGCTGACGTTCAGCAGAAAGCAGTTCGGTTCGACGTGGCGGTCCGGGTAGATCTGCGAGCCGTCGGTGGCGACGACGGTGATTGGCGTGGGACGCTCGACGGCGGCGCACGTTTCGGCGGGGGCGGAACGCAGGCGGGCGACGAGCCAAGACGTATCGGCAGCGCTGGCCTCGCGGCGGAGCGACCGCCAATCGCCATCGCAACTCGATAGCACGTCGCAGGCTTCCTCAAGCTGCCAGGCGCGGCGCTTCTGCTCCTCGGCCTGATAGTCGCTGAACGCGTCGAACTGATCACGCAGCTCACGAAAGTCTAGCATTTTCGAGTGGCGAGTTTCGAATGGTGAATGCTTCTCTCTTACAGTATACGCACAGTAGGAGGGAAAAAAGCAAACATTCGTCAATCGCCCTTCGTAAATCGCCATCGCTATGGCCGGACTCTACCTGCACGTTCCGTTCTGCACGCAGCGCTGCGTCTACTGCGACTTTTATTTCACGACGACGCGCTCGGACCACGACTCGTTTGTGGACGCGCTCTGCACGGAGATCGCGCTCTGCAGGCAAACCTACGGCGAACCGCTGGAGACTGTTTATCTGGGCGGCGGCACCCCCTCGCTGCTCGCTTCCGATAACGTAGAGCGCATCCTGCGAGCCGTGCGCGCGCACTTCGACGTCTCCGGCGTGACGGAAACGACGCTGGAGTTGAATCCCGAAGACGCCGGTGTCGATAAGCTGCGCGATCTGCGGCACCTCGGTATCAATCGGCTGAGCATCGGCGTGCAGTCGTTTGTCGACGACGACTTGCGCTTCATGAACCGGAGCCATTCCGCTGAAGACGCCAAGCGCATCGTGCCGAGGGCGCGGAAGGCGGGCTTCGAGGACCTGTCCGTGGATCTCATCTTCGGCCTGCCGGACCAGCCGGCGGAGCACTGGCAGGCGAATCTGGAGCGCGCGGCCCGGATGCGGGTGCCGCATATTTCCGCGTACGGCCTGACCATCGAGCCGGAGACGCCGCTCTCGAAGCAGATCGAGCTGGGCCGCGTAGAGCCGGCCTCTGACGACACGATGCGTGACCGCTATCAGCAAACGATGAGCGTGCTGCGCGAGGCGGGCTACGAGCACTACGAAGTGTCGAGCTTCGCGCAGCCCGGACGGCGCGCCCGCCACAACAGCCGGTACTGGCAACACGCCAATTATCTGGGCCTCGGCCCGTCCGCGCATTCCTTCTGGTGGGATGAGGACGGCCCGCGCCGCTGGTCCAACCCGCCAAGCCTGCACCGCTACGAGAAGAACCTCGCCCGAAACGAACTGCCGCGCGAGGAGGCCGACCGGCTCTCGCGCCTGGAGCTGGCGCGCGAGTACGTGATGCTGCGGCTTCGCACTGCGGGCGGCCTCGACCTGGAGCGCCTGCGCGACCGCTACGGCTACGGCTTGCGCGACGAGCGCTCCCGTGCGCTTGATCGCCTCACCGACGCAGGCTATGTTCATCAGGGTAACGAGCACCTGCGCCTCACTGACGCAGGCCGGCACGTCTGCGATGCTGTGATCGAAGCGCTGCTGCCCGGTCAGTAACCGTCAGTTCAATCCGTCGTCTCCTCGTCCCCGAAACGAGTCCGAGCTTCCCGCAACGAACAGTGATGCGTGAGGGTGCCGTTCCTACGTTCGTGCGTCAGTAGTTCGTGCGTTCGTAATCCGCGTATTGCAGGCCACGAGCTACTACCGACGATCTACGAACTACGAGATTACGTTTTACGCAATACGATTCATGCTCTACCGCCTCTTCCGTC
This sequence comes from Bacteroidetes bacterium QS_8_64_10, assembly GCA_003022505.1. Lineage (GTDB taxonomy): Bacteria > Bacteroidota > Rhodothermia > Rhodothermales > Salinibacteraceae > PXTQ01. Next base: position 5,860 of record PXTQ01000040.1, on the reverse strand, counting down.
CCGCCACAGCACCGGTGCTTGCAATCGGCGTGGTGCTCACAATCAGCCTTGCCGCCTGCCAACCGGATCGGAGCGCGCCGCCCGACGAGAAGCCGCCGTTCGACCCGGAGGGCGTGGTGGCGTTCGAGCGCCCTGACGGTTCGCGCATCGCGGCGGTGGCCGCCGAGTTTGCCGAGGGCGATTCTGCTCAAGAACGCGGTTTGATGGGGCGCCGGAACCTGCCGGAGCGCGGCGGTATGTTTTTTCCCTACGAGGATGCCCAGGTACGCCGCTTCTGGATGAAAAACACGTACCTCCCGCTGGATATTGTTTTTGTGGGGCCGGACTCGCAGATTGTCAAGATCGCGCGCGACACTAAGCCGCTCTCCACCGAGCGCATCTCTTCCGGGCGGCCCGCGCAGTACGTCGTGGAGGTGCGCGCGGGCTTCACCGGCCGCCACGGCCTCGACACGACCACACGCATCGACTGGCGGCGCTCCGCGCAATGAATGGACGAAGGAAAAAAGTACGAAGGTAAGAACCGAGATCCTCTTCCTTTCGTCCGCTCCTCCCATTCGTCCTTTCGTCCATCCCCCACCGTGCCCTTCACGCTCCAGCACACCGACGGCACCGCCCGCACCGGCCTGCTCCGCACCGACCACGGCGCGTTCACGAAGGCGTATCTGCACCACCTCATGAAACGCGGCGAGATTCTGGGGCTGCAACCCGCCTCGCGGCAAAACTTGACGTTCTACCACTGGCTAATGCGCGAAGCGCGCCGGGCAATCAACGAACAGCGCTTCAGAGCTGGCGGCGCGAGATCCAGTCGCGCGTGAGTCGCCGCCTCTGACGGGTTGCAGGTTGACAAGTTTCAAGTTCAGCAAGTTGGTTGAACCGTGCTCGTGCTAACCTGCAACTTGCGACCGAACCTTGAGGGCGGCTTTCCGTTGCACGTCCCAAACGCTCGTCATTCGCAAATCGAAAATCGACACTCGAAGATTGGCATGGCTCGCCAGTTCGACGTTCCCCTCTTTTACCAGAGCGAGATCATCTCGACGGTCAAGGACGCGCGTCAGGCCGCCGACCCGCGCAAAAAGGACCTGGAGCCGTCGGTGCTCGACTTCGGCCCCGTACGCTTCAAAGTCGCGCGGCACTTCGGGTTTTGCTACGGCGTCGAGAACGCCATCGAGATCGCGTACGAGGCGCTCGAGGAGAATCCGGGCAAGCGCATCTTCTTGCTCTCGGAGATGATCCACAACCCGCACGTCAACGAAGACCTGCAGGAGCGCGGCATTCGGTTTTTGCGCACCACGAGCGGCGAGCAGCTCATCCCGTTCGACGAACTCGAACCCGACGACGTGGTGCTCATCCCCGCCTTCGGCACGACCATTGAGGTCGAAAACGAGTTGCAGGAGCGCGGCGTGGACACCGAGACCTACGACACGACGTGCCCGTTCGTCGAGAAAGTGTGGCGCAAGAGCGATCAGATCGGCGAGAAGGATTACAGCATCGTGGTGCACGGCAGGCGCTACCACGAGGAGACGCGCGCCACCATTTCGCACGCCAAAGAGCACGGCCCCGTGGTCGTCGTGCGCGACATGGACGAGGCCGAGGATCTGGCCGCCGTCGTGCGCGGCGAAAAGTCGCCCGAGTTCTTCTACGAGCAGTTCGAGGATCGCTACTCCGAGGGCTTCGACCCCAAAACAGACCTCCGGCGGGTCGGCGTGGTCAACCAGACGACGATGCTGGCAACCGAGACGCAGGCCATCGCGGATCTGTTGAGCGAGGCCATGCAGCAGCGCTACGGCGAGGCGAACCTGGAGGAGCACTTCGCCGACACGAGCGACACGCTCTGCTACGCCACGAACGAAAATCAGGACGCGACCCTCAAGCTCATCGAGGATGGCGGCGACGTGGCCCTGGTGGTGGGCGGCTACAACTCCTCGAATACGAGCCATCTCGTCGAACTGTGCGAGGAGCACATGCCGACGTACTTCATCCGAGGCGCCAGCGCCATCGACGGCCCGGAGCGCCTCCAGCACTTCGACTTGCACGCCGGCGAAGAACGCGAGGCCACCGACTGGCTCCCCGACGATGATCGCCCGGTTGACGTGGTGCTGAACGCCGGGGCCTCCTGCCCGGACGCGCTGCTCGACGAGGTGCTGCGCGAGGTCATCTCGTGGTTCCCGGAGGCGCGCCCCGTCGAAGACGTGATCGCACCGTATCAGGAGAAGGTGGAGACGTAATTCTTCGGATGGCGTCGAGCTTCTCACGCCAATCGCGCACCGCCTGACTTTTGATGGAGGTTGACGTGAAAAAGACCACTATCGTTTTGCTCGCGTGCGGAGGCGTGGTTCTTCCGCAAGAAGTCGCCGCACAATCGAACCCTGGCCCGGCCTCCCCTGCGCGTGACGCCGGCTGCAAGAAAATGAGACTCGGCTTGAGCTTTTACGGCAACTTGTCAATCTGCTAACCTGCAACTTGTAACCAGTCAACCAGCCAACCACCATGCCCTGGTACGAAGACTGGTTCGACCGCGACGAGTACGAGCTGGTCTATCAGGACCGCGACGAGGAGGAGGCCGAGCGCTGTATCGACCTGATCGAACGCACCGCCGAGCCGAAGTTGGGCGCGCGCATTGTGGACGTAGGGTGCGGGCGCGGGCGGCACGCCGTGGAGTTGGCCCGGCGCGGCTACTACGTCACGGGCACCGACCTCTCGGAGCAGGCCATCCGTCGGGCGCGCGAGCACGCCCGACAGGCGGGCGCCGCTGCGACTTTCGAGCAGGCCGACATGCGTGAAACCCATTGCGACGAATGCGCGGACGGCGTCGTCAATCTGTTCACCGCCTTCGGCTACTTCGCGGACGACGACGACCATTTCCGGGCGATTCGGGAGATGGCCGCCGCCCTGCACCCTGGCGGCTGGCTCTTTCAGGACTTCCTGAACGCGCCGCAAGTCGAGCGCACGCTGGTCCCCAAAGACGAGCGCACCGCCGACGGCTACCGCATCCGGCAGCAGCGCTGGATCGCGGAGGGGCGCATCAACAAAAAGATTACGCTCCGACCTACCGGAAACGGCGCGGAAAGCGAAGAGACGTTCCGCGAGAGCGTGCGCCTGCTCGATCTGGATGACTTCCGCACGCTCTACGCCGACGCTGGGCTGCGCCTCGACGCGACGTTCGGCGACTACGACGGCGGCCCGCACACTGATACGTCGCCGCGGCTTATCCTGTTAGCGCGTAAGGAGCGTTAGCGCGGGCGATCACGCCGGATCGTCCTAAGTGGATCCGCAAAACGTCTGCGGCCCCACACGAGGCCGAAGGCCGACTGACGGAGCCGAAGGCGGAGTAAACGACCGACCAATGACGACTGACGACCGCGTAAACGCTTGAAATTCGTCAGCCGTCGGTTGTCGTCCGTCAGACGAGGTACCGGATGATTTTTGCTCCGGTGCTTAACAGCGCCTTCGGTGAAACTGGCCGGCCGTTGACCTTCTTTCCAACCTGCGACCTTCGAACGCTATGCGCCCTCTGCCCGCCGTTGCGCTCCTCGCCGCCATGGTGGGACTCGCGGGCTGTGGCGTCTTTACGCCCCGCGAGCCGGAGCCACCTGACGCCTCGAAGAGCAGCTACACGCCCGCCACCGAGCCGAGCGTCGTCGTCGATAACATGCGCTCCGCCGTCACGCAGCTCAGCCCCGAAACGTACCGCCGCTCGATCAGCAGCGAATTCTCGTTTACGCCCGCCGCGCCCGTCGCTTCCGGTCCCGTATGGGACGGCTGGGGCGCGCGCGCCGAGCAGAGCTACTTTAGCACGCTGGCGGGAGCCGCGCAGCCCAGCGCGCAACCCGAACTGACGCTGGAAGGCGGCGAGCTGGTCTCGCTGAGCGCATCCCGCTACACCTACGAAGCCCGCTACACGCTTCGCGTGCCGCACGCTCGCCCCGGCGAAGCCCCTACGTTCGACGAATGGAGCGACTTCGAGGTCTCCGACGAGCCGACGTGGAGCCGCCTGAAAGCCGCCTTTTACGAATGAGCACACCGCCTCCCTTTCCAGCGAAACACGTGGTCAGCCTGCTTCTGGCAGCTGCGCTGGGAGCAGCGGCCTGCAACCCGTTCGCCCCGGCGAAAGAAGAAGGCGATCCGTTCAACACGCTTCAGGGCGACCCGACCACCATCGAGGGCTTCTTCGCCAACTTCAAGAACGCCTACGAGCTGCGGGATATCTCATTATACGAGCCGCTGCTCGATTCGACCTTCACGTTCGTCTATTTCGACTTCGACGCGCAGGTGGAGCGCCGCTGGGGCTTTGCGCAAGAGCTTGCCTCCACGCGAAGCTTATTCCAGAGCGCCGATCTCATTCAGCTTCGCTGGAATCAGATCATCATGCAAAGCGAAGCGCCCGACGGCGAGCAAGCCCGCGTGGTGCGCTCTTTCAACCTGCTCATTTCACTGGCCGAGGGCGAGGACTTTCGAGGCAGTGGCAACGTCAACTTCCGCCTCGTCCGGTCCGACTCGACGGACGCCTGGAAGCTGGCCCGCTGGCGCGACGAAAGTGAGTTTTGACCGGCGTTTGCGTGTCACTGCGTTGGCGCGTTTCTTCTTCAACGCCTGAACCCGCAAACGCCTAAACGCCAAACCACCACCATGCACGACGCGCTTCAGTACGCGGACGCTCACCTCGACGACTTCACCCGCGAGCTGGAAGAGCTGCTCCGCATCCCGTCCGTGAGCACTGACCCCGATCACGCGGACGACGTCGAGCGCTGCGCCGCGTGGCTGGCCGACCACTTCCGCGAAATCGGCATGTCGGGAGCCGAAGTCATTGACACCGACGGGCACCCCGTGGTGTACGCCGAGCACACCGCCGCACCTGACCATGCGCCCACCGTGCTCGTCTACGGGCACTACGACGTGCAGCCGCCCGATCCGCTGGACCTGTGGAACTCCGACCCCTTCGAACCGACGCGCCGCGACGGAGCGCTTTACGCGCGCGGAGCCTGCGACGACAAGGGACAGTTGTTTATGCACCTGAAGGCGGCGGAGGCCTATCTCGAAACCGCCGGCGAACTGCCGCTCAATCTAAAGTTCGTCGTCGAAGGCGAGGAAGAAACTGGATCCACGCACCTCCCTCCTTTTATTGACGATCACAAGGCCCGGCTGGACGCCGACGTGGTGCTCATCTCCGACACCGCCATGTTCGCGCCGGACGTGCCGTCCATCACGTACGGGTTGCGCGGCCTGGCCTACGTCGAGGTCGTTTTGATCGGCCCCAACCGCGACCTGCATTCCGGCATCTACGGCGGCGGCGTCGAGAATCCGGCAAACGCGCTCGCGCGGCTCATCAGCGGCCTGCACACCGACGAGCACCGCGTCAACATCGCGGGCTTCTACGATGACGTGCGCGACCTGACCGAGGAGGAGCGTGCCACGTATCGGGCGCTGCCTTTCGACGAGGCGGAATGGAAGGAATCCGTGGGCGTGGAGGCGGTGCGCACCGAAGACGGCTACTCGCTGCTGGAGGCGATCACGGCGCGGCCTACCCTCGACGTAAACGGGCTGTGGAGCGGGTACCAGGGCGAGGGCGCGAAGACGGTGCTGCCTGCGAAGGCGGGCGCCAAGATCAGCACGCGCCTCGTGCCGGATCAGCAGCCCGCCGACATCGCGCGCAAGCTGAAGCGCTACTTCGAGACACGCCTGCCGGACACGATGAAGCTCGACTTTCGCGATCTGCACGGCGGGCAGCCGGTCCTCATGGACCGCGACCATCCGGCAATGCAGGCCGCCGCCGACGCGCTGGAGGGCACGTTCGAGCGCGAGCCGTTCTTCACGCGCGAGGGCGGCACGATTCCCGTCATCGCCGACTTTGAGGAGCGGCTGG
>PXTQ01000039.1 GCA_003022505.1 Bacteroidetes bacterium QS_8_64_10 | reverse complement strand
TTTGTCATTTACTACGCTACGCTCCGTGAACCTCCCTCTGGTCGGTTTCGCACCCCGATGCGGGTGTCCGATCTGCGCCGTAGGGCGCACAATCTCCATAAGCAAGGCAAGACGCTGGATTACGGAGATGCTGAATCAAGTTCAGCATGACAATCTCTTTTGGGGATTTTTCGGCCCAATCAGGTTAAAAACTGTCCGGTAGCCAGCCTGAACAGCTTCTTTGCCCAATTTACCCCTTGAAGCTGCACTATCCACGACCTCTGCCGGCGGTCCGCAGTCGGCCGTCCGCCGTCACCCCACCTGCTCCGCTCGATCGCGCGACGCCGGCTGCCCGTCTTCCGGCTGCCCATCTTCTACGTTGACCCCCTCCGTCTGGGGCGATTCGGGGATGTGCAATTCGTCTTCCGACGAGGCCACCGCCGAGGCCACCATGGCGTCCCCCGTGATGTTGTTGGTGGTTCGCAGCATGTCGAGCGGCCGGTCCACGCCCACGATGAGCGCGATACCCGCCGCCGGGATGCCGAAGTTTTCGAGCACGATCACCAGCATCACGATGCCCGCCGACGGCACTGCCGCCGTGCCGATGGAGATGAGCACGACGAGCGTCACCAGTTCGATCTGCTCCCCCAGGCTCAGGCCGACGTTCAGCACTTGCCCGATAAAGAGCGCCGCCACGCCCTGGTAGAGCGCCGTGCCGTCCATGTTGATCGTCGCGCCGAGCGGCAAGGCGAACGACGACACCTCCTCGGAGACGCCCAGGTTCTTTTCGGCGCAGTCCATCGTAACGGGCAGCGTCGCCCCGCTCGACGACGTGGAGAACGCCACGAGCTGGGCGGGCGCGATGCCCCGGAAGAACGTGCCGACGCTCATGTTGGTAAAGCTTTTCAGCAACGCGGGATAGACCACGAATACCATCGTCGCCAGGCCCAGCACGACGGCCAGGCAGTAGTAGGCCAGCGCGCCCAAAAGTTCCAGAATCTGCCCGGCGCTCTCGGCGGTGATGGACGTGATCGTGTCCGCGAGGAGCGCAAAGACGCCGAGCGGGGCCATCAGCATCACGATCTCCACCAGCTTGATGACCAGATCGTTTAAGCTCTCGAAAATGCGGATGAGCGGTTCCGCTTTTTTGCCGGGAATGAGCAGCAGCCCGATGCCCACAAAGATCGCTACAAAGACGATCTGGAGCATGTTGGAGTTGTCCGTGGCGGAGTTGAAGAAGTTGCTGGGCACCACGTCCACGAGCGGCTGCAGCGGGCCGCGCTCCTGCGCCGTCTCGGCAAGGCCCTGCCCTTTTTCCACATTCTCCTGATAGGTCGCTTCCAGCCGGTTGCGCAGCTTCTCCGGGATCTGCTCGCCGGGGCGCATCGCGTTGACGTAGACGAGGCCGACGGTGATGGCAATTGCCGTGGTGCCCAGATACAGCGCGATGGTCTTGCCGCCGATGCGCGAGAGCTTTTGCAGGTCGGAAAGCGAGGTGACGCCCGCCACGAGTGAGGCCAGGACGAGCGGCACGGCCACCAGCTTCAGCAGGTTCAGGAAGATCGTGCCGAAGGGCGCAACCCAGTCGGCGGTAAACTGGTTCCAGCCGTTGACGGCGGCCACGACGCCAAACGCCAGGCCCAGGACCAACCCGATGATGATTTGCCAGTGCAGTTTTCTATACCACGGCATAGGAGCGTTTCAGGTTGCGGGTTCGCAGGTCATGTTGAAAGCCTTTGTACGCGACAAAAAATCCCCGTTTTGAGGTGTCATTCTGAACTTGATTCAGAATCTCCGTCATTTAGACCTCTCGCCGAGAGGTGGAGATTGTGCGCCCTACGGCGCAGATCGAACACCCGCATCGGGGTGCGAAACCGACCAGAGGGAGGTTCACGGAGCGTAGTGTAGTAAATGACAATTCAGAAGATTTTTTTTCTTCCAGAACATGCTAAAACGGCCAATTTCACTTTTGTCGTGTGCTGTGATTGAGAACATAAAAAGCCCATAGCAGAAAATCATCCCGCGAGCCACGCCGCGTGCCCTGCCATTGCCGCAAGCGCGCCCGTGGCGGTGCACAGCCCGTTGACGAGGTCGTTGCCCACGAAGCGCCATCCGCGTTCGAGCGAGCGATGCTCATCCGCCGGCCCGGCGCGCTCCGTGAGATACTCGCGCCGTGGGTGGCGGAACTGCGCCTGCACGGTCGCGCCGGCCAGGCTGTCGGCCAGCGCGCCCGCGAGGCCGGCGGCCGCGACCACGGCGAGCGCTTCCCCCGAAAAGCGTGCGGGCGCAAAGAATGCGAGGCTGCCGCCCAGAACGAGCGCGCCCGCCAGCGCTCCGGTGGTACCCACGAGCGAGACGCCGCCGGACGTGCCCGGCGGGACGCAACGCCCCGTGGTGATGAGGCGCGGCCGTTCCGGCGAGAACGCGCCCAACTCCGTGGCCCACGTGTCGGCGGTGGCCGCCGCGAACGCGCCCACAAAGCCCCAGAACCACGCCTCGTGCGGCCAGAGAGCGTGCGCGGCCAGCAGCGCCCACCCGACGCCGCCGTTGGCGTAGACTTGCCCGGTGTCGCGCCGGTCGCCTTTCTCGGCGAGCGTGGACGCCCGCCGCTTGCGCCGCGTCTCGAGCTTCGAGAGCAGGCTGCTGAGCACAAAGAAACAGAACGCGGGTCCGGCCCACGCCATGCCGCCCAGCCCGATGAGGCACAGCGCCAAGAGACCGCCTATCCACGCGCCGCGCGCCGTCAGGAAGCGAAGCTTCCAGGCCGCCACGCCGAACAGAGCGCCCGCCGCCACGCCCGCTGCTATGTGCGAGAGCGCTGGATCGCCGACGACGAGCAGCGCGGCAACCACGGTCAATTCGACAATGTAGCGGCTGGGACGCTCAATTTTCGACTTTCGATCTTCGTCTTTTGACGTTCGACTTCCGACGTTCAGACCTTCCGATCTGCAAACCTATCACCTCTCACAGATACGACGCAATCGCCTGCTCGAAAAACTCGTAGCTGCGCGCGCCCACGTAGCGTCCCTGGATGCGCCCCTGCCGGTCGATCAGAAACGACACCGGACGGCCTCGCTGCATCCGGTCAAACGGTTCGGGCAGCTTACTCGGATCGGGCAGGTAGCCGCTGGTCGTTTCGAGCGGCGGGTCGTGCTCGAATTTTTGAAGCGTCTTGCGCGTCTCATCCGAGATCGTGAGGACGCGCAGACCCTCCGAGCCGTAGTTCTCTTGCAGGCGGCTGAGGGCGGGCATTTCCTCGCGGCACGGCGCGCACCACGTCGCCCAGAAGTTCACCAGCACCACCTTGCCGTCGTAGGTGTTCAGGCTGCGACGGGCGTCGCTGGAGACGAGCCGAAAGGAAAAGTTCTCCGCCGGCTTGCCCGTCGCCGACTGCTGCGCCGGGTCGCTTCCCACGCCGGTGCTGATGACGCGCGTCGACAGCACGAGAAGCACAAGCGAGCCGGCGCAGATCACGAGCAGGCCGGAAAGCACCGCGCCCGTCCACTCCAGCGCTCCCCTCGGCTTCCAGGTGCTCCCGCCGCGCACGATGACGGCCAGAAACCACCCGCCGACGCCCATCATGAGGAGGGCTGCTGTAATGATCGCCGTTGCGCTTAGCACGAGTGTTCAGGCGCTTATTCTCCCAGATTAAACAGCACCGAGAAGCGCATCGTATTCGCAAGCGGGTTGTTTTCTTCGAGCGCGTAGATGTACGAGAAGTCCACGCCGAAAATATTGTAGCGCAGGCCCGCTCCCAGCGTCAGGAACTCGCGGTTGCCGTTGAAGGGGTGCTCGTAGAAATAACCGCCTCGCAGAGCGAAAAGCTGGTTGTACCAGTATTCCGCCCCCACGCCGATCAGGAGCTGGTCGATCACACTGAGTTTTCTTCCCGGATCGGTGTCGCTGGTGTTCGGATCCACCTGAATGGATCTCCAGGATGAGAAGATGGCCTCGTACCACGGTCTCGGCTCGCCCGCCACGAGGCTGTCGCCCTGAACCTCCTCCTGCACGTCGGTCAGGATCTTGGTAAAGTCGTTGGAAAAGGTCAGCGAGTTGTACTCGTCAAAGTCAAACGTGAACGAATACCCGAAGCGGAGATTCGTCGGAATGGGATCGGGCGCGGAGGCGGAATCGGCTTCGAGGTACGAGATGGACGGCCCCATGTTGGCGAGGTTGAAGCCGGCCCGCGCTCGCGTATCGATGCCGCCGAGGTCGAAGGTGGAGGAGCGGTACAGCCCGGCAAGATCTACCCCTACGGAGATGCCCGGTTTAACCGAGAGGTTTTTCCGCCCGTCGGCGAGCTTCGAGTAGATGCCGCGCACGCTGGTGCCCAGCGAAAAGCGGTCGCTGAACTGACGCGCGAAGGTGGCTCCGGCCGCCAAGTCATACGAGTTGAACGTACCGCAGAGGACGTTGTTGGCCGTCCGGCACTCGTGCTGACCGAGAAACAGATAGGTGACGTGCCCGCCGACGGTGCCTACGCCGTCAATGTGGTGCTTCCCAACCAGGTACTCGTAGTACAATCCAGCATTCAGCTTGGGGAGCCACGTGGAGTGCGTCAGGCCAAACTCCGTGCCGCGCTGGAACCCCAGTCCGGCGGGATTCCAGAAGATGGCGTTGGCGTTGTCGGCGAGAGCGACGCCCGTGTTGCCCATGCCCGCCGAGCGGCTGTCCGGCTCGATCATGAGGAAGATAGCGGTAGCGCTCGCCACCTGCCCGCGCGCCTCGTTGGGAGCCACGCTGCCGAACAGCAGAAGCGCGGCCAGCGCACTTGCGGCGAGCGGCGCGGCGCGGTCGAGATGGCTGGAGACGTTCCAGCGTGCTTTCGTGTAGAACATATTTTCGCGTTCAGATGCTTGAGTAAATCGAAAACGAAAAAATACGATAGCGCACTGTCAACTGTAATTTGTGGGGTTGCAGGAAGCGATCTCAAAACCCCATGAAGGCATGTCATCCTGACCGAAGTGGAAGGATCTCCATCGGGCTGACTGCCAGGTGGAAAGAGATTTTTCGACGTCGCTCAAAATGACAGCCCGGGGTTCGGAGATCGCTCACGAACACTACCTTTTAGCCCTGACAGTGCAATAGCCGTCAGCGCACGATGGCCAGCTTTTCGATGCGTTCGGCCACTTGCTTGCCACCGTCGTTCCCGTTGACGGCCACACGCACCTTGTAGAGGTACACGCCCGGCGCCAGCAGGTCGCCGTCTTCGTCGCGCCCGTTCCACTTGATCTGGAGCGGCCCGGCGTGAAGAAGACCGCCGCTTTCCATGTCGGCGTTGCGTAGCGTGCGCACCGGACGCCCGCTCAGCGTGTAGATGCGGATCCGCACGTCAGCCTGCGTGCCGCTCGGCTGGTTGTGCTCCACGATGAAGCGCGTCGGCGAGCCGGAAGGCGTGGCGGTAGTCGGGTTCGGCACGTTGAAGACGTTGTCGAGTTTGAGCTTGCCACCGGCCGCATCCGTGAGAGTAAACTCGAGACGTGCCGTCTGCGAGTTGTTGGCAACGTCCCAGGCCGTCACCGTGGCGCTGTGCGGACCCGGCTCCAGCGGAGCGGGATACTTTTCCAGGTCGTACGTTACGCGCCCCTCCTGGTAAGAGTTCGGCTTGGTCTCAAAGTAGGGGCCGAGGTCCACGGCGTTGCTCTTGTCCTCGTCGATGGTAAGCAGCATCTCGTGGCCGACGCCCGCGCCTACCGCATTCAGGCCCGTGGAATCTTGCATCTTGGCAATGAGCCTGGTGTCGCGCGGAACCGTGCCGCCGGATACGAACGTCGAGTCGTTCATAAACAGGCTCATCTGCGGCCCCTCGCCGTCGTTTTCAAAGTCCTCAGCGGAGCCGCCAATAGTCACTTGCTCGGTGTAGCCTCCAGCATCTACGCCACGCTCGTTCGTCGCGTTGGCCGTGGCGTACACCGAGATCCGCCCCGGATCGTTGGAGTACGAGATGTCTTTGGGCATGCGAAAGGTCGTCTCGAAGCGGCCGTTGCGCACAGTGGCCTCGCCGCGCCATATCTGATCCTTGCGCGTCGTGTAACTTTGCATGCCGGTCTCAAAGGGCAGGCTCACCTGTCGCTGCTTATCGTACACAATGAAGTAAGCGCGCCCATTGAAGCCGCTTGCCGGACTGCCGTTCGATTTGCGCACGACGCCCTCCACGTTTACCTCTTGGAGAGCACGGAGCGAGACGCGCTCCCCGTCTCCCTTCTCTATTTTCTGTCCGTTCATCTTTTCCACATGTGCTTTGTAACGCGGCACGGCCATCCGCATCGTGGGGTCGCCCAGCAAGTTAAATTTGCGGCTGTTGCCCTGCAAGCCCACCCTCGTGTTCTTTGTGAGGCGCATGGCGTCGCCCAGGCGGCGCGGGCGCCCCTCCTCGGTGCGCTCAAAGAGCTTGCGGTTGATCATAGCGTTGAGGCCGGCGTTCAGCGACGTGTCGCTGCCGCTGGTATAGACGAGACGAACGGTCGTAAGGAGCGCCGCCGCGCCCCCATCCGGGTTCAACAGCAATTCCTCTGCACCGCTCTGATCGCTGGACATGTCCCAGCGGCCAAACGAGCACGTGGCAGTGATGACGAGCGTGGGCCGATTCGGGTGATACAGATTCGTGGCGTCCTGCACGCTAAAGATCCGCTCCTGCGTCAGCACCTCCGGGCCGCCGTGTCCACTGTAATTGAAGACGGCGGTGCCCTGTCGAAAAGACTCCATAACATCTTCGTGCAGGCCGGGGATGCGCCATCCGCTCAGGAATTCACGCTCGTACGACGAACCGTACAACTTTTGCGGGTTCATATACGGGGCGGTCTCTCGCACGGCATCCACCGCCGCCTCGGCATTATCTACGTGCAGGTCTCCGTCACCTTCGTTTCCACTCGCTCCCGTCGGACCGTCGTCCGCAACGAAGGTGTAGCGCAGGCGCCAGGACGAGTCGACGTTGAGTTGCTCATACTGGCGAATTTTCTTGAGCACCGCGTCCGCGTCGGCCTGCGTCTGCACAGGCAACCGCCCAATGCCAATGTCTACGCGCTCGTCGGAAACCACACTGTACCCCTCGTACGGCCACCGGCCCTCGTCGTCACTTAGCAGCCCGAAGTAATCATCGCTCGTAAACGAATCGTCCTCGTCGTAGCTCTTTTTCGTCTCGTACGGGAGAAGATGATTCTCCATCGCCGGTTCTTCGCCGCCCAGCGCGCGGTAGTTGAAGTGCCCGTCGCCAAAGAGCAGAGCGTAGCGCAGCATGTCGCTCTTGGGAGCGCGGTCGTAGAGAAACTTAAAGAAGTCACGCATGGCGCGCATGTCGGGCTGCCCGCCGGAAAACTCATTGCGAATTTTGTCACGCTCGGCGACCAGCACGCTCAGGCCGTCTTTGCGCCGTCGCTCGGCGAGCTGCTCGGCCTGTTCCACAAACATGTTCGGCGCGACGATCACAAGATCGGGATACTTTTGCACACCGTGCAAGTTCTGGTTGTCAACGGATGAGACGTTTGAAAGTGGGGCGTCGCGCACGGCCTGCGAGGTGAAGGCGACGAGTTCGCGCGGCTCCTCCGTCTCCTCAGCCGTCACCGAGACGCGGTAGCCGCCGCCCGCTTGCTCCGTTTCGTAACGGCGCACGTTGCCCGTCGCGGTCACATCCCACACCTGCGGTGCCTCCTCAAAGCCGCCCAGCCGGAACGTCATCGCGCCGCTCCGATCCGGGGGCGTCGCCCAGCGCAGTTGCCCGCTTTGCGCCTGCAGGCGCTTCGGATAAAAGACGCGCAGCCAGTTCATCGCCGCACGCGGATTGCCGCCTTCGGGGGCGCGCACGATCGCCGTCAGGTCCAGCGACGCATCGCCGCTCAGCTCGTGCCCGAACGAGGTGACGCCAGACTCTGCGGACTCGTGGTCGAGACTGGTGATGGACGCCGACCCTCGCCCCAGCACCTCGCCGCCCGCCTCGAAGGCCACCTCGTTGCCGTACTGCTGGCTCTGCAGCCCATATCGAGCACGATAGCGCACGCGGCCGTTCGTGCGACCCGGTAGGCTGGCACCGTCGAGCAGCGCGCGCCGCTCGCCCACTCCGAAGCGACTGCTCACCCAGGTGCGCCCGCTTCCGTGCGAGGTGGGCGACCAGTGGAATTCGTCATATTCTACGAAATGCCGCCCCCTCACCTCCCGAATCGGATCCGATCCCGCTGAAGCGGAGGTCGTGCTGATGCGCGCGCCTTTTTTCTGCCCGATCTTGAGAAAATAATAATTGTTCTCGGCATACGAGTTGACGTAGTGCTGCCACCGGTTGTTGTCGGCGTGGTAGCGCCAGCCCTGCGGGCCGCGTGCGTAAAACAGGAGCGCGTCGCCGTCGTCGAACGAGCCGTCGCCGCCGCCGCGCACTCGCACGGGATTCCCAGCACCTGGAGCTTGCGCGGGTCGATGTTGCCTATCGAGCGATCCGACTCTTCGAGCAAGCCGGCCAGCGCGTCCCGCGTGATGCGATACACCCCCGATTCAGTGACGGGAAACTTAAAAATAAGCCCGTCCGCGAGCGCGCTGCGTTCGACGCTCAGGTGCGAGTTCGTCATGCTCATCCGAGGCCCCGTCTGCTTGCGCCGTGCCTGCTGCGGGTCGCCCTCGGCGAAAGTCACGCGCACCCGAATGCGACGATAGCGGCGCAGGCGGCGAGCGTCTTTGTCGTAGCGGAGCGCGTTGAACGCGAGCGTGGCGGCGGGCCGGCGGCGCTCCATTCCGACGCCCTCCACTTCAGCCGGGGGGCGCGTCAGCGCGTCGGGAATGGTGTCGGCCGGAAGGTCGGCTTCGTCGTAATCGGTGCCCACGATGCGAACCTGCGGCTTGCGGAGCGCGGGCAGTTGCAGATGCTTCGACGCCACCGACACGCCGCTCACCACGTGGCGCGCCACGTCGGGCGTCAGGCGCTCGGCGTGCGCGGAGTCCAGCGCTACGCTAAGCGGCTGGCGCCAGTCAGCGGTCAGTTCATAGACCGCCCCGTTGGCAAGGCTTTTCACGCGGCGCACTCTCAGATCGTGCGTCGCCTGCGCACGCGCGACCGATCCAGCGAGCCAAAACGTCGCACAGGCGACAACGATCCAACAGCGCGAAGCCCAAGACATGCGCAACCTACGTTTAGACGTGAGAATAGCTACGTGCGAAAGCCCCGGTCCACCGAATGCAGGGAGCCGTTACTAATTGCTGGTCGCTTCCTGACGCCATCATTCAGAAAGCGCGTGTCGTAGCTTTTCTATCCGATAGGTGCGAATTAGGCTGGTTGAAGACAGAGTGCTGGCGTATGGTATTTCATACTTAAAGCGTAAGTTCCCGCCCAGATGCTTCTTGGATTGGGTATCAATCGGCGAGTTGCTGCTTTTTCTCGGCGATAGCGTTTTCGAGATCATCCATCTGATCGAGCAAGTCGCGCACCTGCTCAGTGGCCTCACCGATATCGTCGAGCGCTTCCCGGAAGTCGTCATCCAGATCCGAGACGCGCGCCATCTCGCGCAGGAGCTGCACGTTGCCGGAGATGATGGAAAGCGGATTTTTGATGTCGTGGCGCGTGTCGGCCACGCGGCGCAAGACCTCAGCGAGCGCTCGTTCTGCTTCGTTTTTTTCTTCCATCGTACGAGAAAAAAGTGTGATCGATTTTGTGCGCGGGCAATCAGGCGAGAAAACAGTTGAGATGGGACATGTCGCGTCTTTTCTATGCCTGTTTGTTGATAGAACAGGACTTGCGCAAATCAACACCAGCGTGTCATTCCGCACCCCGACGCGGGTGTTCGATCTGCGCCGTAGGGCGCACAATCCCCATCAGAGACCGAGAAGCCGAATTGTTGAAGATACTGAATCAAGTTCAGCATGACATTTACGTATTTGCGTAGGTCCTAAGAAGCAACTGGCGTTACAACGCACGAAGCGAGCGGTGATTCGTCGTCTGAAAGCCCTGCTCGGTCCGTTGCACGTCGGCGACGGCCACGTCGGGATCGTGCTCGAAAAAGACGTGCCATCCCTGCGCGGCGGCGTCCTCCAAAAACGTCCTGCGCTCTTTCTCCGTCCGGAGCGGGCGCACGTCGTAGGCCATCGTCCAAGCCGTGCGGGCGTGAGCATGGGTCGGCAGCAGATCCGCCGCAAAAACGAGCGTGCGCTCCTCGTCCGCGACGCGAACGATCTGCTGCGCCGTGGTGTGGCCGAAGACGGTGCCTACCTCCACGCCCGGAAACAACTCGCCCTCACCGTTCAGCAACGTGAGTTGTCCCGAATCGGCGAGCGGCTCCAAGTTGTCGTCCAGAAACGAACCGCCCTCCCGCACCGGCGGATCCATCGCCCAGCTCCAGTGTTCGTCCTGCACGTGGTGGCGCGCGTTCGGAAAGGTCAGCTCCAGGTCGCCGTCCGCGCCGCGCGTCGTGGTGCCGCCGCAATGATCGAAGTGCAAGTGTGTGAGCACCACGTCGGTCACGTCCTCCGCGCTGAAGCCCACCTCGCCGAGCGAGCGATGCAGCTCCGAGTGCTCGTGATCGACGGCGTAGATGTCGGCAAACTTATCATCGAAGGTGTCGCCGAGGCCGTTGTCGATCAGGATGAGCCGGTCCTCCCCCTCCAGCAGCAGGCAGCGCATGGCGAGCGGAATGCGGTTGCGCTCGTCCGCCGCGATCTTTTTCTCCCACAGCGGCTTCGGTACGACGCCGAACATGGCCCCGCCGTCCAGCCCGAAGCGGCCCGTCTCGACGGTGTGGAGTTCGTATGGTCCTATCTGCGGCATGTGAAACGGGTCTCAATTGCGTGTTCGTGCGCCTTCAACGGATCAGGGTGACAAAGTTAACGAAAACGTGTGTAAAAAGAAAAGCCAACGACCGCCCACAACGAAACGCCGCCGACTGACGTGACCGGGGTTGCGAGTTTCGGGTTTTGTGCTAATTCGCGTCCGGCGGGAAATCTTCGAAGTGACCGTTTGAGCGAATGCTCTCGCGCAACTCCTCGCGCTGCTCCACACGCGGGAGCAGGTCCTGAAAGTGCTCGACCAGGTACTCGAAGCGATCTGTTTCGGAGAGCAATTCCAGCACCTCCTGTTTTTGTTCGAGCGCGAGGCCGCCGTTGCGAGCGAGTTTGTACGACAGCCCGTCGCCCTCTTCGTAAAAGCTGGGCCGCACCGTGTGTCCGGCCAACTCGAGCAGCTTCATGTGCAGCGTGACGGCGCGCTCGCGCAGGTCCGGCGACGCCGCACCCGCCGGCTCTTCGATGATCTCCGCGCCGACGGTGACGAGATACCCGGCCTCGTCGTCTTTCACCCGCGCGAGCCGAAAGCGCTCCTCACCCTCCGTCATGATATCGAGCCGTCCGTCATCGTAGCGCTCCAACACGTCGATGACACGCGCCGTACAGCCTACATCGGCCATGTATTCCTCGCCGGCGAGCAGCACGCCGAACGGCAGGTCCTCGTCGAGACACCGCCGGATCATGGCTTTGTAGCGCTGCTCGAAGATGTGAAGCGGGAGCGCCGCCTGCGGGTAGAGCACCACGTCCAGCGGAAAGAGCGGAAGCGTCTGAATGGAATCGGGCATGGGCGAAATACGGCTTCGGATAAACTGCGTGTGCCTCTCGGTATTCAACCGATCACGCCCCGAAACGTGCCCGGTGTGGTTTTGTGTTTGGGTGTTCAGGTGTTTGGGCGTTGCGGGTTTGGATGTTGCGCGTTCGTCGTTTGACAAATCGCCATTCGAGAATCATCAATCGAAAGTCGCTACTCGGCGGAAGCGCTCGCTTGCCTCGACTTGCCGCTTAGCCAGCGCACGGTAGT
>PXTQ01000038.1 GCA_003022505.1 Bacteroidetes bacterium QS_8_64_10 | reverse complement strand
CGGCACGGTCGGCGAGCCGATTCCCGACGTGGAGGTGAAGATCGCGGACGACGGCGAGATTCTGACGCGCGGCCCGCACGTCATGAAGGGCTACTACAAGGACGAGGAGCAGACGCGCGAGGCGATGACCGACGACGGCTGGTTCCACACGGGCGACGTGGGCGAGATTTCGGAGGACAGCTACCTGACGATCATGGACCGCAAGAAGGACCTGTTCAAGCTCTCGACGGGCAAGTACGTGATGCCGTCGCCGCTCGAAAACAAGCTCGGCAGCCGCTCGCTCGTGCAGCAGGCCGTCGTGGGGGGCAGCGGGCGCAAGTTTTGCACGGCGCTCGTCTTTCCGGACGCCGGGTCGGTGCGCTCCTTCGCCGAAGGGCAGGGCCTCGACGCCGATCAGCCGGTGGACGAGCTAATCCGCGAGGGGACCGTCGTCGAGCGTTTCCAGAAGCTCGTCGCGGAGGCCAACGCGGGGATGGATCACTGGACGCAAGTGAAGCGCTTTGCGCTCGTGCCGGACGAGTTGACCATCGAGGACGAGACGCTGACGCCCACGTGAAGCGCCGCGCGGTCAACGAGCGGTACGGCGACTACGTCGACGCGCTCTACGACGAGCCGCTGCCGGAGCGCCACGAAGACGGCGTGCTGGTCGAGCAGGACGAACGCGCCGAGCCGGAGCCGGCGTAGGTTTCAGGGTTCAAGTTGTAGGTTTTCTTCCAGTGGTCGTTCAAACGGGTAGCGTCGTGGCGCGCTACGACGCTTAAATCAATTATCGACGGCAAGGCAAACCCAATCTATTTGGATACAGCCTCCGCGAAATCAGGCAACCAACGAACCAGGCAACCACCTTACCCACAACTATGCAAACCAAATCTCTCGACCGCCGCGCTCTCAAGCTGGCGACGCCCACGACGCGCCGACCGTTCCGGCGGGCCACGGTGCTCGGCGCGGGCACGATGGGCGCGCAGATCGCCGCGCATCTCGCCAACGCCGGCCTGTCGGTGCGGCTCCTCGACATCGCGCCCGACAACGCTGATGACAATCCCGCCCCGATCCGTTTTTCTCCGACGACGCGGCAGAGCGCGTCACGCTCGGCAACTTCGAGGACGACTTCGCGGAAGCGGTCGGTGGGGCGGACTGGGTGATCGAGGCGGTCGTGGAGCGGATGGACATTAAACGACAGGTCGCGGCGCGCATCGAAAAGCACGCCCGCCCGGACGCCGTCGTCTCTACGAACACGAGCGGCCTGCCGATTCACGAGATCACCGAGGATTGCTCGGCGGACTTCCGCAGCCGCTTCCTCGGCACGCATTTCTTCAACCCGCCGCGTTATCTCAAATTATTGGAACTCGTCCCGACGCCGCAGACCGACGCGGACGTGCTGGAGCGCGTCGCGCAGTTCGGGCGCGTCCATCTCGGCAAAGGCATCGTGGTGGCGAACGACGTGCCGTACTTCGTGGGCAACCGCATCGGCGTCTACGGCCAGCTCCAGGCGATCCGCTACTTCACCGATGGCGAATATGCTATCGAAGAGATTGATACGCTGGCCGGCCCGATCAGCGGGCGTCCGAAGTCGGCCATCTTCCGCACTGCCGACCTCGTGGGCCTCGACGTGCTGAAAGACGTCGCGGGCAATCTCTACGAGAAGCTGCCGGATGACGAATCCCGCGAGGCGTTTCAGACGCCGGAGCTTTTGGACCGACTCGTGGAAAATGAGCGTCTGGGTGAGAAGACGAAGGCGGGCTTCTACAAAAAAGAGGACGGTGAGATCAAGTCCGTCAATCCCGACACGCTCGACTATGAGTCGCCGCAGGAGAGCGACCTCGACCTGGAGCGCGTTCAGCAGGCGGGCGACCTCGATGCGCGCTTGCGGGCGCTCTACGAGGAGGACGGGCGTGCCGGGCGCTTCTTCCGCGAGACGACGCTGGATCTGCTGGCGTATAGCGCAAGGCGGATCGGCGAGATCACGGACAATCCGGCGACGGTGGACCGCGCCATTCGCTGGGGCTTCAGCTGGGAAAAGGGGCCGTTCGAGATGTGGGATGCTGTTGGTTTTGAAACTGTGCTGAACGGAATGCGCGAGCACGACCTCGCCGTGCCTGGCTGGATCGAAACGATGGAAGCGAGCGGACAGACGGCGTTCCACCGCACGCAACGCGACGCGCGCCATGTGTATCTGCCGTCGGACGGCGGGTACGGCCCGGACGAGCGCCCGCCGGACGAGATCAGCCTCACCGTCGTCCGCGAGGATGAGGGCGCAACGATCTGGCGAAACGACGAGGCCTCGCTCCTGGATCTGGGCGACGGCGTCGCGTGCTTCGTCTTCGAGTCGAAGGCCAACACGCTCGGCCAGAACGTCATCGACGGGCTGACGGAATGCATCGAGCGTGTCGAGAGCAGCGCGGACTGGCGCGGCCTGGTCGTCGGCAATGAGGGCAAGAACTTCTCCGTCGGCGCAAACCTCGGCGAGATTGGGCAGGCGCTCCGGGAAGAGCGGCTCGGCGACATCGAGGCGCATCTGAAAGATTTTCAGCGGGCCATTCAGCGCGTGCGCTACGCCGAGAAGCCCGTTGTCGTGACGACGCACCAGCGCGTCTTGGGCGGCGGGTGCGAGATGCTGATGGCGTGCCCGCGCGCGCCTCGCCGTCCGCGCCGCCGACGCTGCCCCGCGCGGGAAGCCGAGTGAGATTCAAAATGCCTTACGTCCTCTTTTTGAGCAAGTGGCTCAGGCGGAGGTCGCTGAGAGCGCGCGTCAGGCGCAGGAGATGAGCTACCTCGCCGAAAGCGCCCGCGTCGTCATGCACGCCGATCGCCGGCTCTACGCCGCAAAGGAAGAAGTGCTTCGGCTGTCAAACCAGGGCCATCGCCCGCCCGCCCGGCGCGAGCGTGTCACGGTGCTGGGCCGACCCACGCGCGCGGCGTTCGAGGTGGCTTTGCAGCAGTACCGCGACGGCGACTTCATCAGCGACTATGACATGTTTCTGGGTGAGCGCCTCGCCTACGTCATGACCGGAGGCGACCTGTCTGCGCCGCAGGAGGTGACGGAAAATTACCTGCTCCGGCTCGAACGCGAGGTGTTTCTGGAATTGATTCAGCAGGAGAAGACGCAGGATCGCATCCGGCACATGCTCAAAAACGGCAAGCCGCTTCGCAACTGAGGTTGCAAGTGGCAAGTTATCACGTTTCAAGTTTCTTTCCAATGACCGTTTGAAGTGGTGAAATGTAGCCATCGGTCTAAATAAACTGAATTGATATTGCCGTTCACTACGATAGACACATGAGAATCGAATTCATAACGTTTCAAGCCCGAGAAACCTGCAACTTGCAAACTTGAGAACATGCAAACCAACAATGCCTACATCGTCTCAAGCGTCCGCACGCCCGTCGGCAAAGCCAACCGGGGCGCACTCCGTCACTTTCGTCCGGAAGAAATGGGCGCGGAAGCCGTGCGTGAGGCCATCCGTCGCGTGGACGATTTAGAGCCGGAAGCCATGCAGGACGTCATCATGGGGTGCGCCTTCCCGGAGGGCGCGCAGGGCATGAACATGGGCCGTATCATCGCGCAGAAGGCCGGCTTGCCGGATGAAGTACCGGGCATGACGGTCAACCGTTTCTGCTCCAGCGGCCTGCAATCCATCGTCTTCGCCGCCAACGCCATCGAGAGCGGGCAGTACGATTGCGCCGTCGCGGGCGGGGCCGAGAGCATGAGCCAGGTGCCCATGAGCGGCTTTCACTTCCAGCCCGATCCGGAAACGGTAGACGACGACATCGACGCGTACGTCTCGATGGGCATCACCGCCGAGAACGTTGCTGGCGAATACGGTGTCTCGCGCGAGGGGCAGGACGCTTTTGCGCTCCGCAGCCACGAGCGCGCCGTCGACGCCATCGACAGCGGGCGCTTCGAGGCGGAAACGGTTCCCGTCGAGGTCGAGGAGACGCTGATGAACGGCCATCGCGAGCCGGAGACGATCCATCGGACGGTCGACACCGACGAAGGCCCGCGCCGCGACACCTCGATGGAGGTGCTGGCGACGCTCCCCTCGGCGTTCAAAAAAGGCGGCACCGTCACGCCCGGCAACGCCTCGCAGCGCTCCGACGGCGCGGCGGCGACGGTCGTGAT
>PXTQ01000037.1 GCA_003022505.1 Bacteroidetes bacterium QS_8_64_10 | reverse complement strand
CCTTCATCAGGTAAAGGCCGACACGCTCGTCGGCGAGCGCCACATCGAAACGCAGGGCAACCCCCGCGAGCGTTCGACGACACAGGCGAAGAAGGCCACATCTTCGTTTTCGAGAACGCGGACGCGCTCTACGAATTGCCCGGCGCGGAGGAGGAAAAAGAAGCGGAAGAAGAGAGGGACGAGACGACCATGATGCCTATCGAGTACGCCTTCGAGCGCATCGATTCGTTCACGGGCGCGGTGGTGCTCAGCTTTCAGAATCAGAAACACAGCGAAGACGCCGGCCAGCGCGACGCCGTCGATTACGTGGTGACGTTCTGACGTCCGTTCGCGCGTTACGTGTTTGGGCGTTGCGCGTTCTAAACGTCCGAATGCGTAAACGAGCAACCCGTAACTCTCAAATCCGAAACGCCAAAATGCCCGACCGTCTCGAACAGCTTCTCCAATTCTACGAAGACGATCCCGACGACGCCTTCACGCGGTTCGCGCTCGCCCGCGAGTACCTGAAACGCGGCGAGACGCAAAAGGCGCTCTCGTTTTTCGAGGAGCTGCGCGAGGACGATCCTGAATACGTGGGGACGTACTATCACCTCGGCAAGCTGTACGAAAAGCTGGATCGCCCCGACGACGCCGAGGCTACCTACGAGGCGGGCATCGGGCAGGCCGAGAAGCAGCGCGATCAGCACGCACGCTCCGAATTGCAGGACGCGCTTCTGGAGGTCCAAGGCGTAGGGTTTGAGTAGGAGGACTGGGAGGCTGGGAAACTGGGAGCCTGTGAGTCCGGAAGTCTGGGAGGCGGAGTGCCTGCGTACGAGACGGCAAACTGATCGAATTCATCCAAAAACGCCATGCGAAAAATCTGGATCGTCCTGAAGAGCGAGTTCTGGCGGCGCGCTCGCTCCAAGTGGTTCATCCTGAGCACGCTGCTCGGCCCCGTGCTGCTGATCGGTCTCTTCGCCGCCCCCCTCCTTCTGGAAGCGCTGGGCGACGATACCGGGCAGACGCTTGCTCTGCGCGACGAGTCGGGTCGGTTCGCGGAACGCCTTCAAAAGCAGGCCGGCGACGACTACCGCATCGAGACGACGTCCGCTCCCACCGACTCGGTGCGTGAGCGCGTGCGCGCCGGCGACTACGACGGCTACCTGGTACTGCCGGCGTCGCTGCTTGAGGGCGAGGGACGCGCCCGCTACTACTCCAAGAAGGGCGGCGGCATCTCCTCGCGCTTCGAGCTGCAGGACCTCGTGCAAGAGGCGGTGCGGCAGGAACGCCTCGCCCGTCAAAACACCTCCGACGAGGTGCTCGCCATTCTGGAGGCGAACGTGCCCGTGCAGATGCGCCAACTGACCGAAGAGGGCGCGCAGGCCGACAGCACGCTCGTCTTGAACGCCGTCGGCTATCTCATGGCCTTCCTGATCTACATGATGGTCATCCTGTACGGGCAGCAGATCATGCTCGGCGTGATCGAAGAGAAAGCGAGCCGCGTCGTGGAGGTCGTGGTCTCATCGGTGCGCCCGTTCAAGCTGCTCATGGGCAAGGTGCTCGGCATCGGCGCGCTGGGGCTGGCGCAGATCGTGGTGTGGGCGGCGCTCTCGGCGGCGGGCCTGGCCTTCGCCGGACCGCTCCTAGCGCTGTTTGTCAACCCGCCCGACCTCGACCTGCCGGAAGGAGCCTCGCAGCAGGAAATGCTGGAGGCCGCCGGCGTGACGATCCCGACGATTCCCGCCGGACTGGTGATCTGGTTCGCGCTGTTCTTTCTGGGCGGCTATCTGCTGTACGCCAGCCTCTTCGCCGCCGTCGGCTCCGCCGTCGAACAGCAGCAGGACGCGCAGAGCCTCACCTTCCCCATCATCATGCCGCTCATCATTCCCATCGTGATGATCTTTCCCATCATCGAAGATCCCGACTCCACGATGGCTGTGGCCGGATCGCTGTTTCCGCTCTTTTCGCCCATCCTGATGGTCTTGCGCGTGGCCGTCACGTCCGTTCCGTTCTGGCAGACGCTGCTCTCGTTTGCGCTGCTCATCGCTACGTTCGTCGGCGCGATCTGGCTGTCGGCGCGCATCTACCGCACCGGCATTTTGATGTACGGCAAGAAGCCGAGCCTCGGTGAGCTGCTGCGCTGGGTGCGGCGGGCGTGATGCGGTGTTTGCGTGTTTGGAGGTTGCGCGTTCAGGCGTTGGGGCGTTGCGGGTTACGCGCTCGCGTCGTTGCCTCCGCCCGAAACAGCGGCACGATACCAGAAAACTTAGAACGTCGTCATGCACCACGTCGTCGCCCGTCCAGATCAGTTCTCCAGTACAGCCAGCGCGGCGTGCTCGCTGGCATAAGCAACGCGATGACCTGCATGATGCCATCGCCCTGAACTCACCAGTCCGCCGCCCCCGTCGTAAGCGACACGCGCGTATTTTTCGCGCATCAGACGCCAGATCGTCATAGCGTACGAAGATCGTGCGGCTCAGGCGCGCCAGATGCTCCAGGCTAAACTCCAGTCCAATCGTAAACAGGAGCAGGATCACGCCCACCTCCGCCAACTGCTCGACCAACTCGTAGTCCTCGACGAGGCCCAGCGCACTCGGCCCGATCAGGACGCCCGTGATGAGAAACCCGGCGATGGGCACGAGGTGGAATGCGCTGACACAGGTACGCGATGGCGGCGCACAGCGCAAACAGCAGCACAATCTCTTCCAGAAACGGAAGCGTGACGGCGAGGGGCGGCAGCATGTCGGGGATACCTGTCATTGAGCCGTTTTTGATGAGCGAAAGAAGCAGGGCAAGCAGATGATCGCAGATCAAGCGGATGCACGCAAGTCAGAAACAAGTGTAGTACAAAAACCTGTATCGATCCGCTCCATCTGTGCAGGTCCATGTGCTATTCCAAAGAGCGTTCGCTATCTTGATCCAAAACTGACCTCAACCATAACACCTGAACCCTGGAATACCATAACCCCCAAACACTCAGTACTCAAACACCGAAGTATTATGGCGGAAGTTACGGCCGAGCCCAAACAACAACCGGACAAGGAACTCAACCCGGACCTTCAGGGATCCTCCGAGGAGCAGGCGACCACCGATCAGCACCGCAACTTCGGCACGTTCGGCGGCGTGTTTACGCCCACGCTGCTCACAATCCTGGGCGTGATTATGTACCTGCGCACCGGCTGGGTGATGGGCAACGCCGGCATCTTCGGCGGGCTGGTGATTATCCTGTTGGCCTTCGCCATCGCCGCCGTCACCGGTCTCTCGATGTCGTCGATCACGACCAACATCCGCATCGGGGCGGGCGGGGCGTACGCCATTATCTGCCAGAGCCTCGGCCTGGAGGTAGGCGGGGCGGTCGGCATCCCGCGCTACCTCTCGCAGGCGCTCGCCGTCACGATGTACATCTTCGGCTTTCGAGAGGGCTGGCTGTATATTTTTCCCGGCCATTCTGCGATTCTGGTCGATGTCATCACGCTCATCGCGCTCTTCGGCATCGCCTACGTCTCGGCGGACCTGGCGATCAAGACAGAGTACGTCATTATGGCGATTATCGCCGGATCGCTCATCTCGGTGCTGCTGGCGGCGGTTAACGGCTCCATGACGCAGCCGCTCACGAGCCTCAAGTGGTGGGGGCCGTTCGCCGGATCGCCGGCAAACGATTTCTCCGGTACGGATTTCTGGAAGGTGTTCGCCGTCTTTTTCCCTGCCGCCACCGGCATCATGGCCGGGGCGAACATGAGCGGCGACCTCGAGGACCCGCGCCGCGCCATCCCGCTCGGCACGATGTGGGCCATCGGCGTGAGCCTGGTAGTGTACCTGCTGCTGGCGTACTGGCTAGCGCGCTCCGCGACGACCGAAGAACTGACCTCGAACTATTACGTGATGATGGACAAAGCGTACTGGTCGCCCATCGTGAACGCCGGACTCTTGGGCGCGTGCTTCTCGTCGGCGCTCGCGTCCATCGTCGGGGCAGCGCGCATCCTGCAGGCGATGGGCAACCACGGCATCGTGCCTGCCTCCGGCTGGCTGGAGAAGCTCACGAAAAAAGGCGAGCCGCGCAACGCCATGCTCGTCACCGGCGGCATCGTGCTGGTGAGCGTCATGCTGCGCGACCTGAACGCGCTCGCGCCGCTCATCACGCTCTTCTTTCTGATCACGTACCTCATGCTCAACGTCGTGCTATTCGTGGAGCAGAGCCTGGGTCTCGTGAGCTTTCGCCCGCTCCTGCGCATCCCGCGCTGGGTCTCGTTCGCCGGCACGGTGGGCTGCCTCATTATCATGTTCATCGTCAACCCCACGTTCAGCCTGATCTCGATTGCCGTGACGGCGGCCTGCTACCTGTGGCTGGTGCGCATCCACCTGGACGCGCCCTTCGAGGACGTGCGCAGCGGCCTCTTCGTGAGCATCGCCGAGTGGGCCGCCACGCTGGTGCAGGAGGACCTGCCCGCCGCCCAGGAACGCGCCTGGAAGCCGAACCTGCTCGTGCCCATCTCCGACGCCAAAAAGCTGCGCGGCACGTTCACAATCATCGAGCATCTCACCGCCCCGAACGGCTCCATCAAGATCGTGGGCCTGCCCGCCGACGGGCAAGGCGTCGGCGAAACGGCCCGCAACATGCCGGGCGCTGACGTGCGCGGCACGGCGGGCGAGGCCCTCACGCGAGCGAACGGCACCTTCCGGGGCGAGCTGCACGAGCTGATGCACGCCTTCCGCGAGCGCGGCGTCTTCGCCTCGTGGACCACCATCCAAGCCGACAGCTTCGCCGACGGCCTCATCGCCGGGATGCAGGCGCTGCGCGGGGCCTTCTTTAAACCAAACGTGGTGTTTCTGAACCTCTCCGCCCCGGAAAGCCGCGAGGCGGAGTACCGGCGCATCGTCGATGAAGCCGAAAACGAAGAGCTGGGCACCGTGTTGTACGCCGGCCACCCCGACAGCGGCCTCGGTCGCCGCCAGCGCATCAACGTCTGGATTCACGACCGCAGCCCCGACTGGGATTTGACGATGGACATCGGCAACCTCAACCTGCCGCTTCTGACTGCTTACAAGCTCCAGCAGAACTGGAACGCGAAGATGCGACTCATCATGGTCGTGGAAAACCCGGACGACCGCGAGAAGGCGCTCGGCTTCCTGCGCGAACTCAAGGACGCTGCCCGCATGCCTCACGCTAAGGTCATCGTGGAGGCGGACGCGCCGTTCGGCGAGTACGTGCGCGAGGCCCCGCGTGCGGACGTGAACGTCTTCGGCCTGCTGCGCGACCCGAACTTCGACTTCATCCGCCGCATGATGGAAGAGACCGGTTCGACGTGCCTCTTCGTGCGCGATTCGGGCCGCGAGAGCGCGCTGGCGTAAAAGACAAGGCTGGCGTAAAAGACAAGACGGCGACGGCGTGGCTGCTATGAACGCCCCCTGCGAGCAACCGATTTCGGCGCGAGGCCGAAAGCCTTCGAGCGTCTCGAAGGCGAAATCCAGTTGTCCGGTTCCACGCTCATCGTGCACGTTCGCTACGTGCAGGGAAAGATTGACCAGCCGTTCGCGGTCATTCGGGCACTTACCGACGTAGCCGAACGGCACGACGCGCGACAGCTACGAATCCGAGGAACGATTGTCAATGCTGTGCTCTACAAAGTGCTCGACGCTCGATATGGTGTTGAAACGGCTGATGATATCGATATTGTGGAAATAGAACTGGGAGGATGAGCATGAATGTTCAGTCTCGCGCACATCGTATTCTCAAACAACTTTCGGCCTACGAAGACTGGACGGACGCTACACCAGATGTAGCTTTTCGTCTGCACGATGAAGAAAACCTGATTGGTGTGTATCACAACAGCTCCAAGAAATCTGAAGAGAACATTTTGATAACGGATCGCAGGCTGATTTTTCGGGATGTGCATCTATCTTTCGATGAGATAACATCATGCGATATTCCGGGGACGGGATCTCAAGAAAAGCAAAACGCTGACCGCGTTACAGTCACGCTGGGGAAGGGAAGGACTGTGGACCTTCCCATTACCGGCGGAACGGAACGATTTCGGGATGCTTTCTCATTTCTACGGTTCTTGGACCGTGTCGTAGCGGATCGGAAGCAACAATTTCAACACGCTGCTACGTCATAGTACGTACGCGATCCGGGCCGCGAGAGCGCGCTGGCGTAACTCGCTAGATCACAGGACGTGCGACCTTCGACTCGAGACCTGATCGAACTTGCTGTCTTTGTTGCGGTTGTAATGAAGGCGTCTCCGCTTGAAGGCGCTCCCCCGTCGTTTCACAGCCCCCCGCCTCGCATGTGCCACCGTGCCTCTTTCCGCGCCTCAGCGATACTCGTCGTTGCCCTCACCGCAGCGCTATCTCTCTCGCAGGCAGCGCACGCCCAGTACTTCGGCTTCGGCAAAAACAAGGTGCAGTACGAAGCGCACGACTGGAGCTACGTCCAGAGCAAGCACTTCGACGTGTATTTCTACGAGGGCGGCGAGCCGCTGGCGAACTTCACGGCAAAAGCCGCCGAGGACGCCTACGACCAACTCGAAAAGCTGCTCGGCTACGAGATCACGAAACGCATCCCGATCCTGGTCTACCAGAGCCACAGCGACTTTGCCGTGACCAACGTCGCCAACCTGCCCCCCTTCGCCCAAGGCATCGGCGGCGTCACGGAGCTGTTCAAAAACCGCATCGCCATTCCGTTTACGGGCGACTACCGCGAGTACCGCCGCGTGGTGCATCACGAGTTGGTGCACGCCACACTGAACGACATGTTCTACGGCGGATCCATCCAGAACATCCTGCAAAACGACATCCAGCTTCGCATCCCGACGTGGTTCAACGAGGGGCTGGCCGAATACGCCGCGCAGGGCTGGGATACTCGCAGCGACATGTACGTGCGCGAGGCCATGCTGAACGACAACCTGGCGCCGATCTCCCGGCTCAGCGGCTACTTTGCGTACCGGGGCGGGCAGAGCGTGTGGGATTTCGTGGCCGAGCAGTACGGGCAGGAAAAGATTGCGGAGATCCTGCGGCGTCTCCGTACCACGCGCTCCGTAGGCAAGAGCTTTAAGCAGGCTACGGGCATGAAGCTGGAAAACCTGTCGGAGGAATGGCACCGTCACCTCAAGGAGATTTACTACCCGGCGACGGCCGCCCGCGACGACCTCGACGAGGCGGGCCGCGCGCTCATCACACGCGAGAAGAGCGGCGGCTACTACAACACAAATCCCGCGCTCAGCCCGCAGGGTGACCGTCTCGCCTACATCACGACGAAGGGCGCGTTCTTCGACGTGTACCTCGCCGACGCCTCCACCGGCGAAACTATCCGCAAGCTGATCGACGGGCAGACCAGCCCCGCCTTCGAGAGCCTGCCCATCCTGACGCCCGGCATCACGTGGCACCCGGACGGGCACAAGATCGCCGTCGCCGTCAAGAGCGGCTCCTCTGATGCCATCGCCGTGGTGGACGCCGAGAGCGGCGAATCGAAGCATTACCGCGTGCCCGGCGTCGAGGAGATCGGAGCCGTGGCCTGGAGTCCAGGCGGCGACCGCATCGCCTTCGCCGGCACTCAGCATGCACAGAGCGATATTTTTGTGCTGAACCTGCGCACGCGCGAGACGACGAACCACACGAATGACGTGTTCAGCGACCACGAGCCGTCCTGGCGGCCCGACGGCAAGGCGCTCGTCTTCCACAGCGACCGCAAGAACCGCACGGCGCTGGGGCGCTACCGCGCCGGCCGCTTCGACATGACACGGCACGACTTCAGCCAGTACGACGTGTATCGCCTAAAGCTGGGATCCTCGCGCGCCGAGCGGCTGACCTTCGAGGAGACGTGGGACGACCGGAGCGCCAAGTACGACGCCTCCGCCGAGCGCATCATGTTTGTCTCCGACCGCAACGGCATCTTCAACCTGTACGCCCGCGACATGAAGACCGGGCGCACTCGTCCGCTGACCAACGCCGCCGTCGGTGCCATGCAGGTGTCGCTCGCGGCCAACGGCAAGAAAGTCGCGCTCACGTCGCTCAAGAAAGGCCGCCCCTCGATCTACGTGCTCAACACCCCCTTCGGGCGCACCCCGGCTGACAGCACGGGCGCGCTGCAGCCCAACGTGTGGGCCGAGCGCGTGGAGCGCAACGCCGGAAGCGCCGGTTCCAACTCGCCGAAGACGGCCCCGGCGCTGGCCGTGGCGTCCGACGACATGCAGCAGAACAACCCGTTCATGCGCGACGCGCTGGACGGCCTCCCATATCGGCGCGGCGCAGAACGCACCGCCTGGATCGCCTCCGCGCACGCCCCGCCCTCCGAAGCGGACACGGCCGCCGGCGCGGGAACGTTGGAGGAAGACACTACCGCCTCGCCGCCCTCGGTGGCCTCCGCCGACACGACCGCCTACGGCGACACGCGCGTGGACTTCCGCGACTACGTACAACAACCGCACCGACGACGGCGACTACAAGCCCCGCCCCTACAAGCTGGACTTCTCGCTCGACGTGGTGCGCGGGGCCACCGGCTACGACGTGCTCTACGGCGTGCAGGGCAGCATGCAGATGCAGTTCAGCGACATGCTGGGCAACCATCGCTTTTCGATGATGTCCAACCTGCGCGTCGACCTGCGCAATTCCAACTACTTTCTCTCGTACAGCTACCTGCCCGGCCGCTGGGACTGGAACTTTTTCGGCTATCACTCGGCGGCCTTTCTGCGAGACTTCCAGCGGGTCACCGGCGGCGGGACCGTCGCGCAAACCTTTCGCTACCGCAACTACGGCGGCGGTATCTCGGCAAGCTATCCGCTCGACAAATTTCAACGCCTCGACTTCGATTTTTCCGGCCTCGGCGTCAACCGCACCAACATCAGCAACCCGCAGCGCGAGCCGACGACGCGCTTCCTCTGGTATCCGGCGGTCACGTTCACGCGCGACGTGACGGTGCCGGGCCTCCTGTCGCCGCGCGGCGGGCACCGCCTGGCCGTCAGCGTAAGCGGCAGCCCCGGCAACCTCGTCAGTGGTGAGCAGGTGCGGTTCGGGACGCTGCTGGGCGACACCCGCGCCTACACGTCGCTCGGACCCTACACATTCGCCGCGCGCCTCTCCGGCGGCACCTCGCACGGCCCCGACCCGCAACTCTTCTACGCGGGCGGCGTGCAGAACTGGTTCATCGGACGCCGGTTCGACGGCGAGAACGGCCTGCCCGTCGACGACATCACCGACTTCGCGTTCGCCACACCCGTCCTGCCGCTGCGCGGCTACGACATCAACGCACAGAACGGCTCGCACTTCGGCCTGCTAAACCTGGAGGCGCGCGCTCCCCTCATCGCTGCCGTGTTGCCCGGCCCGCTCCCCATCGCGCCGCTCTACAACATTCAGACTACCGCCTTCGTGGACGCCGGCTCCGTCTGGGGCCGTCCCGGCGCGGATCCGCGCTTCAACGTGTTCGCTGAAAACGAGAGCGGCGAGCGCGTCCTCGATGACCTCAAGGTAGGCGCGGGCCTGGGCCTGCGCACCGTGCTGCTGGGCTTTCCGCTCCGGCTCGACTTCGCCTGGCCCTTCGACGGGCACCGATTCGGAGCGCGTCACACGTATGTTTCTATTGGGCTTGATTTTTGAGCATCACAGCTTTTTCCCGTTTCTTTTTTTCTTTGGCCTTATACTTGCAAAATGATTGGGTGATGGGAGCAATCCGTCTGAATGCAGACCTTTCATGTGCATACCTTGCACGGCGTCGTGCATTCTTTGCACCTCACCTTTTGAACCTAAATTTCAGCACCCGCATGAACCGCACCTCATCTGTTGTTCGTGAGACCTCATTTCGTTACCCCGACACTTGGCTTGTTCGCCCCCGCATTCGCCTCTACGGGGACCGTCTGGAATTGACCGGCTGGCGCTTTACGGGACGTCACCGGCGCGTTATCGAACTTAGCGAAATAGCAAGCATCAAGTGGTGGTCGGGCGTCAACCACGCGGCCAACCTGGACCTCCATCTCGACGACGGCGAGCAGCTATCGTTATGGGTGAAAGGGCCGGGTCTCTGGCGCTTCAAGATCACCGAGCACGCACCTGACATCGAGGAACAAAACCCCTCTCTGAAGCAAAACGTGGCCGCCCCAACCGCCTGACGCGAAGCGGGGAAGCGGGGCTGTGCGGATTACGTGAAACCCGGTTGGACGCGGCATCGCATTCCGGTCGAACTTGTTGTTTCTCTCTGGCGCGGATCCACAAGTGGGGTTCGCGCTTTTTACTACCCCAAATCGCCTTTCACCAACGCATCATTCCGCATCATTGAATTATGGACGTTGAGATCAACGAGGTCACACCCGTCGAATACGAGTGGGTGCTTCGCGCCGGGGCCGACGAGATGGAGCCGCGCGTCAACGAGGCGCTCAAGATGCAGCAAAAACAGGCTGACCTCGAGGGCTTCCGGAAAGGCAAGGTCCCGATGTCGCTTATCAAGAAGCGTTTCGGGAAGGCCATCGGGCACGCCGTAGCCGAACAGCTCGTACAAGAGCGGTTTGAGCAAGACCTGGAAGACGGCGACTTCGACGCCATAGGCCAGGCCACGCTCACGCAACTGGATTACGAGTTGGACGAGGACCTGCGCGCCGTCGTGACCTTCGGCGTGCGTCCCAACGTGAAGCTTAAAGACCTCTCCGGCCAGCAGGTCGAGGCGCTCGACTATGAGGTGACCGACGAGGACGTCGACGAGGAGATTGACAACTTCCGCCGCGAACACGCCGACCTCAGGCCGCTGGAGGACGAGCCGGCCTCCGAGACGGATTACGTGACGGTAGACCTCCAGCGCATCGACCGAACGAGCGGAACGCCCATCCTGGGCGAAAAAGAGGAGGACGTTTCTTTCTTTCTCGACGACGACCAGCTCAAGGACGAACTCCGCGAGGCGCTCGTGGGGCAGCAGGCCGGCGGTACGGTGCGCGCCGAGCTTGCGGTGGAGAGCGACGATGAAGACGTGCAGGAGGAGACGATGATCGAGACGTCGGGGCAATCGCAGCCTGCTCAGCAAAACGCGCAACACCTCTACGAGGTAAACGTCAAGGACGTAAAACGCCGCGACCTGCCGGAGCTAAGCGACGCCTTCGTCGGCGAGGTGACGGACGATGAGGTGGCAAGCGTCGAAGAGCTTCGCCGCGAGGTGCGCAACCGGATGGAGCAGATGGCGGAGCGGCAGGCGCGCGAATTCCTGCACGGTAACATCGCCGAGCGCCTGCTGGATCTGCATTCCGTGCCCGTCCCGGACTCGGTGGTCGAGGCCAACCTCGATGCGTTCATCGAAGACGTGGAAGAACGCAACGACGGCGAGTTGCCCGACGACTTTGACGAGGCGGCGTTCCGGCGATCCAACCGCGACTACGCCGAGCAGCAGGGCCGCTGGATGTTTATCCGCGATCAGGTGATTGAAGACGAGGGGCTGGACGTGAACGACGACGAGCTGCGCGACCACCTCACGCAGCGAGGCCCGATGCAGCTCCCTCCGGACCAGGCCCAGCAGATGATGCACTCGAACCCGGAGCTGAAGGAACAGGTAAAGCAGCAGCTCCTCAGCGAGAAGGTGTTCGACGTGCTGAAAGAGCGCCTCGACGTCGTCGAAAAAGACATGGAGACGCTCCAACAGGAGCGCGAGGCCCAGATGCAACAGGACCGAGGCGCAACGCCCACAGCAGCAGGCCCGGTGCCTTCCTGAATCGCGCTGCGGTCGAACGGCCGCACCTCAAAAAGTCGCACGTCTATCAGGTCCTTCAAGTCAGCACCTCTGGTTTCTTCGGGCGTGAAGGACATGCCGGACTTGATGGACTCGCCCCCCCCACTCGCACTGCGCTGCACACGGAACCGTGGGGAAGGCCTGCGGTAGCATTTTTATACAGTTGGCGTGCTCAAGCGTGTTCATCCGCAAGCGCCTGTTTCCACTCTCTCGAATCGCCCAGAACTCAACTCGGATATGGTTGACGACTTTCTCAAGTTCGCTAAGAGCATGTCTCTTCCGCGCAGTATTCACAGCGGGGGGCAGGACCGCTCCGCCGTGGGCGGCCTCGTGCCGATGGTCGTGGAGCAAACGACGCGCGGCGAGCGTTCTTACGACATTTTCAGCCGCCTGCTCAAAGACCGGATCGTCATCGTGGGCACGCCCATCAACGACCAGGTGGCCAACCTGACAGTGGCGCAACTGCTGTATCTGACGAGCGAAGACGCCGAACGCGACATCAACATCTACGTTAACTCGCCCGGCGGTGTGGTGTACAGCGGCCTCGGCGTCTACGACACGATACAATACGTGTCCTGCCCGGTCGCTACCACCTGCGTGGGGCTGGCCGCCTCGATGGGTACGGTGCTTCTGACCGCCGGCACGGAGGGCAAGCGAGCCGCACTGCCCAACGCCCGTATTATGCTCCACCAGCCCTCCGGCGGAGCGCAAGGACAGGCCTCCGACATCGAAATTCAGGCCCAGGAAATTGTTTGGCTCCGCAAGCGCATCTATGAAATCATCTCGCATCACACCGACAAGAGCGTCGATCAGATCAGAGAGGATGCCGACCGCGACTACTGGCTGAGCGCGCAGGAGGCCCGCGAGTACGGCCTCGTGGATAACGTGCTGGAGCCGAACACCGGTCGGCGGGCGCGAGAACGGCGAAGTGGATCGCGGCGATGAAGGCAGTGAAGCGTCGTCGTGACGCCTCGATGGTCGGCTCCCGATCTCGTCGTGATGCGTCCCGTCGTCACGTTTCCTCCGCGTCTCCGGTAGTATGCACCGCTCGAGTTGGAGGACGCCCGTCTGTCTGACAGTACGGAGGCGGCGTGCAACCTGCAGCTCGCCAATTTTCAACCTGAAACCCCTTGCACCTTCAGAACACGCGGGCGAGGCCAAGACCCGGTTCCAGGCTGGACTCGTCGAGGCGGGCCGTCAGGTCGAGGTGCACCAGCCCCAGCACGCCGTTGAGCGACAGTCCAACCTCGTGGTGAAAGTCGCCCGCCACTTTCGGGGGAATGCCAGTGATGTTCTCAGATTCCGTGCGGCGGTTTGCGCTCATCCAGGTGCGTCCGTGACCACCGTACAAAACCAGGCTCAGCCCGCGCTCCACGAGCCAGTCGAGGCCCATCAGCTCGAAGGGAACGGTGCGGAAGTCGTGCATCCAGAACAGGCCCGCCCAGTGCTCGCCTTCGTAGGGCAGACCGTCGAGCGTGCGAAACATGCCGAGGTCCGGATACTGCGACAGATCGCTCGGTAGCGTGCCCACGCGCTGCGGTGGCAGGTCGCCGGTGGAGACCCCCGCCGTGGCGTACACGTCGAGCGTCAGGGGATAACGCCGCCGCGCCAGGTACGTGTCGAAGCGCCAGTTAGCGTCCAGCTCGTAGCGCGTGAATGCAAAGTCGCTGCCAAGGGCGTCCCGGCTCGTTTCGACGGTGAGGCGCGCGCCGCGCTGCCCTCTTGCGCCGAGCGGTCCGCGCCCGTCGCGCCAGGCGACCTGAAAGCGCAGCGAGCGCAAATGGCCCTCTTCGATGCTCGGATTGAGGCGCTGCCGGTCGTCGCCGCCGAAGATGATCTCCGTCAGAATGTTGTTGGTGACGCCGGCGCGCACATCGAAGTGCTGGATGTCGGACGTGTCGGTTGCCACCGACCGGTGCCGCTCGTCGCTAAAGCGCACGCCGAGGCGCAGGTTGGCCGGGCGCACGTGGTAGCGCAGCCAGCCGCGTGCGCGCCGGTTCTCGTAGTAATCGAAATAGTCCTGATCGCCGAGCAGCATGTCGATGCCGTTGGCGAGGCGCGTGCCGCGCAGGTGCCGCCCGAAACGCCGGTCCGTGCCGTCGCGGTAGCTGGCACCGAGTTCGATCTGCCGGTGCGGGCCGATCCAACCCTCCGCCGTGCCGCCGTAGGAAAAGCGCTCCAGGTTCGTCTCGTACGCGCCGGTGGCGGTGAGCTGAAAACGCCGGTTGAAGTTCAAGCGAGGCGACGCGCCTAGGTGAAAGCCGTCCACACGGTCGTACCACAGCTGCGGGCGAAGCAGTTGCCAGCGCTCCTGTCGTTCTCGGCGCGCGCGCCGCTGCGGGTCGAAGTCGACGTCTAGGTCGAAGAGCCACCAGGAGAGCGGTCCCAGCCACGTCCCAAAGCCGCGCGGCTCGAACACCTCGTCCAGCCTCGGCGCGCCGTCGCTCAGGCGAGCGAACGCGCTCCGCTGCGGCTCCGTGCGGGGCAGGACGTCGGGCAGGGCGTCGGGCGGGCGAGCCGTCGCCAGCACGCGCCGCCGCGTCGCGCTCTGAAAGAGCGAGTCCGGGACGGGGGCGTTCGGCTGGTAGTTGGAAAAGCGGGCGCGCTGCCGGAAACGCATCGTCGGGAACTGGATCGTCGGCACGCCGACCTCGAGACGGCCCTGAATGTCGAGATTAGCGGGCAGCCAGAAGCGGCCCGCAACGCGCTTGAAGCGCTGACGGTACGCGCCCTCAAACTTTTGCACGGGCGGCTGGAAGATGACGCCGCGAGCGGGGCGCAATTCAACGCGACGTAACGCAGGCGGATCGGTTTGCACCCAGAGCGTGCCGGCAAAGGCGGGCTGGAGTCGCGCCGTAGGCGTCACCGCCACCTTGCGCAGCGGCGTGCCGTCGTCCGCGCGCGAGCGCCCCGCAATCCGGAAGCGGTAATGCTCCAGCGCGTCCGGGTGCGTCGGCCCAATCAGACGAAAGCCACCGATCCGCACCTCGTCGTCGTAAAAGTTGAGCGCGGGGCTGGGCGAGGCCACGCGGTAGCCCTGCTCATTGGCGGTGCGGCTTCGCTCCGTGACGACCTGCCACGGCCCGCGCCTGCGCCTCCAGTACACCGTCGAGGCCGTCTCCTCGATAAATGAAATGTCTTCGCTCTTGAGAAGGGTAAAGCGTGACGCCATCTCGCTCCGATAGGTGTCCAACCCGGAACGCCACAGCCGTTTGTGCTCGATGACCCGGCGCATGAGCTGCGCGCCTGCGCTGCTGTCGCTCGGCGAGGGGGCCTGCTGCGCCCGCACGACCGGAGCCGGCACCGACAACAAAAAAGCCCATCCGATGCCCCACCTGAGTAGTCGAAGAACGAGAGAGTCACGTACGGACCTTTGCATATTAATAACGTCGTGAAGAAGTCTTTCGCCGAGTCCTGATTTGTAAATAACAAGGACTGATGCTGAAAGCACCAGTGCATCCGTTATGCCGGTTCGTTACGACATTTTTGAATGCGACGAGGTGCAGTTCCAGACGCGCCGGCGGGTGAGGCGGCTCGTCGGCGTGGTCTTGGCAGCGGCTGTGTTGACGACGGGCCTCGCGACGGTGCCTTACCGGCGCGAGATGGTCCCTGCGTGGCTGTTGGGTGGCGGCTTACTCCTCGCATGGAAAGGCGTGGCCGTCGGCGCCACCGTGCGGTGGCGGCGGCTGCGGCGCGCGGCGTGGTGCCTGAAGGCCTCGCGCGTCGATCTGGTGGGCTACGACTACGCCCGTCGGCGGTGCTCACTCACTCACCTGGGACGAGATCCGCCGCGTGGAACTGGACGGCGACGCTCTGCGCATTGAGGGCGAAGGCTCGCGCGAGCTCGTCGTGCCCGGACGGTTCCCCAACTTCTCGGC
>PXTQ01000025.1 GCA_003022505.1 Bacteroidetes bacterium QS_8_64_10 | reverse complement strand
TCGGCCACCTGCTGATGGCGTCGTCGCAGGACGTGCCCGCCGGCGCGGAAAAAACCACACTGCCGGATTTGTTTGGTGACGGCGAGGAGGTCGTGATTCCGCTGGATCCGGCGCAATCGGCAGTCCAGAACGCCGAGCGCTACTACGACAAAGCAAGGAGCGCGCGCCGGGCGCAGGAGGAGGCCGAACAACGTCTGGAGCGAGCGCGTGAGCGCGCCGACGAGGCCGAGCGGCTGCTGGGCGAGCTACGCGCCATCGACCGGCTGGACGCGCTCAAGAAGTTTCGCAAGCGCGAGGAAGACGCGCTGGCCGCGTTCGCCGGACAAAAAGACGAAGGCGTAGAGCGCGTGCCGTTCCGGCGCATCCGGCTGGCGAGCGGCTACGAGGTGTGGGTCGGGCGCAACGCGCAGCAGAACCACGACCTCACGTTTCACCACGCGCAAAAGTACGACCTCTGGATGCACGCGCGGGACGTTCCCGGAGCGCACGCGGTGCTGCGCCTCAAGAATCGCGACGACGAGCCGCCGCGCCGCGTGGTGCACGAGGCCGCGGCGGTGGCGGCACATTTCAGCAAGGCGCGCGGGCACGGCACAGCCCCCGTCATGGTCGCGCGGCGCAAGCACGTCACCAGTCCAAGCGGAGCGCCGCCGGGTGCGGTGCGCGTGGAGTACGAAGACGACGTGATGGTGGAGCCGGGGCTACCCGGTTGAGCACGGGAGAAGGGGAGCGCGGGCGGGAGAGGTAATCCGGTGTAGTCGCCCTTACTGCTCCAATGCGAAAACGCACGACGCGCAGCAAGTGATTGCGAATAAGCCACAGATGGCCGGCGACCGCGTGAACGCCCAGAACTCGTCAGCTGTCGGTCGTGGTTCACCGGATACTGATGCGTGAGAAGCGCCAGAATGCCAAAAAGCCGCCAACAATGCGCGATCGTTTACAAATGAGCGCGCTGCTCCTTACGTTGCGTCCACTCCGAAATCACCAATCGCCAATCGAACATCGCCATGAGCTGGTGGCAAGCTGCGCTCCTGGGCCTCATTCAGGGCATTGCCGAGTTTTTACCGATTTCCTCGTCCGGCCACCTCGTGCTGGGTCAGTACTTCATGGGGCTGGAATCGGCGGGCGACGTGACCTTCGAGGTGTTCACGCACTTCGGCACGGTGCTCAGTATCATCACGGTGTACCGCCAGCGCATCGGGCGCATCCTGCGCGAGGCGTTTACGTTCCGCAACTTCCGGGAACGCTACGAGCACAACGACGAATACCGCTTCGTCGTCTTCATTCCGATTACCATCGTGCCGACGGGCATTGCGTACGTGCTCTTTCAGGACCAGATTACCGGGGCGTTTGAGAGGCCGCGCCTGACGTGCGGGATGCTGGTGGTAACGGGCGTGCTGCTTCTCCTGACGCTGCTCCGGCGCAACCCGGAGGGCCGCCTGTCGCCGCTCAAGTCGTTCGTGGTCGGCTGCGCCCAGGCCTTTGCGATGCTGCCCGGCATCTCGCGCTCCGGCTCTACGATCTGCACGGCGCTGTATCAGGGCGTGGAAAACCGCAAGGCAGCGGATTTCTCGTTTCTGATGAGCGTGCCCATCATCTTGGGCGCGGCGCTCATCGACGGCTACGACGTATACCAGCAAGGCCTAACCGCGACTCTCGTCCCGCTCATCGTCGGCACGCTGACCGCCTACGTCAGCGGCATCTTCGCCATTAACGCCATGGTCGATCTCGTGAGCCGGGGCAACCTGCATTACTTCGCCTTCTACCTGTTTATCGTCGGCGGGCTTGGGTTGCTCTTTATTTGAGCGCGCGGCGCTTCGATCAGGCTGCGTAATGCATATTCCGCATTGCGTAAAGGCGCTTTCTTTTTCGTTTTACGCATTACGTTTTACGCAATACGAAATACGTTCTCATGCCCCTGAACGCTTACGAAAAAGAAGCACGCCGCGAGATCGACGACTGGCTGCGCGGGGACGCCTCCCTCGCCATGCAGGCGCTCGACTTGGCCGCCCGTCCGCTCGACTGGGCCACCGAGCGCGCCGTCCCCGACGACACCCGCGACCGCGCCACCGACCGCATCACGAACTTTTTGTCCACGCTCAATGACGCCACCGAGTGGACCCACGAGGACGAGGATCTGCTCGCTCGCGCCCGTGAGCACGACCTGCGCCTCGCTTCCATCGAGGCGCTGCGCGAGGAACCGCTCGCGGATCTGGATCCGCTGGCGCGCTCGTTTTTTACCGAGAACGCGGTGCTCGCAGCCATCGAGGGCGGCGGCACGGGCATGGGCGGAGCGGTACTCATGGCCGCCGACATTCCCATGCTGTTTACGATCAACCTGCGCCTGATCCAGCAGATCGCAGCGTCCTACGGCTTTCCGCTGCGTCGTCCGGCCTACCGGTTTCTGGTGCTGAATATTTTTAATGCGGCTGCCGCCGGCACGAAGGACGCCAAGAACGAGGCCATGCGCGAGATCAGCGTGGCGGCCTCGTCGCTGGCTTCGGGTGGCGAGTACCAGAGCCGCGCGCCCTCCGGCACGTTCCGTGATCAGAGCCGCAACCTGCCGCGTGAGATCGCCAAGAACATCGTGGGGCGCAAGCTGGCGCAAACCGTGCCGGTGGCCGGGGCTGCCGTGGGCGCGGGCGTCAACTACTGGTTCACCGCCGAGACGGGCCAGACGGCGTACATGCTCGCCCGCGCGCTCCACCTGGAGCACAAAGAACGGCGCGGTTAGGCGAATGGCGAAGAGGGAAAGGGGAAGCGGTAAAGGAAGGAATGAGGGGCAAGTGATGGGCCGAAGTGAGCAGATCAACAGCTATCGAGACCTGGAGGTTTGGGAACAGGGAATCGCTCTGACGGAGCAGATATATGAGATCGCGAAGTCATTCCCCAAAGCTGAAAAGTTTGGGCGACGTGCAGCCGTTTCCGTTCCGGCTAACATTGCCGAGGGATGGGGACGACGGCCAACGAAAGATTACGTGCGTTTTTTGCGCATGGCACGCGGTTCGTTGACAGAAATCGAGACGCAGATCATCCTTGCAAACCGGCTTGGCTTTTTGAACGAAACGGCTTTGCAAAACACGCGAGAGTAGATCACTTCCGAAAGCAAAATGCTCCTTTGATCCGCTCTCTGAAAAGAAATAGCTTTTCCCTGTTGTCCCTTCCCCATTCACCTTTCCCCACTCGCCCTTTTCCCCCATTCCCCCTTGCCCCATTCGCCACTCGTAGCCATCGTCGGGCGGCCCAACGTGGGCAAATCGACGCTGTTTAACCGGCTGACGGGCCGCCGCCAGGCCATCACCGACGATCAGCCCGGCGTCACGCGCGACCGCGTCTACGGCGAGGCTCGCTGGAACGGGCGCACCTTTCGCATCGTGGACACCGGCGGCTATGTGCCGCGCTCGGCGGAGCGCTTCAAGCGGGCCGTGCGCGAGCAGGCGGAGATCGCGCTCGACGAGGCCGATCTCGTTTTGTTTACGGTGGATGTGGAAACCGGCGTCACGGACCTCGACCAAGAGCTGGCCCAGATGCTGCGCCGCGCTGAGAAGCCAGTGCTGGTGGCCGTCAACAAGGTCGACAACCGCGAGCGCCGCTGGGAGGCACCCGCGTTCTGGGAGTTGGGCCTGGGCGAACCTCGCTGCGTGAGTGCCACGAATGGGCAGGGCACGGGCGACCTCGCTGACGCTATTGTCGAACACCTTCCCGAAACGCAAGACGATGCTGAGGACAAGCGCACGCGCATCGCCGTCATCGGGCGGCCCAACGTGGGCAAATCGCTTTTCGTGAACTGCCTCGTGGGCGCGGAGCGCACCATCGTCACGGAGCTGAGCGGCGCCACGCGCGACGCCACGGATTCGGTGCTGCGCATCGACGACCGCGACGTGGTACTCGTGGACACGGCGGGCCTGCGCAAGAAGGCGCGCGTCAAGGAAAACGTCGAGTTTTACTCGACGCTCCGCACCCAGCGCGCCATCGAGAGTTGCGACGTGGCCGTACTGCTCCTGGACGCCACGCGCGGCCTGGAAAACCAGGACATGGCGATCATCAATCAGGCCAACAACGCCCGGCGCGGCCTCGTCATGGCCATCAACAAGTGGGACCTGGTGGAGCCGGGCGCGGCGACTGCCGACGATTACCGCGAGCTGATCCGCGGGAACCTGCGCACGATAGACCACGTGCCCATTCTGACGTGCTCGGCCAGGACGGGCCGGCGCGCGGAGCGCGTGCTGCATACGGCGCTGGAGGTGGCGGAGCGGCGCACCCGGCGCGCCTCGACGGCCCGCCTGAACGAGGTGCTCAAAGACGCCATCGCCGCGCACCACCCGCCGTCGCACAAAGGACAGGCTGTGCGCATCAAGTACGTCACGCAGGTCGAGACCGCTCCGCCCGTGTTTGTGTTTTTTTGCAACCACCCGCAGGCCGTCAAAGACTCGTACAAGCGCTACCTGGAACGCAACCTGCGCGAGGCCTTCGAGTTGGACGGTGTGCCGCTCGTCTTGCGCTTTCGGGAGAAGTGAGTGCACGAGGGTGTACTCGGCAAACCTATTTGACGGTGCTTGCCGCACTCGTTCTGCTCTTTTCCGAACGGGCGTAATGCGTGAAGACGCCCGTAGCAAACGCCTCGCATCAAACCAGCGACCCAACCCTTGCGCGACATTGTTCGCTCGGTCTGGATCTGGAGCGCCATCACCGCCATCGCACTGATCTGGGTGCCTATCGTGGGCGTGCTCCGGCTCTTCGACCGCGACCCGGCGCGCTACCGCACGGGCTACTGGCTCCGGCGGGCCGGCTCGCTGGCCTCGAAGCTAAACCCGGCCTGGAACATCGAGATGCTCGGCGAGCTGCCCGATGATCCGAGACGGCCCTACGTGCTGGTCTGCAACCACCAGTCGTTTGCCGACATCCCCGTGATCTGTCGCCTTCCGATGGAAATGAAGTGGGTCATCAAGGCGGGGCTGTTTCGCGTGCCGCTCCTCGGCTGGATGCTCCGCTGGGCCGGCGACATCCGCGTGGACCGGCAGGACAAAAACAGCCGCTCGCAGGTGCTCACGACGGCGCGGCGCTATCTCCAGAACAAATGCTCCGTGATGTTCTTCCCAGAGGGCACGCGCAGCCGCACGGGGCGCGTCTTGCGCTTCACGAACGGCGCGTTCCGGCTGGCCGTGCAAGAGCAGGTGCCCGTCCTGCCGCTCGTTATCGACGGCTCCCGCGACGCCCTGCCCACCGACGACTGGCGCTACCGCGACTTCAGCCGGATCCGCCTGAAGGTGCTCCCGCCCGTCGAGACGAAGCGCTACGCATCGGGCGACGCGCCCGACCTGCGCGAGGAGGTGCGCCGCCGTATCATGGAGCAACTGGCCGCGTGGCGCGGCGAGACGGTAGAGCAGGTCGATGCGGACACCCAAAAACATCCCGCCGGAAAAGATTTGAGGAATCCGCAGGGGGCCTCGCGGGATGCTTGAAACCGAAGGTCGCTTCGCGCTGTTGCGTACAACAGTTTTGAGAACCTACACGTGTGGAAGCGCAAACGTACAGACCTTCGCACTTCCAAACGTTCCAACTTCTTGCTCCGTAGCTCAATCGGCAGAGCACTGGTTTCTGGTACCAGGGGTTCCAGGTTCGAATCCTGGCGGAGCAGCTTCTTGCCAACCCGCTTGAAGCGCTCAGATCGGCGTTTCGGGTGGGTTTTTTTCATTTTCGGGTCTTCTTGATGCCGTGATGATGAAAGGTCACGCCCGCTGCCTTATTGTTGGAAAGACGCGGCGTGCCTGATTGTGCTCGCGCTCACGGTGCTCGCAGCGCCCGCTGGTCCGGCAAGTCCAGCGCTCCGACGCGAAGCATCTCGCGCCTGCGTTAGACGCCCGCCGCCCACCAACGAACACACGAGCTACACGAACTGCCGAATACATGCTCCTCGACGACAAAAAAGTGCTCGTCACCGGCGGGTCGCGCGGCATCGGACGGTCTCTCTGCCGGGTCTTTGCCCGCGAGGGCGCGGACGTGGCGTTCTGCTACGCCTCCAACGAGGAAGCCGCCCGCGAAACGGAGCGTCTCATTGAGGACGAGGACCGGGCGGCGCTCGCGCGGCAGGCCGACGTGGGCGACCGCGAGGCAGCGCGCGGCCTCGTCGAGACGGTCACGGACGAGTTCGGACGCATCGACGTGCTCGTCCTGAACGCCGGCATCAACCGGGGATCGCTCTTTTTGCGGATGCCCGACGAAGACTGGGACGACATCATGCGCGTCAACGTCGGTGGGCTGTACAACGTGGGCAAGCCGGTCTTTCAGCAGATGACGCGCCAGCGCGACGGCGCGATCCTGGGCATCACCTCGATCAGCGGCATCCGGAGCGTGCCGGCGGGCGTGCCCTACGCCACCTCGAAGGCCGCGATGATCGGTTTCATCAAGGCCATCGCGCGAGAGGGCGGCACGGTCGGCCTCCGGGCGAACGCGCTGGCGGTGGGCGTCGTGGAGACGGATCTGGCGAGTACGATCCCCGAACGCTTTCTGGAGCGCTACCGCGACTGGTGCGCGCAGGGACGCCTCGGCCAACCGGACGAGACGGCGGAGCTGGCGGCGTTCCTCGCCTCCGAGCGCAATTCGTACATGACGGGCGAGGTCATCGTGCAGGATGGCGGAGTAGTCGTGTGAATGACGAGTGGCGAGTTTCGATCTTCGAATTATTCGACCCTCGACGTTCGGAATTCGTCAATCGCCGAGTCGTATCCAGAGCGTGGGGCCGGATACACCAGCGCGGAGCGGCCACATCAACTCGAAGCGAAGTGCCGTGTTCGTCGCGCACAGCCCGACCCCGGCGGAGGCGAGCAGCTGGTCGCTCTCGAAGGGACCGGCCACGTCTTCAGCGTCCACGTAGCCAGCGTCGAAAAGACCCAGCACCAGGAGGTCGCCGTCCAGCCAGTTGGGATCGTTGTAAGCGACGGCAGCGTTCGCCGCGATCATCCGCGTGCCGGCGTAAGCGTTTTGCGGGTAGCCGCGTACCGAGCCGACGCCGCCGAGCGTAAAGCGCTTTTGCGTCGGTGCGCTGGCGGTCGTCCATCCGCCCCGCAGCTTCACGTCGAGGGCGTTGCGCGCGGAGAGCGGCGTGGCGACGCGCCCGCTGGCAACGTAGCGGTTGAACGAAAAATCGCCGCCGAGGCCGCGTCCCAGTTCCGATGAAAGACGGTAGGCCAGGCCGCGC
This sequence comes from Bacteroidetes bacterium QS_8_64_10, assembly GCA_003022505.1. GTDB lineage: Bacteria > Bacteroidota > Rhodothermia > Rhodothermales > Salinibacteraceae > PXTQ01. The sequence continues at coordinate 11,084 of PXTQ01000025.1, read as the reverse complement.
CGCCAGGAGCGCTGCGGCGTGCGGCCCGCAAGCGTTGCCGTCACCGAATGCATCCGCCCTTCTTCGATGAGCGGGTTCCGGCGAAAGCTGCCGCCGAAGAGCGCCCAGCCCGTCTCGCGCTCCAGATGGTGATAAGCCTCGGAACGATACGTCAGGCTCAGCTTCGCGCCCGGCGCTGCCCGCCACGCGCCGTACGCCGAGGCGCCCTGCACTTCGTAATAGTCGAAGAAGTCGTTCTTGAAGAAAAAGGAAGCCAGCGAGTTTTCCGTCCACGAGGTTTTCCAGGCGTCGTTGGTGGCCGTGTTGCGGCGGTAAGCCAGGCCCAGCTTTACGTTAGCGGGATCGTCACCGCCGAACGGACGCACCTCCAGTCCCGCCGTGTAGCGCCAGCTACGGGCGGCGAAGGCATAGCCGAGCTGGCCGTGAATCTTCGTGCGGTCGTCGCTCTGCCAGTCTATCGGCTCCAGGCCGATGCCGAGCACGAAGCCCTCGACGCGGTTGTAGCGGAGCGCCGGAAGCTGCCGGTACGGACCGCGCTCGCGCTCGAACGGCACGTTCAGCAGGTAGGGATCGTCGAGTGGTTCGGGCAGAAAGTGGTCGTGATCGTGCTCGTCGTCATCGTCGTCGTGATCGTGATTGGAGGAGTCATCCTCGATGGCGTCGGCGGCGGATTCGAGCGCGCCGGCCACGTCGCGGAGCCATTCGCTGACGCGCTCGTCCGTGTTCTGCGTGGAGTCGGGCTGATCCTGCGCCAGGAGCGGAAGCGGGAGCAGCGCGGCGAACAGAACGAGCAGGCGTAGTCGTTTCAGCATGATCGGTTGCGGGATGCGATGGAGGGCGCGCTCACTGAAAATACGAACGGGCCGGTCGGAAGGTTAAAATCGAGGTTTCAAGTCGGTAAGTTTAAAAGTTGCAGGTTCGGCAAACTGGAATGTCTATCTACTGCCGCGTCATACTAACAGGACCTTCGACCTGCAACTTGCGACCAGACCGCCTTCACCTGCTCGCGTAGCTCCTCCAGCGAGCCGCCGTTGTCGATGACGTAGTCGGCGCGGCGGCGCAGTTCGCGCGGCGGAAGCTGATGCCCCATCCGGGCGCGGACCTGTTCGGGATCGGCGTCGTCGCGCTGGGCGGCGCGGCGCACGCGCACCTCCTCCGGCGCGTCCACCACGGCCACGGCGTCCACGTGCTCGTCGCCGCCGGCCTCGAGGAGGAGCGCGGCCTCGTGCACGAGCAGGCGTTCGTCCGCGGCGGCAGCGTGCTCTTTGGCGCGCTCGAACGCCGCCATGACGCGCGGGTGCACGATCCGGTTCAGCCGCTCGACTTGCTCGTCGTCGCCGAAGACCTGCTCCGCCAGGTGCGCGCGGTTCAAGCGGCCCTCGGCGTCGTAGCTTTCCGCCCCGAACGCCTCCCGGATGGCGCGTCGCGCGCCGTCGTCGTCGTTCATGATGCGCTTCGCCTCGTCGTCGGCGAAAAAGACGCGCGCGCCGAGGTCCTTGAGGAAGCGGCAGACCGTCGTTTTGCCGCTGCCGATGCCGCCGGTCACGCCAAGCGTGGTCATTTTGGGTTGGGGATTTGGGATTAGAGGTTACCGCGGAGGGCGCAGAGCAAATAGCAGATGGGTGTAGCAGGGGCGAGTGGGAGCGGCCCGTAGGCGTCGTAGAACACACGCTGCACGTTCAGCCAGCCGTCGAGGCGCATCCGGTGCCCCGTCGGGAGCGGCCACGCGATGCGACACGTCGGGCCGAGCTGCACCACGTACTGACGGGCCGGGCGCGTCAGCCGGATCATCTGCTCCGGGTCGCCCGCGCTCGGATACGTCAGGTTCGCCCTGCGCTGGTAGTCGGAGCGCACGTAAAAGCGCAGCCCCACCTCGGCGACGAGGTCCGTGCCGGCCTGCAGGCGCACGTGGCCGGCGTAGGTGCGGAGCGTGTCGAACGGGATCTCGGCGAAGCGATTCTCAATCAGACGCCCCAGCCGCAGGTCGCTCAGGCGCGCGTCGGCGCGGAGGAGGAGCGCGTCGCTTAGCTCGTGACGAAACGACAGGTCGTAGCGCAGCTCGCGGGCAGCCTGGTCTTGCGCGGTGCGGCCCGGCAGCACGAAGTCGTAGCGCGTGTAGGAGGCGCGCGCTTCGGCCTCCAGGCGCAGCCGCGTCGTCTCGGCAGGCCGCCACGTCAGGGCCGGGCGCAGCCGCAGGACGCGCCGCCGGTTGTTTTCAGCGGAGCGGAGGGCGTTCAGGTACACGGTGTGGTACGTCGCACCGTGCAGCGTGAGATCGGCTTCAAGATAGCGGCTCATGTTCCAGAGCACACCGACCCGGCCCCGGTAGTACACCTCGTCGCGGTCGTCGGGATTGGCTTCCGGCGTGTCGTAACGCAGGATGTTGGCGGTGGCTCGCGCGCGCAACCGGACGGCGCTGCCGAGTGGGATGCGCCCGCGCCCGGAGACGGTCAGGTAGCCCTCGTCGTAGTCGGCCTGGCGGAGCAGGTTGCTGATTTCGTTGGCGCGCTGGAGCGGGAGCGCGTCGCGGTTGGTAAGCTCGCGCCGGTCCGTCTCCGCACCGAAACGGACGGCCAGCCGCGCGAGCGCAGCCGAGGCGTTCGGGCGGTACCGAAGCGCCGTCTCGGCGTCGTAGGCACGGCGGTCGTAGGCTGTATTGGAAAAAAGCGCCTCCGGCGGCGGGTTCAGCGTGCGAGTGCGGCGGCGCAGCGCGCGCAGGTTGAACTGGCTCGTCCACGAGAGCGCTTCGGCGAGAGCGGCGTCCACTTCCAGCGCGGCGCGTAGCGTGTCTCTCGTGGTCGCCTCCACGGTCCCGGCGGAGCGCCGCGCGCCCGGCCGGCGGTTCAGAAACGAGGTGGACTGGTAGGCGTCGCGGCGAAGGCTGGTGAGCCGCGTGCGCCCCTCCACGGTCACGCCCGGAAAGGCGCGCTCGGCGGAGCCGCGAAAGCGTGTGGTGCGCCCGCGCCTCGGATGTCCCCGGCGACGCGATCGAAGGGGCGGAGCTGTACTCCGGGTCCCGTAACTTCTACTGGGACCACCCACGGACCGGGAACTGGCAGCCCGGCCAGGAGCTGCTGCCGCAAGACGCGGCTCGGCCCGAACCAGAGCGAGCGCCCGTAGACGCGGCCCGCCAGCTGCGAGCCGAGCGAGCGACGCGCCGTCAGATCCAGCCGGTTCTCATCCCGAAAGTCGATGCGCCGGTCCGCCAGCAGGAAGGCGTCCGAGCGGAACCGGTCGCGCAGGTCGATGCGCCAGCCGCCCACCGTCTCCCGCCACTGCACGTCCGCGCGCCAGACGTAGCGGTTTACCTCGCGCTCGAAGCTCGTGCGGAGCGCCCGCACGGGCTGCGCCTGCACCGTGGGGGTAGCGAGCCACGCGGCGAGGAGCACAAAAATCGTAGATTGTAGATCGTGGTTCGTCGTCCGTATTTCGTATTGCGTATCCATGCCACACGACCCACAAACGCACGAACGCACGATCCACGAACTTTTACGAACCTATCCCGGCGGCCAGTCCAGCTTGCGCCCCCCCAGCAGGTGCAGGTGCAGGTGATCGACGGACTGCCCGGCGTCCGCTCCGCAGTTAAAGACAGTGCGGTAGCCTTTGCCTACGCCTTCGTCGGCGGCCAGCTTCTGCGCCCCCGTGAACAGATGCCCCACCAGCGGCTCGTCGCTCGCCTCGAGGTCGTTCAGGTCGCGGATCAGCTTGCGCGGCACGATCAGGATGTGGACCGGCGCCTGCGGATTGATGTCGCGGAAGGCGAAGCACTGCTCGTCTTCGTAGACGATGTCTGCCTCCATCTCGCCTGCTTCAATCTTCTGAAAAAGCGTTTTCTCGGCCATGATGATAAACAGTTGGGATTTAGATTTAGAGAGTAAGAAACGGATTCGATAACCATTCTCGCCAGGAATGAGAGCATAAAAGCGTAAAACGTGTTGCGTAAGAGTGCTTGCTTCTTACGTTTTACGCATTACGTTTTGCGTTCCGTCAGGCCGAAAGTGAAAACGTCGAACACCAAAACTGACGGTTGACAATACACTCGAAACTCAACGACGTTTGTTGCAACAAAGAACCAATGAGCACTTGTTTTCATTTCATTGATTGCACAACTTACGGTTCACAACCCACAACCTTCAAGCCGTGCCCACGGTCTACGTCACGCGCAAGGCGCACTTTAACGCGGCGCACCGGCTGCACAATCCCGACAAGTCGGACGCCTGGAATCGGGAGACCTTCGGCAAATGCAACAGTCCCAACTGGCACGGGCACAATTACAACCTGGAGGTCACGGTCGCGGGCGAGCCGGACGACGAAACTGGCTACGTCGTGGACCTCGCCGAGCTGAAGCGCATCATGCACGAGCGCGTCATCGACAGGGTGGATCACAAGAATCTGAACCTGGACGTGGATTTTCTGGAGGGGATGATACCGACCACCGAAAACTTCTGCATAGCGATCTGGCACCAGCTGGAGGGCGCGTTGCCGAGCGGGGAGCTTCACTGCGTGCGCCTCTACGAGACCGAGCGCAACGTGGCGGAGTACCGAGGGGAGTAAGGTTTGGATGTATCTATGTGTGGATGTGTGTAGGTTCGTACGCATCCACGAGACCTCACACCTTCATACTTTCACACCTACAATACCCGAAGGATGGCTCATTACGACATCGCATCGGACGAGATCGAAGAGAACGGCGAACTCGTCGAGGAGACGCCACCGCCCTATCGCCGCCGCGACGTCTACGACACGGAGACGACCGAGGCGCTCGCCGAGCACGTGCGCGGCACGCTGGATCTATTGGGCGAAGACCCCGACCGCGAGGGTCTCGAAAAAACGCCCGAGCGCGTGGCGAAGGCACATCAATTTTTGACGCACGGCTACCAGCTCGACCCACGTGCCATCCTGGAATCGGCCATCTTCGAGGAGGAATACAGCGAGATGATCCTCGTCAAAGACATTGAAATGTACAGCTTGTGCGAGCACCACATGATTCCGTTTTTCGGGAAGGCACACGTGGCCTACATCCCCGACGGCAAGATCGTGGGCCTCTCGAAGATCCCGCGCGTGGTAGACGTGTTCGCGCGGCGCCTTCAGGTGCAGGAGCGCCTCACCCTCCAGATCCGCGACGCCATCAACGAGGTGCTCGATCCCGAAGGGGTGGCCGTCGTGATCGAGGCCGAGCACCTGTGCATGATGATGCGCGGGGCCGAAAAACAGAACTCCGTCACGACCACCAGCGCCATGAGCGGGCAGCTCATGGATCAGACCACGCGCGCCGAGTTTATGCGCCTCATCAACGCCACCGAGTAGCGAGTTCCGAGTTTCGAGTTTGCGTTTCGGGGGGCGGCGGGTAATCAGGTGTACCGCGACTTGCGGCCATTGACGTTCACTAACCGACGATGATGCGATGCCAGCCACCAAACAAAAAGCTACACTCGCCGACTTTCGCGCGCTGCCGGAGGGGCCGCCCTACTACGAACTCATCGACGGGGAATTGATCGAAATGCCTTCGCCCACACCTGAACATCAGCGCATTGTTTTTCAACTTGCACGTCGCATGGCGGATTTCGCCGAGGAACATGAGCTGGGCGAAGTGTTCGTCGCGCCGCTGGACACGCATCTGACCGAAACGGACGCTTATCAGCCGGACGTGCTCTTTATCTCCGACGAGCGGCGCGACATTGTCGGGGATCGCATTGAGGGCGCGCCGGACCTCGTCGTCGAAGTGCTCTCGCCCTCGACGGGCTACTACGATCTCACGCGCAAGCGCCGCGTCTACGCCGAAACGGGCGTGCGCGAGTACTGGATCGTTGATTCCAAAGAGCAGACCATCCGCGTGCTCGAACGTCCCGGCGGCGAGCAATTTGAGGCGCGCTCGGAAACCCGGGACGAAGACGCCGCCGTGCATTCCGGCGTGCTCGACGGCTTTTCGGTGCGCCTCGCCGAGCTTACTCCGTAGAAGGTTTGGGCTAACATCTTACGAAGACGCTCGCCTGAACCGTCGTGCTTTCTGAAAATGCGTAATGCGCGTATCGCGTAAGAGTGCTTTCTTTTACGTTTACGTATTACGTTGCGTCTGGCCGAGGGTAGTGTCACTGAATACCAAGCCTCACTTTTAATAGCGCTCCACGCCATCCATCATGAACGCCGTCATCACCGGAGCGAGCCAGGGCATCGGGCGGGCCGTCGCCCTCACGCTGGCCGACGAACCGGACGCCCGCCTCGCGCTCTGGGCGCGCACTGAATCGAAGCTCGAAGACACCGCTGAAGCGTGCCGCGAGCGCGGCGCGGAGGCGCTGGTGCAACCCACCGACGTGACCGACGAGGACGCCGTGGGTCGCTCCGCCCACGAGGTGCTGGATCAATGGGACGCGCCCGACGTGCTCGTCAACAACGCGGGCACGTTTCAGCCCGGCCTGCTCGCCGAGACGACGACCGACGCCTTCCGCGAGCAGGTGGAGGTCAACCTGACGAGCGCCTTTACGGTCACGAGCGCCTTCCTGGAGTCGATGCAGGAGGCCGGGCGCGGGCATGTCTTTTTTATGGCGTCGGTGGCGTCGATCAAGGGCTATCCGAACGGTGGAGCTTACGGCCCGGCCAAGCACGGCCTGCTGGGCTTGGCGCGCACGCTCCGCGAGGAGACGAAAGAAACGGGCCTGCGCGTGACGGCGCTTTTGCCGGGGGCCACCTACACGCCGAGCTGGCAGCAAAGCGACCTGCCCGCCGAGCGCTTCATCGATCCCGACGACGTGGCCCACACGCTGCGCGATATCTATCATCTTTCAGAGCGCGCCGTGGTCGAGGAGGTGCTGCTTCGCCCCCAGCGCGGAGACGTCTGACGATGTGCGACTTGCGAGTTTCGAGTTGGGATTTTTCGTGCGACGGCGACACGTCTGTTTTATAACGCCACCCGTTGCCAATCGAAAATCGAGAATCGAAAATCGTCATTTGACGTGCACCATCTCACCGGTGCGCCGGTCGCCGCCCGCCTCCAGCACGTAGAAGTAGACGCCCGCGCCCAGGCCGTCCGGTGCAAACCGCACCGTGCGGAGGCCCGGCGCTTGTTTCTCGCCGTCAACGAGCGTGCGCACGCGGCGGCCCAGCGCGTCGTAGACGGTCACCCGCACGTCGCGCTCCTCCGGCAGCGTGTAGCTGATAGCCGTGGAGCCGGTAAACGGATTCGGCTTGTTGCCCGACACGGCGAGCCGGGCGGGCGTCACGGTTGCCACCGCTTCCGACTGTCCGGAGACGCCGTTTTCACTGACGTAGCGCAGCCGGTAGCGCACTCGGCGGGCCGAGCGGTTGCACGAGAAGAGATCGTCGGTGACGGAGTAGCTCGTTTGCGCGCCGCTGGCGTCCACCGTGTCGATGGGCTGGAACGCTCCAGGCGCGGCGCCTCCGCTGCAACCCGGCTTCCGCTCCACAATGAAGCGCTCCAGGTTGCTTTCCTGCGTGGTCTTCCACGCGAGCACGACGGACCCGTCGTCTACGTTAGCACCTCCACCGTCACCGCCGAGCGACGCCTGCAAGCTTCCCCCCTCCAGCTCCACCGATGGCACCGCGCCGCGCGGCGTGAGAAACTGCGCCCTGACGGGAAGCACCCGGTTTTCGAGCGAAGGACCGCTCTGAAGGTTGCGATCCCAGAGGCGCGTCCAGCTGCCCTCCGTGCCCAGATAGGTGCGGTTCTCCTCGTCATACGAAGAATTCGCCAGCACGATACTATTGTCGTCGCCGCCCGCGTTGCGGTAGCCCACGAAAATCGAGCCGGGCAGGTCGGTCCCCGTGTAATCCGACAGATCCAGCTTCAGAAATTCCGTCGAACGGTTCCTGATTAGACTAAACGGGCGCGGATCGTCGCGCGTCAGCGTAAACAGTTCCCGGCCGGGCAGGCCGTTGCTGCCTACGGCGCGCACGACGAACGTGAAGTCGCGCGGGGCGTCCTCGGGAAGCTCGCTATTGGAAAACTGGTTGATGAAATAGAGCGGCAGCTGAACGCTGCCCAGCGACGCGCCTTCGGGATTGGGATTGTCGAAGCGCGTCAGCATTTCGGGATTGCCCGGCAAGGTCACGAAGCCGCCGTTCTGGCTGATCGTGCCGTCGTCGTACTTTCGGGTCGTGACAGTGTAGGTCTTTTCATTGGCCCACGAAGCGCCGTACGTGACCTCGGCGGCGGAGGAGCTGCGTGGTTGCACGTGCGCGAGAACGACGGCCACGCGGTCGTAGTTGCCGCTGCCAAGCTCTTGCGCCGCGCCGCCGAGCGTCAGTTCGCGTACGGCGACGGATTGGCCTTCCTTGTACAGCAGAGCGCGCGCTCGTACCCGTGATGATCCGTTGAGCGTCAGCGAAAAGTCCTCAACGCGGTCCCAGGCCACGTAGCGAACCGCGCCCGGCTTTACCGAAACCGTCGTGTCCGGCGTGCTCGTGGCCGTGCGTCCGTCCACCACGCGGGTCGGCTCAGCGTGCACGCCCTGAAGATCCGCGTTCTGATAACCCAGAGTCGAATCCACCGACGGATCGTTCAGGAAATTGGCCGTGTGGAAATCGAACACGATTTGTCGAAGGCTCGCGCCCTCCTCACTAAGCACAGCCTCGTAGCCAGCTACTCCACTCTTAGACTGCCGCGCGATGCGCCCCGTCGCCATCAGGCCAATGCGCTTGGCAAGGTAGTTCGTAAACAGGCTCGCTCGCTGGTAGTCGGCGAGCGAGTTGTTCCAGTTCAGGAGGCGCTGGTCGTACCCCTCGGCGCTGGGCGTGGAGGTTGGGTTTGCCAGATAGGTAGGCGGGCGCGGCACGTAGCCGTTGGCGACCTCCGCAAATTCGGATAGACCCTCGTTGACGAAAGTCGCCTCGTTTGGATTGTAATTGGCGTGAATCAGATGCTGATACTCGTGCGCGGCGGTGGCCGAGGTGCTGGTTACCCCTCGGTACTCGACCTGGCCTTCGTTTTCGACGTAGACGCTGGGGAACGTATCCAGGTAGAGCACGTCGCGGTGATTGCCGCGCCCGTTGTCCGACAAGTCATTCGGATCCACGAAGCCCGCCACGAAGCCGCGATTCTCCGGCGGTTCGTAGCCGTCCTTGATGTCGGTAAGCAGCACGTCGGAGCGCCCGTCGTCGTCTACGTTCGGCGGCGTGCCGAAGATCGTTTCATCATTGTTGATGACGCCTTCTTGCGGATCGATAGAGCCGGCGGGCGTGCGTTTCGCAAGAGCAGTATTCAGCGAGTCGATATCGCGCTCGCGCACGTCGCCGAGTTGGTCGTTCGCCACCCAGAGGTAGAAGCGCTCTTCGATGCGCTTGAGCGTAAAGTCAACGGCGTCATAGACCAGCGTGGACTGGGTGGATTCGTCGATGTTGCGCACCTGAAACGTGCGAGTGTCGCCGACCTCGAAGTCGGGCGGGGGCGTCGCGGCCTGGGCGGCCGGCAGGCGACCGGCCTTCTTGGCGCGCTGGAACTGGCGAAGCGCTCGCTGCCCGGAGGGCTGGTTGAAGAGCTGCATCGTAACGTGCCGGGGAACGGGCTGGGTCGAGGGGCCGTCGGATTGCGGCCCGACGGGAGCGATTTTTTCCTGCGCGGCGGCAGGAGCCGTGAGAAGAAACGCCAGCAGAGTAATAAACGCGCGTTGCTTCATAAGTACGAAAGTTATAGGCGATCAGCCGAAACGGCTATTTGAGCGATAAACTACGCATGCTATATATGCTTGTCTAACCATTTTGTTATGAGATTGCAAATCACTGCGAAAGCGCTTCTGTTTGTAATGCTGATGGCAGCGGGATGCGCGAGCGAGCGTGATGCTGCGTCCCAGGGCGATCTCACCGTGACGGGGCGCGTCTCGATGCGCGGCCATGAACCGTTCTCGGCCCTCGTGCTGGAGACCGATGACCGCAACGTCTACGTGCTCACCCTGAGCGGCGAGCAGCAGCGGTCCGCCATGCTACCTAAGACACCGGGGCGTTTTCGCGTAACCGGCGCGTTGTACGAGGACAACTGGAACGGCAAGCCGTACGCGCATCTGCGCGTCGCCTCATGGGAGACGCTCCCACACGACCCCGGCAACGCTTCTGATACGTGAGAGCGGGTGTTCGTCTCATAGTAGCTACTACCCCTTGCAAACGAAAACCATGCAGCAAGCCTGGATTACGAAGGGCGGCCCCCCTGACGTGTTCGAGTTGCGCGAGACTTCCGCGCCCGTTCCCGACGCCGGCGAAGTGCTTATCGATGTGGAGGCCATCGGCGTCAACTTCGCCGATCTGCTCATGCGGCGCGGCGTCTACGCGGCGGCCCCCGATCTGCCCGCCGTGCCGGGCTACGAGGCGGCCGGTACGGTGCGCACCGTAGGCGACGACGTGGAGCGCCTTGCGAAAGGCGACGCGGTGATGGCGCTCGTAAGCGTCGGCGGCTACGCCACGCAACTCGCCGTGCCGGCGCGTCAGGCGTGGAAGCGCCCGGAGGGAATGAGCGCCGAGGAGGGCGCGGCATGGCCAGTCAACTACCTGACGGCGTTTGAGGCAATGGTAGTGATGGGCAGCCTGCGCCGCCCCGACGAGTTGGGCGGGCAACCGACGCGCGTGCTGGTGCACGGAGCCGCCGGAGGGGTGGGCACCGCCGCCGCACAGATCGGGCAGATCTACGACGCCGAGCTGTTCGGCACAGCCTCACCCTGGAAGCACGACTTCGCGCGCGAGCAGGGCTACGATCATCTCATCGACTACCGCACCGACGACTTCGTGGAGGTCGTGCAGAATCTGACGGACGGGCGCGGGGTGGACCTGGTACTGGATCCCATCGGCGGGCGCCACTGGAAGCGCAGCCTCGACGTGCTCGCGCCCACGGGCCGGCTCTGCGTCTTCGGCATGGCCGATGCCGTCAGCGGACCACTGAGCGCGCTCAAGATGCTGTTTCGGACGCCGTGGTGGCGCTTCACGCCGCCCTACCTGATGACGCGCAGCGTGGGCGTCTTTGGGTACTTTCTGGGCGCAACGATGCCGCTCGCTGACGAGACGCGCGACTGGTTCGAGGTGCTTCTGCGCCGCTACGACGAGGGCGCGCTCCAGCCGCATATCCACGAGACGTTTCCGCTGGCGGA
>PXTQ01000024.1:22341-32107 GCA_003022505.1 Bacteroidetes bacterium QS_8_64_10 | reverse complement strand
CCCGCATCGCTCTCGCCCGTGTTTTTGACGACGAGGCAGGTCCGCACGCCCGACGACCGCTCCAGCGCTTTGTCGGCATTTTCTTTGAGCGGAACGCGCCCGCCGCCGCGCCGCCCCTCGTCCGCCGTAATCAAAAAATCCGAGTCGCAGTCCTCGATGCGGTCGGCCAGGGAGTCGGGACTGAAGCCGGCGAAAACAACAGAATGAATCGCGCCGATGCGGGCGCAGGCCTGCATGGCGTAGGCCGCCTCCGGGATCATGGGCAAATAGATGGTCACGCGGTCGCCCTTCTCGACGCCGTTTTTCTTGAGAACGTTGGCGAAGCGGCTGACCTCATCGTGCAGCTGCCGGTAGCTGATGTGCTCTGCGCTTTCATCCGGCTCGTCCGGCTCGAAAATGATGGCCGTGCGGTTACCGCGTCCGGCCTCCACGTGGCGGTCGATGCTGTTGTAGCTGGCGTTCAGCACGCCGCCCTCGTACCAGCGGATGTGCACGTCGTCAGAATCATAAGACGTGTCCTTCACCGTGTCGAACGGCTCCTGCCAGTCGAGGCGGTCGGCCTGGTCGCCCCAGAAGGCGTCGGGATTTTCGACGGAGCGGCGATACATGCGCTCGTACTCGTCCATCGAACTGATTTGGGCGCGCTGCTTGAAGGCGTCGGGGGCTTCATAAACCTCGTCGCGCCCGGAGTAGGCGGCGGTGACTTGTTCGGATTGGTCGGGCATGGTTGGCTGGTTGGGTGGTTTGCTGATTGGGCGACTGAAAGGCGCGAAGCGCGTTGCAGACGTAGAGAGCATCCGCCGCGCGCAAATCTTCCGGGCGCAGGTCGGCTTCCTCGGCGTTCGGCAGCGTTCGGAGCAGGTGCTCCCGCTCGGTGCCCGCAAGCAGCCCGCTCGACACGGGCGGCGTGCGCCACTCGTCGCCGTCGCGGACGAAGACGCTGGTGCGCGTGCCTTCCGTCACCTCGCCGCGCTCGTTCAAGAGGAGCGCCTCGTCGAAGCCGCCGGCCTGCGCCTCGCGATAGGCGCGCTCGTAGACGTCCCGGCGTGTGGTCTTGTGGTACAGAAGCACGTTCTCGGAATCGACGCGCTGCTCGGCTATCGTGAGGCGATACGGGCGATCCAGGCGTTCCGGCAGCGCACCCGTCGTGACCTCGGCGTCGCCGTGCCGGCCGAGCGTCAGGCGCATCATCGCCGGGCCGTCAGAAAGCGCCTGAACCGTCTCGTCGAGCCGGCGGCGAAGCTGTTCTTGGTCGAGCGCAAACCCGAAGTAGCGCGCCGAGCGTTGTAGCCGCTCCAGATGCAGCGCCCGGTGCCGGATCGCTCCGTCTTCGCAACGCATCGTCTCAATCAAGCGGAAGTCGCGTGGGGCTTCCGTCAGAAAGCGTGCTTTGAGAGCACACTCGTCGTATTCGGAGCGGGCGTCAGAGTCCCACACGATGCCGCTGCCGGTGCCCATACGCCCGCCGCCGTCGTCCTCGAGCACGACGGTGCGGATAGCAACACTGAAGCAGGCTGTGTCGTCAGGCGCGATGTGGCCGATGGCGCCGCAGTAGACGCCGCGCGGGCCGCGCTCCAGCCGCCGGAGGAGACGCATGGCGCGGCGCTTGGGCGCACCGGTGACGGAGCCGCACGGAAAGAGCGCCCGGAAGATGTCGGCGTAGCTCGTGTTCTCGCGCAGGCGGCCCTCCACTGTCGAGGTCATCTGGATCACCGACTCGTAGCGCTCCGTCTCGAAGAGCGCGGGCACCTGCACGCTTCCCGGCTCGCACGCGACGGACAGGTCGTTGCGCAGCAGGTCCACGATCATCAGGTTCTCGGCGCGGCTTTTCTCGTCGGCGGCAAGCTCTTCGCGTAACGCCTCGTCTTCGGCGAGCGTACGTCCCCGGCGGATCGTGCCCTTCATGGGGCGCGTCGTGACGCGCCTGCCCTCGCGCCGGAAGAACAGCTCCGGCGACAGGCTCAGGATCCGGCGCGGCCCCGTGTTCAGAAATGCGCCGAAGGGCACGCGCTGCTGCTGTCGGAGCCGGGCGTAGAGCGCCACCGGATCGCCCGCGAAGTCGAAGCCGACGTGATCGGTGAAATTGATCTGGTAGACGTCGCCCGCACGGATGTGCCGCTTGATCTGCCGGATGCGCTTCGTGTAGGCGTCGCGCTCGATGGCGAAACGTGCGTTCTGAGGCTTGGCCCTTGTTGCATCGTACTCAGCGAAGAAGGCGTCCACCGCATCAGGGTCGAGCACGTGCGGCGCGTCGTAGACGCCCAGCCACGCGAGCGGGGCGTCGTTGGTTGCAGCACCGGGCCGTTCCACGAACGAGTAGCCGGCTTCGTACCCGACGTAGCCGGCCAGGTGGTGGCCCGCCGCTGCCGCCTCGTCCACCGCATCGAGCAGCGCCGACACGTCACCGGGCCGTTCCGCGCGAAGGATGCGCTCCGGCTCCGTGAAGAGCAGGCTACGCTGGTTTTCCGCGTCGGGACGCGCCGTGTCGAGCAGGACGGTGCCGGGACGGGCAAGGGCGTTCTTGAGGTCGGGCACGTCCAGCAAGTCTATCGAATCTATTTTACGAGAGCGCGCGCGTTCAGCAAAGGTACGCCTCGCCGCCTGGACGGGATCCGGGCCGGCCAGCGCGACAGCTTGCTGTTTTACGTGATGACGAACCATCCGCCGGCGGGCGACTCGACGTTCACCCGGCAGGCGCGCAACGTGCTTGACCGGTGGCAGTGGCAGTAGGCGTTTGCGCGTTGGCGCGTTCTCGCGTTGGGTCGTTTGCGTTTGGGGCTGGCGCGCCGTATGTTCGCTCCCGGTCCGGCAGGTCGCACGTCGCGGCGACGACTGACCGCTTTCCTTCCAACCGCAACCGCCAACCACGAACCACCCACCTGAACATGCGCACGTTTCCTCAACGTCTTGCTTTCACTCTCGCGCCCGCGCTCGCTCTACTCCTTGCAGCCTGCGGCGATCAGCAGCAGACCGGCGGCGACGTCGATCCGGCGCAGATGGACACCGACACCGTCGAGACGACACGCGGCATGGGCACGTCCGGCGACACCGTGCAGGTGACGCTCTCCGACTTCGAGATTGAGGTGCCGGACACCGTTTCGGCGGGCCGCACGGTCTTCCGCGTCGAAAACACGGCGAGCCAGACGGAGCATAACTTCGAGATCGAAAATGGGCAGATGGAAAAGGTGTTCGACCAGACGCTCGCGCCCGGTGCCAGCGACACGATGAGCGTGGACCTGTCGCCCGGCTCCTACGAAGTGTACTGCCCCGTCGCCGATCACGAGTTGCGTGGGATGCAGACGAACCTGACGGTGCGACCGGCGACCGGCGGGCAGGGCATGTCCAGTAGTGACACCACCTCTTCGATGTAGCCTTCTCTTGCAGCCGCGACCTACACGAAGGCGCCCGCCCCGGCGCTTGAACCGGAGCGGGCGCTCTTTTGGCAGCCTGCGGTCTGTCTCTTCTCGCCTCTGTGCGCTACCGCGCAACCGTCACTTTGCGCGTGAACACCTTCGTTCCCGCCTCGGGGACCTTCACCCGCGCCCGCACCACATACACGCCGCTCGGCAGTTTGCGGCCCGCAAAGTTCAGTTCGTGCCGACCGGCATCGTAGCGCCCGTCTGCGAGCGTCGCCACGCGGCGGCCCATTACGTCGTAGACCTGTGCTACGACGTGCGCTTCCTCAGGAAGCGCCAGCGGCAGGGTGCCCACTCCGGGGGTGGGATTGGGATAGAACGCTTCCAGCATGAACTTGCCCGGCACCGACTGCACGGTATCTGTCTGCGCTCTTGCCTTCCTGGCAGCAGGCGAATTGCTGTTTTGCTCGGCAGCTTTCGTTTGCAACCGCTTCTCCAATGTGCTATAAGCCGTTGAATCGTAGCCTTTCCGACGGGTCGCCGGACTCTCGATTTGCTTGAACTTCTCGAAGACGCTGAGCGCCTTCCGATCTTCCTGCTCCAGCAGCGAAACGCGCTCCATGAGCAACTTCCGCCGGTGGTCGCTGATGGGGAAAACGATGCGATAATGTGTTTACCGCACGAGCGTGAGACGGTGCGTAGCGGTGCGCTTACCCGCTTGGAGGCGCACCACGTACACGCCCGCCGGTAAGTCGTCGGCGGCGAACGCGACCTCGTTCGTCCCGGCGCTTCGCCGCGCATCGACGAGCGTCCGCACGCGCCGCCCCAAGACGTCGTAGACCGCGACCCGCACCTTCGCCGTGCGCGGCAATTCGTATTCGACCGTCGCCCGCTCTCGAAATGGATTCGGGTAGCTACTCACCTGCAACGCTTCGGGCCGCGCGCTCGGCTCCTCCACCGGCGTCGCAAACGCCCCCTCCCGCGCATACGCCCACACCCCCGATCCGGAGATCGCAAACAGCGTCGAGTCCCGCTCGTCGATCTCCACGATGCGGCTCGCCGGCGGCGGGTCCGCCGGCATCTGATGCCACGTGCGGCCCCGGTCGTAGCTCACATGGTCGTACGACACCGCCAGCGCCCCCTCGCTCGCCACCACCGCCGCGCCGTAGTCCATCTGCTGCCACGTCTGGCCGCCGTCGCGGCTAATCTGCGAACCCGCGTACAGGTTGCCCACATCGTCGGTGTAGGACGGCCTCCGGCGACGAACACTCATCACCTCGAAGGTGCGGCCCCAGTCGTCGGTGCGCTCGAAAGCCGAGTGCGAGATGGTCCCGCGCAGGAACGCCCACACGTAGGCGCGGCTCGAATCGGCGTGGGAGAGCGCCAACCCGGCGTCCGCGCCGTGGGAACCGCCGTACCACTTGGTGCCGCGCCACGTTCGGCCGCCGTCGCTGCTGGCGAGGGCGTAGGCGTTGGCATTGGCGCTGGAGACAAACACCTTCGCGGAGTCGAACGGAGAGACGGCCACGTCCGTCGGGGCAAGGCCCAGCACCTCAGCATGTTCTTCGCCGAGGTCGGCCTGCTTGACCTGCGGCGTCAGGTCCTGCCATGTCTCCCCCCCATCCGTGCTTTTGTAGACTTGTTTTTGCGTAAACCCATACAGAATATCTGCATCCTGAACCCAAGGACTCACATACTGCATTGCCCAATATGTCCATCCATTCCGTTCAGCAGTAGACCGGTTATAAATTGTAGTCCAAGTGTCACCCTCGTCAGTACTCTTTAGTAGTCGTCGGACGTACTGTCCTCCAGAATTGGGGACACGGTAATCATTAGTGACGTAAATGACGCGCTGCCCCTCCGTATATCCGACGCTCACCATATCAAATCCGCTCTCCCGCAATGAGTCCGGCGCGATGTTGACCCACTCGCGGTCCTGCTCGTGCAGCGGCACCTGCGTGCGGGCCGGAAGCGCCGCCGCCAGCAACGCGAGCGTGACAGCCAGCAGCGGGATGCACCGCAGGCGCAGGGCAAGCGAGAAGCAGCGCGGGCGTGCAGAAGTATTCATCACAAGTACGCTTCTTGTTATCAAAACATTCACGAAACAAACGGCTAAAGAGGAAACCATCAAGTATTTACTCCTCGTTTCTTCATCGTTACAATTCGGGGCGGAGCACGCCGCCAGGTGGGGGCCTTCTTTCCCGCGCCCAGCGCTACCGACACGATGAGCGTGGACCTGTCGCCCGACTCCTACGAGGTGTACTGCCCCGTCGCCGACCACGAGTCGCGCGGGATGCAGACGGAGCTGACGGTGCGCCCGGCGACACCGCTTCGGTGATGTAACTGCCAAATGGCGCGCGGATCGACACGGTTTATCACGCCGCTTCTGATCCGTGACTGTCCGCTCAACCCGCGTCTATCTGCGTGCTTTCTTGCCGCGCATGGAGCGCCAATGCACCTCCAATCCGAAAACGCCCGTCCCGGCGCTAAAAACCGGAGCGGGCGTTTTTATTGGTCCGTAAGCGGACTGCTAAAGTCGGTGGGAAAGAAAGCCGCAAGGCAGGCGAAAGGCAAAGAGGGAAAAGGCGGACCCTCTGCATTCGCCTTTTTTCCGAAGCTATGTCCCGGATATACGTTTAGAAACCCATGCTCGGCTCAGTAACGAGGAGCCAGCGGTCCGCCGTCCGCGGTCTGCCGTCCCTCACTTCACGAACAGCATCTCGCGGTAGGTCGGAAGCGGCCACTCGTCGTCCGGCACCACGCGCTCCAGGGCGTCCGCCGCCTCCCGCACCGACTGCATGGCCGGGATGACGTCGTCTTTCATGTGCTCGGCGTTGGCCGCGACGCTGTCCTCGGCGTGCTCGTTCTGCGCCGATAGCTCGTCGATGGCCGTCCGCAGCGCGTTAACCTGCTCCGTGACTTCTTCAGCCGTTTCCGAAACGCCGCCCACGTCCAGGTCGAGCGCGCCGGACTGCTCGGCGGTTGCGGTCAGCTCGCGCAGGTACTCCACCGCCGCCGGCAGGATCATCGTGCGCGCAATGCTCTCGGTCGTCTCCGCCTCGATGTTTACCGTCAGGAAATACTGCTCGACGAACACCTCGTGGCGGCTCTTCGTCTCGCGCTCCGAGAGCACGTCGTACTTCTCGAAGAGCGCCGTGTTTTTGGAATCCGGCAGCGTGTTGAGCGCGTCGAGCGCGTCGGGAATGTTCAGAAGGCCGCGCTCCTCGGCTTCCTCTTCCCACTCGGCGGAGTAGTTGTCGCCGTTGAAGACGATATCCTGCGCCTCGTCGTAGACCTCGCCGACGACCTCCCCCACGGCTTCTTCGAGCGCCTCTTCGCTCCGGTCGCCGTCCAGCTCGTCTTTGAGCATCGTGCCCATCTCGTCGAGCGACTCAGCGACGATGGTGTTGAGCACCGTGTTGCAGAGCGAGACGGAGATGGCCGATCCGACGGCGCGGAACTCGAACTTGTTGCCCGTGAAGGCGAACGGCGAGGTGCGGTTGCGGTCGCCGGCGTGCTTCGGCAGCTTCGGCACGGTGTCTACGCCCAGGCCGAGCAGCCCGTCGTCTTCGCTGGAGACCGTCTCGCCATTCGCAATCTGCTCGAAGATGCCCGTCATCTGATCGCCCAAGAACATCGAGATGATGGCGGGCGGCGCTTCGTTGGCGCCGAGGCGATGGTCGTTGCCTGCCGAGGCGATGGAGGCGAGCAGCAAGTCTTGGTGCTTGTAGACCGCGCGGATGACGGCGGCGCAAAAGAACAGGAAGCGCACGTTGTTGTGCGGCGTGTCGCCCGGCTCCAGCAGGTTCAGGCCCGTGTTCGTTGAGATTGACCAGTTGTTGTGTTTGCCCGATCCGTTGACGCCGGCGAACGGCTTTTCGTGCAGGAGGCAGACCAGGCCGTGCCGCCGCGCCACCTTTTGCAGCACGATCATGACGAGCTGCTGGTGATCGGCGGCGATGTTAGCGTTCTCGAAGATGGGCGCGATTTCGTACTGCGAGGGCGCGACCTCGTTATGGCGCGTCTTGACGGGCACGCCGAGGCGGTACAGCTCGCGCTCTACTTCGAGCATACACGACAGAATGCGCTCCGGGATCGTGCCAAAATAATGGTCGTCCAGCTCCTGACCCTTCGGCGGCTCCGCGCCTACGAGCGTGCGTCCCGCGCTGACGAGATCCGGGCGGCGATAGTAATACTCCTCGTCGATCAGGAAGTATTCCTGCTCGTTGCCCACCGTCGAGTAGACGCGCGTCACGTCGTCCTCGCCGAATAGCTCCAGCACGTCCCGCGCCTGCTCGTCGAGCGCCTGCATCGAGCGCAGGAGCGGCGTCTTGAAGTCGAGCGCCTCGCCCGCCCACGAAGCGAACGCCGTGGGGATCGCCAGATAGGTGCCCTTCGGGTTTTCTACGATGAACGCCGGGGAGGTCGGATCCCATGCGGTGTAGCCGCGCGCCTCGAAGGTGGGACGCACGCCGCCGTTCGGGAAGCTGGAAGCGTCCGGCTCGCCCTGGATCAGGTCGTCGCCCGAAAACTCGGCCATCGCGCCACCGCCCTCGTTGGGCGTGATGAAGCTGTCGTGCTTCTCGGCGGTGCGTCCCGTGAGCGGCTGAAACCAGTGCGTGTAGTGCGTCGCGCCCTTTTCGACGGCCCATTCCTTCATGGCGATAGCCACGGTGTTGGCGACCTCCGGATCCAGCGACTCGCCCTCTTCGATGGTGGCGAGGATGCTCTCGTAGGTCGATTCCGGAAGACGACTCTTCATCGCTTCCAGCCCGAAAGTGTTCTCGCCGAAGATGTTCTCCACATCCATCGACGGGTTGGCGGGCGCGCCGTTGTCGGAGAATTTGGTGGCGGCTGTCAGGTTGTAGTCTTTTGCTTTCGCAGGCATGTTCGGTTGGGTTGGGTTTGAATTAGCGAAAAAAGAGGCTGAGAGTCTAAGAATCTACGAGACTACGAGAGGTCTCACCCATGCTTAGACTCATCAATTCGTAGACTCGTAATCATACAACTCCATCGGCTCGACGGGCACCGCGCGCGTTTCCTTAAATGTGGAGAGCACGATGCTCGACCGCGTGCGGCTGACCCCCTCGATTTTTTGAATCTCCGAGAGAATGCGCTCCAGCGAGTCGGTGTTTGGGATGCGCATCTTGAGCATGTGCGACCCCTCGCCGGTGATGGAATGCATTTCGAGCACCGCGCTCATGGCCGTGATCTGCTCCACGAAGTTAGCGTAATGCTCCGAGCCGTCCACGTTGGCGCGCACGAAGGCCGTGATGTCGTAGCGTAGGCGGCGGACGTCCACCTCGGCGGTGTAGCCCCTGATGACGCCGCGCTCTTCCAGCTTGCGAATACGTTCGCTCACGGCGGGCACCGACATCCCCACGTCTTCGGCGATGGCGTTGCGCTTCATGCGCCCGTCCGCCTGAAGCAGTTCCAGGATGCGCGCGTCAACGTCGTCAATCTGTTTGGCCATAAGTAAATAGGCTCATTTATTTTCGTCAAGCCAACTAAATCATATTTCTGTTAAGTGTTTCTTGCCTTCAGGTTAATTTTTACTAACCGCAACGATAACGTGTAGGAGGCTGATTGATCTGTGAAAACGAGAACATTTTCCGAGCCTCGTTCGCCAAAAAACAGTTGTGAGAGTTATGGTGTCAAAAAATAAGCAGACTGCTGAACTCTTTTTGAGCGATCCTAAAAAACGGTCCATTTGCCACAGTTAGTTATCCTTGTTCCTTAGCAACCCGCTCACGGATCAGCACTCGGCATGACGAACATTCTCGTTACCGGAGCTGGCGGCCAGATCGGGAGCGACCTGGCGGCGGCGCTCCGCGACGAACGGCCCGGCGCACGTGTGCTCTGCACGGATCTCACTGACGACGCGCCCGGCGCGCTCCCCGACGACCTGCCCTACGAACCGCTCGACGTGCGCGACGAGGACCGGCTGCGCGCCCTCATGCGCGAGCGCAAGATCGGCGTCGTGTATCACCTGGCGAGCCTGCTCTCCGCCGTCGGCGAGGGAGCACCGGATCGCGCCTGGAACGTGAATCTCGGCGGTCTGAAGAACGTGCTTGACACCGCCCGCGACGCAGAAGCGCGCGTCTTCTGGCCCAGCTCGATTGCCGTCTTCGGCCCAGGCACCCCGCGCGAGAACGTTCCGCAGCAAACCGTGCTGGACCCGCAAACGATGTACGGCGTTACGAAGGTGAGTGGCGAGATGCTGTGCCGGTACTATCATCAGCGCTACGACGTCGACGCGCGCAGCTTGCGCTATCCGGGCCTCATCAGCTATACCGCTCCGCCCGGCGGCGGCACCACCGACTACGCGCCCAGGATGATCGCCGCCGCCGCTCGGGGCGAAGCCTACACCTGCTTCGTGCGCCCGGACACGCGCCTGCCTATGATGTACA